>NZ_JBNJOI010000003.1:0-446186 GCF_050113675.1 Vibrio sp. TRT 21S02
AAGAAACCGTCTTCAATACCTTGCTTTAGAGAGTAGGTATAAATGGCGTCGCCAAAGTACTCGGTGTTAGACACGATATCGGTTTCTTTCGGTGTCGCGGTTAGCCCTATTTGAGTCGCAGAACCGAAATACTCAAGAATCTCGCGCCATGCGCTGTCTTCAGCGGCACTGCCACGGTGGCACTCGTCAACGACAATAAGGTCAAAGAAATCAGGATCGACCTGTTTGTATGCTTTTTGATGATCTTCTGGGCCAGTCAGGGCTTGATACAGAGCTAGGTGGATTTCGTAAGCGGGATCGACTGTTCGACCAGTGACTTTGGTCATAGCGGTGCCAAACGGCTGGAAGTCGTTGGTCTTAGTTTGATCGACCAGAATGTTTCTGTCCGCCAAAAACAGGATGCGTTTTTTAGCTCGGGACTTCCATAGTCGCCAAATAATCTGGAATGCAGTGTAAGTTTTGCCCGTACCCGTTGCCATAACCAAGAGTACACGGTTTTGTCCTGCTGCGACCGCTTCCACGGTTTTGTTTATCGCTTGTAGCTGATAGTAGCGCGGAGACTTACCGCTACCATCATCATGGTAATCTTGAGTAATGACTGGAAGGTGTTCGGTTTTGTAGCCTTTCCAAACGCAGTACTTGTCCCATAGTTGCTGAGGTGTCGGGAAGTCTTCAAGTCGAATTTCAGTTTCGAGTTGAGCTGGGTTGGTTTTGTCGTGGAAAATAAAGCCGTCGCCATTTGAGGCAAAGATAAAAGGGACTTCGAGCAGGCTGGCGTAATCTAGTCCTTGTTGCATACCTTTGCCGATTTCATGCTTATTCGCTTTTGCTTCGACAACGGCTAGAGGCATGCTCGGTTTATGGTAAAGGACGATGTCCGCAGATTTTACCTTTTTCCTCGCCGCTGCCTGACCACGAACAATGACTTTACCATCACGTAGTTTTACTTCTTGGCGAATCTGCGACATATCATCCCATCCCGCACCTTTGATAGCAGGAAGAATGAATTTCGTGATGATGTCGGTTTCAGATAGCTTTGATTTATTGATTGTCGATTCCATGCGATTAGCCAGCTCAGTACAAATGCATTTCATGACTATACCAAAGGATGCATAAAAGCAGAAAAGATACTGACTTATCAGTGAAGTGGGTAACGGTATGGGTGAGTCTCTAAGGCTAAGACTCTGAACATGCTGCCATCAATAGGTTTATGTGTGCAGTGAGAGTTTTGTGATGAAGCTACTGAGTAGAAGGTGTTGTCGAACAGTGGCAGCCTTTGTTCGATTAGAAGAAAGAACTTTCTGAAAGTTTTCCCCAATACCACTGAGATATTATCAAAAATATACTCTTGATCTGGGATGTGGTTTAAATTAAATATTGTCTTTACCTTGAATGTAATCTATAGGAAATAAAAACAAAAAAGGTTATTTTTATTTATTAAAATAATGCACTGTATGTTTGCCTAATTTTTTTAAACCAAAATTGCTTGGCACATTGTTTTGCCAAGATTGGCAGCGAAATCGTCAAGGATGGCAGAAAAAATGCCACAGCGGGCAGCGAATCTGCCAATGGTGGCACTAAAATTTAGGCCTAAAAATTAGAACATTTCGTTTGAGAATCCAAATTTTAATAGATGAACGTTATATTAGAATTATAACTTTATAATAATTATAACAGTTATAATAGTTATAACATGAAAAGGTCAATAAGTAAAAATTATTTTATTGCCATAATTATCTTGGCTCAATTTAATAATTAAATTATTCGTAATTATATTTATGATTTTTATTTGATTTAATAATTAAAAATGCAAAATAAATTCGATTGTTTTTTGCACAGTTACTTTGCTGTTTAGGAGAGCAATTGATGTTTTTTAATGATCTGGTGTACGCGTTGTCTGCTAAGCCCAAGCGTTCTAGCGATATCACTTAAGTTAGTTTTGCTATTCGTGGCTAGTTGTTGTTTTAACAGCTCTTTGATCAACTGGTGTTGTTCTAGATTGGCTCCATATCCAACGTCTGGTCCACGCTTAGTTTCAATGCTATTGATTCGTTCTACACATTCGAAGCGATGCAAGATCCCAATCAGTGTGGTCCAAGTATTCAACTCATTGAAAAGCGTTAGGCACTCTTTATCACTCCACGCGTTTGGTTCTTTAGGATCTAAACATCTCACTATTGCGATACACCATGATGACCATTGACCAAAATCATCTGACTTGATCTGATTTATTTTTTTATAGCTCGCTGGGTAGTTTACTTTACATGTCTGAACAATGTTCTTTGATAGCGAGAGCCAGTCTCCTGCCTTCGCGCTATCTTTGCAGTGACGTAGAAATACTCGTGGATGCGGCGCATAGCCGCTGACTAGATCATACAGTTGTCGTCCTAACTTTTTCTGTTTGTTAGGCTGTGCAAGATACTTTTCGTAAGCAGTGTTGTTCTGGTTGGGCAGGTGTTTCAATGCAGTGATAACTGCGTATTTTTGCTGTTTATAAAGTTTAGTGGACTTGATGGGATGGTGTTTTTCGCAGTAGTAGTGAGATCGGCTGCGTAGACGCCAGCATAGTGCGCAGTAAGGTAGAACACTGTTCCAACGAACCTCTTCTTCTTGATGTTGTGGAGTGAGTGAACGCAGATCCTTTAAGCCCAACAGTACTTGATCGGCATAATTGACGCGTCGTTGAGTATGAAGACTGAATCCACGTAGAGCTAGCACCGTTTCAATAAGTTTAATTGTTTTATTTAATCCACCGTAACTTTCGATGATCTCAGCAAGATGGATAGCATTAGAACGGCTGTACTTTTTGAGTATGGTTCCATGTTGTCTGAGTAACTTGGTAAACCATGGTTCCAGAACAATGTTCCGAGCGGCATCAACAGCGTATAAATACCCAGAGCGACGTCGCTGAGCAATTTTACAACCTCGATATTCGGCCTGTTTTTTTAAGTCATTAATTGCTGTTTCTAGCTGTACTCTCAATGCATTGCGCTTTTGATCTAAGTCCATTCGTTATCATGTCAATATGGTTTGTTGCTTATTCTATATTATGAGTTGGGCGATGAGAACCTAAGATGCGACTAAATAATAGAGAAATAAAGGTAATAAAATGTTTGTAAGACAAGAGCAGTTAGCGAAAGAGATCGGGGTAAGCGTAAGTACTTTGTGGCGCTGGCGTCGGGATGGAAAAATGCCACCTGTTGTTACGCTTAGTTCTAGAGTTGTTGGGTGGCAGAGAAAAGACATTGAGCGCTGGCTAGAAGAACAAAAATAGATGCAACTTGTTACTGCGAGAACAGTGTTCTCGCTTAACCTTCGTAAATATAAAGTAAGTCATTGTTTACATGATTAATAACACGAATAAAAATGCTCTTGCAGGAACCTTGTTCCTGCTTTTGTCTATCTCAGGGAGCTAATTTCTTCTTAAATCTTCATCAGTTGAACGGAGAACGATGTTCTCCGAATGGCGAAAGACAGAGTTAGGTATTATCCGACTCGTGTTTGGGTATATAGGCAAAGGCTGGTAGCGTTCAAACGCTACTGCGAGAACACTGTTCTCGCTCACATCATCAAAAACTAAAGTTTGGTCATTTAATTAATAAATAAAAATGCTCTTGCTAGAACAATGTTCTAGCTGTTTGTTCTCCCACTAAATACATGATTTAACTCTATGTATTAGGTCTGGCAATTGTGCTTTAATGCATTTTGATGCTTATTGGGAGGAGTTATGGCTCGGAAAAATGATGGAATTATTTGGCATTTGATGGATGCGCCGTGGTGGGTGAGTATCTTGTTCTCAGCAGGCATTTATGTTGGTTTATCTTTCCTATTGCCAGGTTTAGCGGCTCGCAGTGATAACTTCATCTTCAATGCCATTGGGCCGAATCTTCCGCAAATGGCACCGTATTTTGCTTTTTTGTTTTTAATTCCAGCTCCAATTGCGTTCTTTAAGCAGTATCAGCGAAAGCATAATTATCTTGCGACGACGTCTCAAATCAGAGCACACAAAAACACGACTCCGCTTAATTCCCTCAGTTGGATTGAATTTGAAAGCTACATTGGCGAGTACTTTAAGCAGCAAGGCTACGACGTTAAACAATCTTTCTCAAAGCAGGCCGATGGTGGGGTAGATATTTGGTTAACTAAAGACGGTGAGTTGAGTCTTGTACAATGTAAGCACTGGAAAGCTAGAAAAGTCGGAGTTCAAGTCTTAAGAGAAATGTATGGTGTGATGATCGACAATCGTGCTAGCAAAATGATCATCGTAACATCGGGAGATTTTACTTCTGAAGCCATCGCCTTTGCTCAAGAGAAGCGCATGTGGTTGGTTAATGGTAGCGAGCTAGTCCACATGATTGAAGATGGTCGTAGCTTTATGAATAAGCCAGTCATTGATGAGCCTACACCCGATCCTCATTCCAAGGTTTGCCCAAACTGCCAGTCTAGCCTTGTGATTCGTGTTGCTAAAAAAGGTCGTAATGCGGGTAAAAGTTTCTATGGTTGCTCTGCTTATCCTAAGTGTCGCTACACTTGCGACTGTTGAATGTGAGTGAAGATTTAAGCAGTCTAACCGTATAGAAGGGTGTTCTCAGAACATAAAAGTTAACCTTTTGAGTCTAGCTGCCTGAGAAGAATGCTACTGCGAGAACACTGTTCTCGCTAAAATCATCAAAAACTAAAGTTTGCTCATTTAATTAATAGATAAAAAAGCTCTCTTAGTTCTGAACCCTCTGATGGTAAATATATTAATAACAATTCTATTCTGAAACGCCTACCCCTTTATTGGTTTCTAGTAAAATAGAATGCTTAGATAAATATAGTTCGCCTAAATACCGCTTACTTTATGTGGCAATAGGATGTTTTTATGTCCGTAAGTGGCTTTGGGGGGAAATCGATCTAGCGGCTAAAAACCAGTGCAGTTAGCACTGGTTTGGCTTAGTTATTTAGTGAACTGTACGGTAGGAAGGACAACTCTTGGTAATCTCATGCGCTCACATTGGGAACTTAAATATTCTCGCCAGTATGGCCAAACATGGTAGCTAGCGTTTTTCAATGAAAACTCATCGATACATTCTTGTTCTAAAGGAGATTTTATTCTGTATTCTGCTATAAAATCACTTTCAATAGCAGCTTTGATATCTGGTTTCTCAGCATCTTCTGATGGAACGATCCATCGTGTGCCAAGTCGCACGAATACACGAAGTAATTCACCATCATCTTCAATCTGAATCGTTTCGCTCTTGTGTACAACGTGCATCTGTTGGATGTGAAGGTGTTCAATTTCACTATATGATTTAGTATCAAAATCGTCTGCACAGAATGCTCTTGTACTTTTCTGATACACATCTTCAATAACCAGATTTTCAATGGCTTTCTGTAAGTGGTTACTATTTTTAGTAGCCATAATTTGCCTCTAAACCAAACTCATGTTGACGCACTACATGAGTTCGCTTGATATTTAATTTATCGTGGAAATTTACTATTGCTACAGTCGTCCAGTCGGTAGCTATTTGACGCTTAACGCCTGCATTTGCCATCAGCTTATCGAGAGAGGCTGGAACATCGCGAGCTACCCTGATGAGCCTATCCATAGCTTCGGACTGTATTACATCATCAGACTCGTATTTTGAAAATGCCACAGGGCCGCCACCAAATATTTTTGCAGCATCCTCTTGGCTGATACCCCAACCCTTACGAAGTTCGCGCACTTCAACGCCTGTCAAAAGGCCTTGAACTTGCTTTTTGAAAGCAATCATTGCACGTTTATTAAAACGAGCATTTGCAGGGGTTGCTTGTTCACTTCCACATACATCACAAGTTGAAAATTGACTAGAAATTGAACCATGCTGTCCCATATGTTCAACATGGATAATTTCTTCTTGGGTACTCAAGTGGCCTTGTTCGCAGATCGGACAAATTTTAGTTGTCATTGCTCAATCCTTATTGCGAGACGTGGCATGACACAAGTAATAGAATTTTACCTGTCTTACCAATCGCAAATTTTACATAATAATTACAGCTCATATACTTATATGCATGCTCTCGCCATTCCTCTCTTTGTAAGCGGTAGCTATCACATGCTGCCCAAGGTCCAGTTGGCTTTTGAACGCACCACTCAGAATTCACGTATTGGCCTTGGGTTATGGCTTGTCTTAATAAATTTTGGATATCGTCAGTATCAAGTGCAAGTGATTCTATATTGTGTATACACTTGCGGGTCCAAGGGATAGTCGTATTTCCCTCAGATTCGAGAATTTTTAGAACGTCGTCTACCATATACAATGGTCCATCGATATGGATACGTTTATCTGTTGTGGCAGTAGGTGGTTCCTGTTCAAAAGCACTAACGTTGAGTTGATTATTTACCATTATGGTAAGTTTTTCCAGTTGTTTTTTATGATGTTCGCATTTCAGAATCCAAAAATGCGTTGATTTGTGCTCTATATTACATGGTGTGAAGCGCATATGGCAATGAACAGAACCTTACAATATTGGTCGATTAATCTTGTTCCTCAAGTCTCACTATCCTTTAAATTTTCAGTACATCTTCAATTTTTACACCAAGGTCTCCAATCGTGGCTTCGAGCAGATACTCACTCTCTGTTTAGAATCCAATCATCTTCACACGTAAATTAGAATTCATTATCTTCATTGCAGGAAGAATCAAACGACCAATTTTGGTATTCGTACCGATAAATACGTCTAACTGTTGTAACTTACTCATACCAACCGTCCTCATTGCTTCTCACGCTGTTTTCAGCTTGGGAGGTTATCTGGCTGTGTGGACGAACAAATATGTTTAAATCGATAAGGCGTAGCGATAGCCCTAAGATGTCCATGAGGACGAGTACATTGGCAAAGGTGACACTGGTATCGCCTTTTTCTACCTTCATGACGGTTCTACGAGATAAGTTGGCTTTTGAAGCGAGATCATCAATACGCCAGCCTCTATCGGTGCGCTTTGAGCGAATGGCGCTCCCCAGTGTTTCCATACTGAACTCGGTATTCAAATCAGGCATAGGTTGTGCCTTTACCATCTTCCCTTTTTTCATAAGTGCCTTTTAATGTACTTTTGTCACTATTGGGTTCGTTTTAATATATAAGTTCACTATAACTCACTTTTGTTGTGACTGTATAAGAAATTATCTATAAGTGCAATTTAAGTTACTTATGGTTGGTTTGCGAGTTCAATACCTCTCTTTGTTCTCTATGAGAGAGTTTTATCAGCCAGAACGACATATTTGGCAACAGCGTAGTATTCGGATTAGTATTGGAAGAAGGCAGAGAAGAGTGCGTGATCGGGGCTTACCTGACCCATTACCTGACCCAAAATCGTCAGGTACAAAAAAAGGTTAGTAAACACTACGCTTACTAACCTTCTGGAATTTGGTGGCCCCTCCCAGACTTGAACTGGGGACCAATCGATTATGAGTCGACTGCTCTAACCACTGAGCTAAGGGGCCAACGTAGGGTGAAGATTATAGGGGAAGCCCTTGGTGCTGTCTAGCCACTATAGGGGGTAATTACGCTTAGTTTTTATCCACTTAAACCATAGAGATACAAAAAAGGTGAGCTTTTGCTCACCTTTTTATTATTTATCGCATGGTTTACTCATCAAGGAAGCTGCGTAGTGTTTCTGAGCGACTTGGATGACGTAGTTTACGTAGTGCTTTCGCTTCAATCTGACGGATACGTTCACGCGTTACATCAAACTGTTTACCCACTTCTTCTAGCGTGTGGTCGGTATTCATGTCGATACCAAAACGCATGCGAAGTACTTTTGCTTCACGAGGCGTTAAGCCTGCAAGTACATCACGTGTTGCACCTTTTAGGCTCGTTGATGTTGCAGAGTCAAGTGGTAGCTCAAGCGTTGTATCTTCAATAAAATCACCTAGATGCGAATCTTCATCATCACCGATTGGTGTTTCCATTGAGATTGGCTCTTTCGCGATTTTCAGCACTTTACGGATTTTGTCTTCTGGCATTTGCATGCGCTCAGCCAACTCTTCCGGTAGCGGTTCTCGACCCATCTCTTGAAGCATCTGACGAGAGATACGATTCAATTTGTTGATGGTTTCAATCATATGAACAGGGATACGAATCGTACGCGCTTGATCTGCAATTGAACGAGTGATCGCCTGGCGGATCCACCATGTCGCATAAGTAGAGAACTTGTAACCACGGCGGTATTCGAACTTATCTACTGCTTTCATCAGACCGATGTTACCTTCTTGGATAAGATCCAAGAATTGTAGGCCACGGTTGGTGTATTTCTTCGCGATAGAGATAACCAGACGCAAGTTCGCTTCAACCATCTCTTTCTTCGCTCGGCGTGCTTTCGCTTCACCAATAGACATGCGGCGGCTGATGTCTTTGATACTTTGAACAGTTAGAGACGTTTCTGATTCAATTGCTTTTAATTTAGCGATTGAACGACGGATATCATCTTGGCTTGAGCGGATTTTATCTGCATAAGGCTTATCAGATGCTAAGATTTCGTCTAACCATGCCTCTGAAGACTCATTACCAGTGAAAAGAGCGATGAATGATTTCTTCGGCATCTTTCCGTATTCAACGGCAGCTTTCATGATCAGACGCTCTTGTGTGCGAACGCGTTCCATGGAAGTACGTAGTTCATTAACTAAGTAGTCAAACTGCTTTGGTGTTAAACGGAATTCTTTGAAGACTTCCAGCACCTGATCTTGTGCAGCTGATGCTTTCGCACTTTCACGGCCATGTTCGTTAAGCGCAAGCTGGTAGTTTTGGAAACCATTTCGTAAGTCGGTGAATTTTTCCAGTGCTAGCTCAGGGTCGATACCTGTATCTTCTTCTTCGCTATCTTCTGAATCCTCATCTTCTTCGTCAGTGTCTTCTTCATCTTCATCAGCAAGTTCAGACTCAGCTAATTCTGAGCCGATATGGGTTGCCGTTGGTGCAGTGGTTTCTTCTGCATCAGGGTCAACAAAACCAGTGATCAAGTCGGTTAGACGAAGCTCTTCAGCTTGAACTTTATCAAACTGTTCAAGAATGTAAGGAATCGTACCTGGGTATTCCGCGACAGCGTTTTGAACTTGGTTAATACCATCTTCAATACGCTTAGCAATATCAATTTCGCCTTCACGGGTTAATAGTTCTACAGTACCCATTTCACGCATATACATGCGAACTGGGTCAGTAGTGCGACCGATTTCACTCTCTACACTTGAAAGTGCGGCTGCAGCGGCTTCTGCGGCATCTTCATCGGTAATTGTATCGTCATCGTTCAGGGCTAGATCATCAGCATCCGGTGCAGTTTCTACTACACGAATACCCATATCGTTGATCATCTGAATGATATCTTCGACCTGCTCGGAATCTACGATTTCTGCTGGCAGGTGGTCGTTTACTTCGGCATAGGTCAGATAGCCTTGTTCTTTGCCTTTAATGACAAGAGTTTTTAGCTGTGACTGCGGATTTTGATCCATAGACGGTATCCAACTTAGTATCTGGTGAAGGAATTAGTATGCGAGTTGCAAACCACACATAGTAACAAATTAATTGGTTGCTGACTATTCAATCAGGGTTACGCTTTCAAATCTAACATTAATGCTAGTAGCTCCCTCTTTTCATCGGTTGATAAACCGACGCTTCTTTCTTTGGCCTGCAGGTTCTCAATTTGTTTCTCGACGCATTGGGCAAGTATTTTGTCCAATGAATCTAAAAAGATGTCTTGTTCATTGTCGTCATCGAGTGGGATCTCCCATCCAGCGAGACGAGACAGAAGGGCTTCATTACTTCTGTTGCGCCAGTTTTCTAGTAACTGGCCGGTGTTTATATTGGGGTGCTGTTGACAATATTCAAGCACCTCAACAAATAAACTTAATCCAGGCACTGTTAACTCCCTCACACTTGAGAGGTCCGGTACCATTTGAGCATAGCTTGGATTCTGAATAAGCAAAGCGATTACTTCACGCATTGGTGTGCGTTTGATCTCTTTATGTGGTTGAGGTCGCTGTTTTGATTCTGCGGGTAAAGCCGGTTTTTTATAGATGCCAGTTTTCTGTTCTAAAACCCTAAGCAGCTGATCTTGCAATGATTCATCAGGGACTTTGTGAATGAGTGGTAGCGCCATTGCTTGCAATGCTGCTTTACCTTCGTAGTTGCCAACATCCACTTGAGAAAGCAAGGTCGAGAACAGGTATTTAGATAGTGGTTCAGCATTTTTAACTTTATCTTCAAACGCTTCTTTACCATGCTTACGAACGTAACTATCTGGGTCTTCACCATCTGGCAAAAATAAAAACTTTAATATGTTGCCGCTTTTTAGGTAGCCAAGGGCATTTTCTAAAGCACGCCAGGCAGCTTCTTTACCTGCACGGTCGCCATCGTAACAACAAACGACGGTATTCGTTTGCCTAAATAGAAGTTGTAGATGATCGCCCGTGGTTGATGTACCAAGTGATGCGACTGAATAGTCGATACCATATTGCGCAAGGGCGACAACGTCCATATAGCCTTCAGTGACTAAGATCTGTGGCGGCTCACGATAAGCCTGCAGGACTTCATAAAGGCCATATAACTCTTTGCCCTTATGGAAGATAGGAGTTTCCGGTGAGTTTAGGTATTTTGGGGTGCCATCACCAAGCACTCGGCCACCAAAGCCAATGACTCGGCCGCGTCGGTCGCGTATTGGAAACATGACGCGTCCACGAAAACGATCGTAGCGGTTACCTTTATCATTTTCGATCAACATACCACCTGAGACTAACATGTCCTGTGCTTGTTTTTGTTGACCAAAGTTTTTTCGGACTAAGTCCCACTCATCAGCAACGTAACCAATGCCAAATTTCTGCACAATTTCCCCAGAAAGCCCACGATCTTTGAGGTAATCGATAGCAACCTTGCTGTTGGCTAACTTGAGTTGGTTACGATAAAACTGCGCAATACTGCCCATTAAATCGTATAGATTGCGTTTTTGTTCGGTATTGGCTCGTGGTTGATTGTTAAAATTGCCACTGCTGCCACTTCGTTGTTCTCGTGGTACGTCTAAGCCTAATAAAGACGCGAGCTCTTCGATCGCTTCCACAAATTCCAAGCGCTCAAATTCGATCATAAAATCAATGGCATTACCATGAGCACCGCAACCAAAACAGTGATAGAACTGCTTCTCTTGGCTCACGCTAAAGGAAGGCGTTTTTTCGTTATGGAAAGGGCAGCAGGCGCTGTAGTTTTTACCTTTTTTCTTAAGTTTTACGCGTGCGTCAATAATATCGACGATATCAAGTCGAGCGAGGAGGTCATCAATGAAACTGCGAGGGATGTGTCCTGCCATAAAACCTTAGAAAAATGTACTAACTGAAACAAAAAGGTAGATACAAACAAGCCGTGCATTCCGAAGGATAGCACGGCTTGTTGTAATAAGGTTGGGAGTTTAAGCCAGTTTAGCGCGAACTAAACCACTTACTTTACCCATATCTGCACGCCCTTGAATCTGAGGCTTAAGCACACCCATCACTTTACCCATGTCTTGCATGCCAGCCGCGCCAGATTCAGTAATTGCATTTTCAATCAATGCAGCCACTTCATCGTCAGTCAGCGGTTGAGGCATAAAGTCCTCAAGTACAGCGATTTCAGCTTGCTCAGCATCTGCTAAATCTTGACGATTTGCAGCTTCAAATTGAGCGACAGAGTCGCGACGTTGTTTAACCATTTTGGTCAGCACAGCAAGAATGTCGTCATCAGTCAGAGTGATCTGCTCATCAACTTCACGTTGCTTAATTGCCGAAAGGGCTAAACGAATAGTGCCAAGGCGCGTTTTGTCCTTGGCTTTCATCGCTAATTTTTGCTCTTCTTTGAGCGTATCAATAAGAGCCATAACTATAATCCTTTAGGACTTAGTTATTAGTACAGGCGAACGCGACGAGCGTTTTCGCGAGCTAGCTTCTTAGCGTGACGCTTTTGAGCTGCTGCTTTAGCGCGTTTGCGAACTGTAGTTGGTTTTTCGTAGTGCTCACGACGACGCACTTCAGAAAGGATACCTGCTTTTTCGCAAGAGCGCTTGAAACGACGTAGTGCAACGTCGAACGGTTCGTTTTCACGTACTTTAACTACTGGCATATGCCTTTCACCTCAGGGGTTAATTCGTTAACGCTGATTTCTAAGTCCCAAGCTCTAGTGCTCGGTCTATAATCAGCTTGATCAAAAATGGTGCGGAATTTTAATCCGATCACAATGGCTTTGTAAAGCCTTTTGTCGATTATATACCCGAGTAACTTTTACTCGCCAGTTTGAACATGATTTGTTTGCAAGGCGAACTCGGGGTAAGATTGCGCCCAATTTAAAAGACAGGACAGAACCACTCAGGGTAAAGCATGCGTATTATCGGTATTGAAACTTCTTGTGATGAAACAGGCATTGCCATCTATGACGATGAGAAGGGGCTACTTTCTCATAAGTTATACAGTCAGGTGAAGTTGCATGCAGACTACGGTGGTGTCGTGCCAGAATTGGCCTCTCGTGATCATGTGAAGAAAACTATTCCGCTGATTAAAGCGGCGATGGCTGAGGCTCAGTTGACGCCACAAGATATTGATGGTGTTGCTTATACAGCAGGCCCTGGTCTTGTTGGTGCATTATTAGTTGGTGCCACTATTGGTCGCAGTCTTGCTTACGCATGGAACGTACCTGCCGTCGCCGTTCATCATATGGAAGGACACCTGCTTGCGCCGATGTTAGAAGATAACCCGCCACCATTCCCATTTGTTGCGGTTTTGGTTTCAGGTGGTCATTCGATGATGGTGGAAGTGAAAGGGATTGGCGAATATAAAATCCTTGGTGAATCCATTGATGATGCAGCGGGTGAAGCGTTTGATAAAACAGCAAAGCTGATGGGGTTGGATTATCCCGGTGGTCCTATGCTTTCTAAACTCGCTGAAAAAGGAACGCCTGGGCGTTTTAAATTCCCGCGTCCAATGACGGATCGTCCAGGGCTTGATATGAGTTTTTCTGGTTTAAAAACTTTTACTGCTAATACCATTGCGGCAAATGGTGATGATGAACAAACCCGTGCCGATATCGCTTATGCTTTTGAAGAAGCAGTCTGTGCCACATTAGCAATTAAATGTAAGCGTGCGTTAGAGCAAACGGGTTTTAAACGCATTGTGATTGCCGGTGGTGTAAGTGCTAACCGACGCCTACGTGCTGATCTAGAACAGCTCGCCAAAAAGATTGGTGGTGAAGTTTATTACCCACGCACAGAATTTTGTACCGATAATGGTGCAATGATCGCTTATGCGGGTATGCAACGCCTGAAAAATGGTGAGCTAGCAGACCTATCTGTTCAAGCAACTCCGCGTTGGCCAATTGATCAGCTAGAGCCTATAGCGTAAAAATTGAATTATAGAATCAGCCGCTCAAATGAGCGGCTTTTTTATCGCTGTTCAGAGTTGCTAGAAGAGTGATAAATGGTATGGTTTCATTTTATAAAACTGGATTATGGATAACAGTCGTATGAACAAATTTGTCGTCGATGGTCGTGAAATGGCGTATCAGGATGTAGGCCAAGGCCCGGTCATTGTATTTGGTCACAGTTATTTGTGGGACGCTAAAATGTGGGCTCCCCAAGTTGAGGTATTAAGCCAGTTTTACCGATGCATTGTTCCGGATTTATGGGCTCATGGTGAGTCTGACTTTGCTCCGGTGCAAACGCGTTCATTACAAGATTACGCGGATCATATTCTCGCGTTGATGGATAGCTTGGACATCGAACAATTTTCTATTGTTGGTTTATCCGTGGGAGGGATGTGGGGAAGTGAAGTTGCGGTAAAAGCGCCAGCTCGCGTTCAAGCCTTAGTATTAATGGATACGTTTGTTGGTTTAGAGCCTGAAGTTACTCATAAAAAATATTTTGCCATGTTGGAAGCGATCTCTGCGGCTCAATTGGTCCCTGAACCTGTTATTGAGGCGGTCACACCACTATTTTTTGCGCGAAATGCGAAGCAAGACTCCCCTCAATTGGTTGAAGGTTTTCGTCAACACCTTGCTCAATTAAAAGGAGAGCAAGCTGTGGAAGTAGCGAGAATCGGACGAATGGTCTTTGGTCGCAGGGATTTAATTGAAGAGATCGAAAAGCTAGCTTTGCCTGTTCTCATTGCCGTTGGACAAGAAGACATTCCCCGTCCGGTGTTGGAGTCGTATCTGATGCATGATTGCATTTCAGGTTCTGAACTCATGGAGATCCCTAAAGCGGGCCATATATCCAACCTAGAACAAGTAGATTGTGTCACCAATATGCTGACTCAGTTTCTGAGCAAGGTTTATTCCAATTGATATAAATAAGGTCTCATTTACGAGGCCTTATTTAATCCATTCTTTTTCTCACCCACTTTAGGCTCTGTACCATCAATTAAGCGTTTAATATTTTGATGGTGACGTAACACTATTAAGCAACAGAGCATGGCGACAGGGAGGGTATATTGAGGTTTGATAAGCCAAGTATAGAGTGGTGCTAGCAGTACGGTTACAATGGCGGCCAGTGATGAATAGCGAAAAGTGAATGCGACGATAAGCCATGTCAGCAGTAGCGCCGCAGTTAAGTCTAGGCCTATTGGAGCAATGGCACCGAGTGCAGTTGCAACGCCTTTTCCCCCTTTAAAGTGAAAAAAGATGGGATACATATGACCAAGGCAGGCGGCGATAGCAACAACACCCAGTACAACGGCATCAATATTTAAAAAGTAGCCGCTCCAAACCGGTATGGTGCCTTTTAACATATCGCACAATAAAACCGAGGCTGCGGCTTTTCTTCCCCCAATGCGCAATACGTTGGTTGCTCCGGGGTTATTGGAACCGACGCCACGAGGGTCAGGTAAGCGCAAAAGACGGCAGATCAACACCGCACTGGAGATCGAGCCCAGAAGATAGGCAAAAATGATCATAACAAGTGCAAGTGGCGTCATAGAAGCGTTACTCGTGTGAAACAGATGTTAGTCAAGCAAGTAATTGATATCATACCGTGCTTATATGCCCAAGTAACCACCAATATGCATGAATACGTTCAGCCTCGGTAGGTAAGGGATAAAACGATGAAATAAATCGTTTACTCGTAGAGATAGTACGACTTTTTACTTAAATTAGGTATCCGACCTGTATAGGAAAGGGCAGTAGTAGCAATGGATAAAGTATTTATAGACCAATTAGAAGTGATCACGACAATTGGCGTGTATGACTGGGAACAAGAGATTAAGCAAAAGCTGGTGCTTGATATTGAAATGGCTCATGACAATCGTCCTGCTGGTCACAGTGATGATGTGCAAGATGCATTGGACTATGCGCAAGTAAGCCAAGTCATATTATCTCATATTGAGGGCGGTCGCTTTTTGCTGGTTGAACGTGTTGCTGAAGAAGTTGCTCAATTGATCATGACTCAATTTGCCGTTCCTTGGATTCGTATTCGATTGACCAAACCAGGAGCCGTACCACAAGCGAAAGGTGTTGGCGTGATCATTGAACGAGGTCAATTATGATCACAACCTATATTGGGGTTGGGTCGAATATTGAACGAAAGAAGCACGTTGAAATTGCATTAAAAGAGCTTTGTCAACTAGGTCAAGAGCTAAAACTGTCTACCATTTATGAATGTGAGCCAGTTGGTTTCAAAAGTGATGCGTTTTACAATCTTGTCGTAGAAATGAAAACCCGTTTGGAATTGAGAGATTTTTCACAGGCCCTACGTACAATAGAGCGCGCATGGGGACGGGAAGAGAATGCTCAGAAGTTTCAACCTCGAACCATTGATCTTGATATCATTTTGTTTGGGGACATGATTTCAGAAAATTCTCCGGAAATCCCCAGGAGCGATATCTACAAATATCCCTTTGTTATTCAACCACTTTATGAGTTGTGTCCTGAACGGATCATCCCTAAGGATGGACGTACGGTGCAACAAATTTGGCAGAATACAAAGCAATTGGATTCGCTAATCCCTGTCGAACTCTGGTTCGATATTAACGCTTAATGAGTTTGTAATGAGTTATTTTGAAGCATTTATACTGGCTTTAATCCAAGGCCTGACTGAATTTTTACCTATTTCTAGTTCTGCACACCTGATCTTGCCATCAGCAATATTAGGTTGGGCCGATCAGGGGTTAGCATTTGACGTTGCTGTGCATGTGGGCACGTTAGCAGCAGTCATGATTTATTTCCGCAAAGAGGTGGTAACACTTCTCAGTGCATTTTTAGGCTCTATTTTTAAAGGTGATCGCAGCAAAGAAGCCAAGTTAGCTTGGATGATCATCATTGCTACGATCCCTGCGTGTATCTTTGGCCTAGTGATGAAAGACTTCATCGAATTATACTTGCGTAGTGCATGGGTGATTGCGGTGACCACGATTGTTTTTGGTCTGTTGCTTTGGTACGTCGATAAAAACTCTAAGTTGGCGGATGATGAATATCAGGCCGACTGGAAAAAAGCGTTATTCATTGGCTTGGCTCAAGCTGCTGCGATAATCCCAGGTACATCCCGCTCTGGTGCAACGATCACAGCGGCGCTATACCTAGGCTTTACTCGTGAAGCAGCTGCACGTTTCTCATTTCTTATGTCAATTCCTATTATCTTGCTTGCTGGTGGCTATCTTGGTCTAGAGCTTGTGACAAGTGGCGAACCGATTCATTTTGGCTTTTTGATGACGGGCATTCTGACCTCTTTTGTCAGCGCATACCTTTGTATTCACTTCTTCTTGAAGATGATTTCTAGAATGGGTATGACGCCATTTGTTATTTATCGCCTAATTCTAGGTGTTGGTCTTTTTGCTTACCTTGCACTGAGCTAACACAACAAGCCTAATTTAGGATGAAAGAGTCACTGGCAATGAGATTGTCTAGTGACTTTTTTGTTTAAAAGCAGGTTAATTCTTATATCCTGTCAGAACTTTATAAGACCACATATCTCTACCTCGCCTGAAAAGCTGCGATGTGGTATATATGTGGTCTTGCTTTATTCCTCTTCTAATAAATATTATGCGACTGTTTGCCTTGACCTTATTGTTACTTCTCGGTTGGCTACAATACACATTGTGGCTCGGAAAAAATGGTATCTCTGACTTCCAAGCCGTCACCACCGATACTGAGGTTCAAAATCAGGTGAATACCAACCTCAAAGAGCGTAATGATAAGATGTTTGCAGAAATTGATGATTTACGTCAGGGGCTAGATGCCATTGAGGAGCGTGCTCGTCATGAACTTGGAATGGTTAAAGAAGGGGAAACTTTCTATCGCCTCATTGATGAGGATGCAAAATAAATGATGCAACCTGCTTCTTCTCTTTATGCCGTCGTTCCTGCTGCTGGTGTCGGTAGCCGTATGAAGGCAGATCGTCCCAAGCAATATTTAATGATTGATGGGATGACAATCTTAGAGCATACAGTGCGCCGCTTACTTGCTCATCCTAGGATTGAAAAGGTGGTGGTTGCTGTGACAGATGGTGACCCATATTTTGCTGAACTTCCTTTAGCGACAGATCCTGACGTCATTCGTGTTTCCGGTGGGAAAGAGCGCGCTGACTCCGTTCTTTCTGCATTACAATACATAAAGCAGAATCGTTTAGCGCAATGGGTGATGGTGCATGATGCTGCCAGACCATGCGTAAAACACAAAGATTTAAATACATTGATTGACGTCTCTCAAGCTCATCCTGTCGGCGGTATTTTAGCGTCCCCGGTAAGAGATACGATGAAGCGGGCTGATGGCAATAAGAATATTGATCACACGGTTGATCGGGAAGCGCTGTGGCATGCACTCACTCCACAAATGTTTAGAGCAGAACTACTAACGCAGGCACTTGAGAGCGCATTGAATGCAGGAGCGGTTATTACTGATGAAGCTTCTGCTATCGAGTGGACAGGGAAATCACCCGCACTTGTTCAAGGTGACTCCGACAATATAAAAATAACTCAGCCTGAAGATTTAGCGTTAGCAGAGTTCTATCTTAAGAGAAATAAGGAATCCTCATGATACGAATAGGCCATGGCTTTGATGTCCATAAATTTGGTGGCGAAGGCCCAGTGATCATCGGTGGTGTTGCTGTTCCATATGAACAAGGGTTAATTGCTCACTCCGATGGTGATGTTGCTCTGCATGCATTGTGTGACGCGCTGCTTGGTGCGATTGCGGCGGGCGATATTGGACGCCATTTCCCAGATACTGATGATGAGTGGAAAGGCGCGAATAGCCGAGATTTATTACGTGATGTTTATCGCCGCGTTAAAGAGCAAGGTTATGTACTCGGGAATGCAGATGTAACGATTATGGCTCAGGCTCCGAAAATGGCACCGCACATTGAAGCGATGTGTCAGGCTATAGCTGACGACCTAGAGACAGATTTGGCGAATGTGAACGTCAAAGCGACAACCACGGAACGTTTAGGATTTACAGGCCGTAAAGAAGGCATTGCTTCAGAAGCTGTTGTCTTGCTGCAAAGGCGCCAAACTACCGTTTAATTATATTGAGAACATTATGTCAGACATGTTGTCTTCATTGGCTTATTTGAACAGTAAGCCCGTTGCTCAAGGCAAGCTAAAAGCTCAGCCTGAACATTTTAAAGTGAATGAAATTCTAGGTTATGAACTAGAAGGTCAAGGCGAGCACTTGATGGTTCGCATTCGTAAAACCGGTGAAAATACCAGCTTTGTCGCCAATGAATTAGCAAAAGCATGTGGTGTAAAGTCAAAAGATGTCAGTTGGGCTGGGCTTAAAGATCGCCATGCCGTAACCGAGCAGTGGCTGAGTGTTCATCTTCCTAAGGGAGAAACACCAGATTTTACTCAGTTTCTTGCAAGTTATCCTTCTATCGAGATCTTACAGACAACCAGACACAATAAAAAACTGCGTCCAGGTGATTTATGGGGTAACCAGTTTGAAGTGACATTGTCTGAAGTTACCGATGTTGATGATGTGCTTAGCCGACTAGAGACGATTAGCCAAAAAGGTGTTCCGAACTATTTTGGTAATCAACGTTTTGGCCGAGATGGTAATAATGTTGAGGAAGCAAGGCGTTGGGGGCGGGAGAATGTTCGTACCCGTAACCAAAACAAACGTAGTTTATATTTGTCTGCCGCTCGCTCTTGGATTTTTAACCACATTGTTTCTGCACGTATTGAGCAAGGTGATTTCAACCATTTTATCGAAGGTGATATTGCGTTGAACAATGGCGAGGTGCTCAATGTAACTCAAGAAAGTCTGTCTGATTTTAATGCTAAATTGGGTAATGGTGAGCTTCAGATTACCGCAGCACTGGCGGGGGATAATGCCCTACCTACACAAGGGAAGGCATTAACATTAGAGCAGCCTCACTTGGATGCGGAACCGGATCTAATGGCTTTGATCCGTGGTAACCGGATGCGTCATGAACGCAGAGCGATTGCTCTCTATCCGAAGGATCTGAACTGGACGGTTGATGGCCAAAACATCACCTTGTCATTTTCATTAACTTCTGGAAACTTTGCGACAGCGATCGTACGTGAATTAATGGAAGAAATTGTAGTAGAACGCGAATACTAATATGAATGGACGCTCTTTAAAGATCTTAATCAGTAATGATGATGGTGTGTATGCGGAAGGGATTCGAACATTAGCAAAAGAGCTAGAATCCATTGCTGAAGTGGTGATTGTGGCTCCGGATCGAAATCGCTCCGGGGCTTCAAACTCTCTCACGCTAGAACAGCCTCTGCGTGTTAGTGAGATAGAACCCAATGTTTATTCGGTTCAAGGGACACCAACCGATTGTGTCCATTTCGCTTTAAATGAACTGCTAAAAGATGATTTACCAGACCTAGTGCTATCGGGAATTAATCACGGTGCAAACCTAGGCGACGATGTGCTTTACTCTGGAACGGTTGCTGCGGCAATGGAAGGGCATTTTCTCGGTGTACAATCGATCGCTTTTTCATTGGTGGGTAAGAAGCATTTTGCCACGGCTGCGACGGTTGCAAAAGAGATCGTGCTCCAGCACTTGTGTAATCCAATCCCAACCAATCGACTTTTGAATATAAATATCCCTGATTTACCCGAAGAGGCGCTTATGGAGACAAGTGTTACTCGATTGGGTGCTCGACATCACGCGGAAGAAATGATTAAGCAGCAAGATCCCAGAGGCCATGATATTTATTGGTTGGGACCTCCCGGCAAGGAACAAGATGCGGGAGAAGGGACAGACTTCTATGCAGTAGAAAGGGGCTCGGTGTCGGTTACGCCACTGCAAGTCGATCTAACCGCACATGAGTCGCTAAGAAGTATGGATAACTGGTTGAAGGATAAATAAGATGACAAAACCACATGCCGACAAATTAATAGAGTTTCTTGTCGCTAGTGGCATCAAAGATCAAGAAGTGCTGAACGCGATTTATGCACTTCCTCGTGAGTTTTTCGTTTCTCAAGCGATGCGTCATCAAGCGTATGACAACAACGCGTTGCCTATTGGACTTGGGCAAACGATCTCACAACCGTACATCGTAGCAAAAATGACAGAAAATCTGGAACTTACACGAAAGAGTAAAGTCCTAGAAGTCGGCACGGGTTCGGGGTACCAGACTGCGGTCTTATCGCAACTGGTTGAACATGTGTATTCACTGGAACGTATTAAATCATTGCAATGGGAGGCGAAGCGTCGTCTTAAGCAATTGGATATTTATAATGTTTCGACAAAGCATGGTGATGGCTGGCAAGGTTGGCAAGGGAAAGCGCCTTTTGATGCGATTATCGTGACAGCGGCCGCTAACAAAGTTCCTTCTGCGCTTCTTGAGCAGCTAAGTGAAGGTGGTGTGATGGTGATTCCTGTAGGGACCGAGGATCAACAATTACTGAAAATTACTCGCCATGGAGGTGAGTATCAGTCTGAACTTATTGAAATGGTACGATTTGTTCCCCTTATTGAAGGTGATCTCGCTTAAATTATGTCTTTAAAGCTTTATTCACTCATTATATTCGCATTATGTAGCACTCTGCTTGGCTGTGCTGCACATTCCCCTGCGCCAGTTTCTGGGTTGAAGAAAGATTATGACTCTATCCCTCGTGGTAGCTATCGAGGTAGTTTCTACCAAGTGGAAAAAGGCGATACGCTATACTTTATAGCTTACGTCACAGATAAAGATGTAAAAGAGATCATTCGTTACAATAAGTTGCAGCCACCTTATACCATTTATCCAGGACAAAAATTAAGATTATGGCGCCCTGCCTATAAGCCGCCTGCATACGGTGGAACAGGAGCTGGGCCAGCAACAGGGGCTGTAGCGTCGACAACCACTGCTGTTGCCGCGACAACCGTGACCAAACCGAGTAAAAGCTCAAATCAAAAGGTTACAGCATCAAGTTCGAAAAATAACCAAAAAGTGGTGAAGAAAGATCCGCCAAAGAAGGTTGATCAATCGAAACCAAAGGAGTATGTTGAGGCTACTGGTAAACAAAATGTTAACAAAATAGTCAGTACTTCAAAACCAAATAATAATAAAGTTTCCAAATGGTTGTGGCCAACAAAAGGGAGAGTGATCAAAAACTTTTCTGCTGGAGACCAAGGGAATAAAGGCATCGACATCGCAGGACAGCGAGGTCAGTCAATAGTCTCAACAGCAGGTGGCACCGTTGTTTATTCGGGTAACGCACTGCGTGGTTACGGTAACCTTGTCATAATAAAACATAACGACAATTACCTCAGTGCATATGCGCATAATGATCGGTTGCTCGTACACGAAGGACAGAGTGTAAAAGCAGGCCAAAAAATTGCGACCATGGGTAGTTCAGGCTCCAATAGTGTTCGCTTACACTTTGAAATTCGCTATCAGGGTAAGTCGGTGAATCCAAAACGCTACTTACCGTAACAATTTACTTGTTAAGAGTAATATAGCGACATTAAAGAGTAGTAATGTCTTGCTAGCTCGCCAGGGGGAGGCGCTATGAGTATCAGCAATACAGCAACTAAAGTCGAAGAGTTCGATATCGATCAGCAAACAATGGAATCGTTTTCTGCCGGTAACGGATCGTCTGTTGAAGAAAGTGTTCAAACATCTACAAACAAAGAAGAGTTCGAGGTTTCCGCAAAAAGCTTGGATGCCACTCAACTCTACCTCGGTGAAATCGGTTTTTCTCCTTTATTAACAGCTGAAGAAGAAGTGCTTTATGCACGCCGCGCGTTGCGTGGTGATGAAGCTGCGCGTAAAAGAATGATTGAGAGTAACTTACGTCTGGTCGTTAAAATATCACGCCGTTATAGCAATCGTGGCCTTGCACTGCTCGATTTAATCGAAGAAGGCAACTTAGGTTTGATTCGTGCGGTTGAGAAGTTTGACCCTGAGCGCGGTTTCCGTTTCTCTACGTATGCCACGTGGTGGATTCGCCAAACAATAGAGCGTGCTTTGATGAATCAGACTCGCACCATCCGCTTGCCAATTCATGTTGTAAAAGAGCTCAATATTTATTTGCGTACGGCACGTGAATTATCTCAAAAGCTTGATCATGAACCGACGGCAGAAGAAATCGCCAATCAATTAGATAAACCCGTTGATGATGTCAGTAAGATGCTGCGCCTGAATGAGCGTATCAGCTCTGTTGATACTCCGATTGGTGGTGATGGTGAAAAAGCGTTGCTGGATATCATTCCTGATGCGAAATATTCTGATCCAGAAGTATCGACGCAAGATGATGATATTAAAGACTCATTGATTCATTGGTTAGATGAACTCAATCCTAAGCAGAAAGAGGTGTTAGCTCGTCGTTTTGGATTGTTAGGCTATGAGCCTTCGACACTTGAGGAAGTGGGACGAGAGATCAACCTGACGCGTGAGCGTGTTCGTCAAATCCAAGTTGAAGGACTTAGAAGGTTACGTGAGATCCTGATCAAGCAAGGCCTAAGTATGGAAAACTTGTTTAGTATTGAAGATGACTAGATCCGTAAGGTTCGTTAAAGAAAAAAGCCTTGGTGTTACCAAGGCTTTTTTTAATTCTTATTGGATAATGGAAACACCTTAACCAGTTTGATTCTATTTTCTTCTAATTCGACAATTTCCATTGGATGTCCCGCGACTTGAACACTCAGATGACTTTCTGGGATATCTTCTAAATGTTCAAGGATCAAGCCATTCAATGTTCTAGGACCATCAGTAGGCAAATCCCATTTTAATCCTTTGTTAATGTCGCGAATATTTGCACTGCCCTCGATCAGGAAGCTGCCATCGCTTTGTGGTGTAATTTCATCCGACAAGCTAGGGGCAATGGAGGTCGTAAACTCGCCAACGATTTCCTCTAGGATATCTTCAAGTGTAATTAAACCAATGATGTCGCCATACTCATCAACAATAAGGCCTATTCGCTCTTTATTTCGCTGAAACTTAAGCAGTTGAACATTTAAAGGTGTGCCTTCAGGAATAAAGTAGACTTCATCAGCGGCACGAAGCAGCGTTTCTTTGTTGAATTCATTCTTTTCCAGCATTAGGCGTGATGCCTCACGCAAACGAAGCATTCCAACAACTTCGTCAATTTGATCTCGGTAAAGAACAACACGCCCGTGTGGAGAGTGTGTCAGTTGGCGCACAATCGACTTCCAATCATCATTGATGTCGATACCAGTAATTTCATTCCTTGGGATCATGATGTCGTTGACTGTCACGTGTTCCAAGTCAAGGATTGAAATCAACATATCTTGGTGGCGCGTTGGGATCAGGCTACCGGCTTCGTTCACCACGGTGCGGAGTTCTTCTGAGCTGAGGTGGTCATCATCACCATGCTTCGCTTTGATTCCCAGTAAGCGAATAAACCCGTTGGTAATAAAGTTAACGAAAATAACCAGAGGAGATAACAGCTTCATTAAAACAGTTAGGACAATACTACTGGCGTATGACACTCGCTCAGGGTATAGCGCTGCCAATGTTTTTGGGGTGACTTCTGCAAAAACCAGTACTACAAGCGTGAGGGCACCAGTGGCGATTGCTACACCAAGGTCGCCGTAGAGGCGCATGCCTAAAATGGTGGCAATGGCAGAAGCTAAAATATTAACTAGGTTGTTACCGATAAGAATAAGGCCGATAAGACGATCGGGGCGATCTAGCAGCTTTTCAACTCGCTTTGCACCTTTATGGCCAGTATTAGCAAGGTGTTTTAAGCGGTAGCGGTTCAGAGCCATCATCCCTGTTTCTGAGCCTGAAAAATATCCTGAAATTACAATCAGACACGCGAGTAGCGCAAATAAGATACCCGTTGATATGTCATCCAAAGCTTAATGTTTCCTTTTGAAGTTCTGGTTAATTTATGGCCTAACTCGCTAGTTAAGTCAATAAGGCGAGTATTGTAGAAGAAAGGTGCATTGCATGCACCTTATCAGGCGTCTCAGTTTAGAATAATTTCGCGAACAAACCGGCTACCAAAGTAGGCAAGGGTGAGTAATGTGGCTCCAGCGACCGCAAACCAAGTGACTTTCTTTCCTCGCCATCCCTTTTGATAATGACCCCAAAGTAAAATGGAATAGACGATCCAAGCGATGAAAGAGAGGATTCCTTTATGTGCTTTACCCTGCGCAAACATATCTTGAACAAAAACAAAGCCTGTTAGCAGTGTTCCTGTTAGCAATAGATTACCTATCAAAATGATCTTAAATAATTGCCGCTCAACCATCATTAAAGGTGGCAGGTTGGGGTTAATTGCTAGCGCTTTCTTTGCCTTTAATTTGTGATCCAACCAAGCTAATTGCAGTGCATACAATGCCCCGATTGTCAGTGTTGAATAAGAGAACAGCGCCAGTGATATATGGATTAATAACTTAGGGTCATTTTCCAAATGGGTAATAAAGGTACTTGGTAAGAATGCGGCGGCAGAGAGGTTTAGTGCAGAAAAACTGTAGACCACCGGGAGCAAAAACCAGATCCGAGTTTTGAGCATGGCCACGCTCATAACCAGAGAGATAATAAAGCTGATCAGAGAGGCGACATTGAGAATACTCAGGTTTTGTCCTGAACTTTCAAAAATTAGATCACTTAATAGCCAAGCGTGAAAAGCAAGGGCCAGCACCGCACTGACAAAAACGGTCTTCGAGCGAATACCTGTCTGGTGAACCAGTCCCGGGATAATGGTTGCTATTGCCAAAACATATAAGATGGTAGCAACAACAGCGATTAAGTTGTCCATTGTTCTCTAAAAGCTGGTGGTTAATTGACGAATTATACCCTGCATCAACGGCTTGGGCTATGGAATTACCGCGCTAATTGTGAGAGTTGAGATATCAAATTTCATCTGAACTTTGTCATGTCTACTTTGGCTAAGGTATACTCACTTTAATTTATCGCCGAATCTTGCGAAGAGTAAAAGATGTTTGAGAATTTAACGGATCGCTTATCCCGCACGCTGAAAAATATCAGCGGTAAGGGACGTCTTACGGAAGACAATATTAAAGAGACCTTGCGTGAAGTACGCATGGCATTGCTGGAAGCGGACGTTGCGCTGCCAGTTGTTCGAGATTTCATTAAGCGTGTCAAAGAAAGCGCAGTTGGTGTTGAGGTTTCCAAGTCTCTAACGCCTGGTCAAGAGTTTATTAAGATCGTTCAGACCGAACTTGAAGCGGTGATGGGCGAATCGAATGAAGCGCTGAACCTCGCGGCACAACCACCTGCAGTTATTTTGATGGCGGGTCTACAAGGTGCAGGTAAAACCACTTCGGTAGGTAAACTATCGAAACTACTCACCGAGCGAGACAAAAAGAAAGTCTTAGTTGTTTCTGCTGACGTTTACCGCCCAGCGGCAATCAAGCAGCTAGAGACACTTGCTAGTGATGTAGGTGTTGATTTCTTCCCTTCTTCGCCAGATCAAAAACCAATTGATATTGCGAATGCTGCTATCGACCATGCGAAGAAGAAGTTTTACGACGTTCTCGTTGTGGATACTGCTGGTCGTTTAGCGGTTGATGAAGAGATGATGGCGGAGATCCAAGCACTTCACACCGCTATCACGCCAGTAGAAACCCTATTCGTGGTTGATGCGATGACGGGGCAAGATGCTGCAAATACAGCGAAAGCATTTGGTGATGCCCTTCCATTGACGGGTGTGATCTTAACCAAAGTCGATGGTGATGCACGTGGTGGTGCCGCACTATCGGTTCGTCATATCACGGGTAAGCCAATCAAATTCCTCGGTGTGGGTGAGAAAACCGACGCACTAGAACCATTCCACCCTGATCGTGTTGCATCACGGATTCTTGGAATGGGTGATGTTCTATCACTGATTGAAGATCTTCAACGTAATGTTGACCAAGAAAAAGCCGAGAAGCTGGCTAAGAAATTCAAAGAGAAGAAAGGCTTTGACTTAGAAGACTTCCGTGAACAGCTTGGTCAAATGCAAAACATGGGTGGCATGATGGGAATGATGGATAAACTTCCAGGCATGTCCCAACTCCCTGCTGATGTCAAAGATAAAGTCGATGACAAAATGTTTAAGCAGATGGAAGCCATCATTAACTCTATGACGATGAAAGAGCGTCAGCGCCCAGAACTCATCAAAGGTTCACGTAAAAAGCGTATTGCTGCTGGTTCAGGTACTCAGGTTCAAGATGTAAACCGTTTACTTAAGCAGTTCACTCAAATGCAAAAAATGATGAAGAAAATGCAAAAGGGTGGCATGAAAGGCATGATGCGTAATATGCAAGGCATGATGGGTGGTATGGGCGGCATGGGTGGCGGATTTAATCCATTTGGTCGCTAAGTTGTATCTAAATGAAAATGGCCTGAAACTTCGGGCTCTTTTTCGTTGAAGAAACACTGCATTAGAATTTAAGGGGCGGTAGAAACTTTATTTTCAACCTGTTAGCTAGGTCACAAACGAAAATCCCTATTTATGTTGGTGAAAAAATAGCTAAAACCCTTGCATTGACTCGGAATAAGAGTAAAATTCCGGAGCTTTATTTTGGCACGAGACCCCAAACTGTTTAGTGATAAATGGTTTCTGGGGTTAATTTTATTTTTGAGAAAGCAAAGAGGACGACATGGTAACCATTCGTTTGGCACGTCACGGCGCTAAAAAGCGTCCATTTTATCAAATCGTAGTAGCGGACAGCCGTAACGCTGCAACTGGCCGTTTCATCGAGAAAGTTGGTTTCTTCAACCCAACTGCTAAAGGTCAAGAAGAAGGTCTACGTCTAGACCTAGATCGCGTTAACCACTGGGTTGGTCAAGGCGCATCTCTATCTGACCGCGTTGCTAAGCTAGTTAAAGACGCTCAAAAAGCGGCTTAATTCTTAATTTAAGAAGTAGAAATTAGCTTATGTCGATGAAAGGTAAAGAAACGATGAGCGGCGACAAGATTGTTGTAGGCAAGCTTGGTGCTACTTATGGCATTCGTGGCTGGCTTAAAGTTTTTTCCTACACAGACAATGCTGAAAGCATATTTGATTACAGCCCTTGGTTTATTAACCAAAAGGGTTCGTGGGTTGAGTACAAAGTAGAAAGCTGGAAGCGCCATAACAAAGGTATGGTGGCTAAGCTGGAAGGTCTGGATATTCGCGAAGACGCGCATTTACTGACGAACTTTGAAATCGCTATTGACCCTGCGGCACTGCCTGAACTGTCAGAAGATGAATTCTACTGGCGCGAATTGTTTGGTATGCAAGTGGTAACCACGAAAGGTTACGATCTAGGTGTTGTTACAGACATGCTAGAAACTGGCTCAAACGATGTTTTGGTTGTGAAAGCAAATCTAAAAGATGCTTTCGGGCAAAAGGAACGACTAATCCCGTTTCTTGAAGAGCAAGTGATCACTAAAGTTGATCGCGAAGCTCAACGGATCGAAGTTGACTGGGATCCTGGATTCTAAACTCCAAAGCTACAGAGCGAGATACACATGTGGGTTGGCGTAATAAGCCTTTTTCCTGAAATGTTCCGTTCTGTTACTGATTTCGGAGTAACAGGTCAAGCGGTTAAAAAAGGTCTTTTGTCGATTGAGACTTGGAATCCTCGAGATTTTACTCACGACAAACATCGCACTGTTGATGATAGACCTTATGGTGGTGGCCCTGGCATGTTAATGATGGTTCAGCCTTTGCGTGATGCCATTCATACTGCAAAAGAAGCCTCACCGGGTAAGACGAAAGTCATTTACCTATCTCCTCAAGGTCGTAAGCTCGACCAGAAAGGGGTTGAAGAACTGGCAACAAATGAGAATTTACTGCTTATTTGTGGCCGTTATGAAGGGGTAGATGAGCGCATCATTCAATCTGAAGTCGACGAAGAATGGTCGATCGGGGATTTTGTGATGACGGGTGGTGAGATACCAGCCATGACGTTGATCGATTCTGTCTCTCGGTTTATTCCGGGTGTACTAGGAGATTTTGCGTCAGCAGAAGAAGATTCTTTTGCCAATGGCTTGCTAGATTGCCCTCACTATACGCGTCCTGAAGTGTTGGATGACAAACAAGTACCAGCGGTACTGATGTCTGGCAACCACAAGGACATTCGTCAATGGCGACTTAAACAGTCGCTGGGCCGAACTTGGCAAAGAAGACCAGAGCTCCTGGAAAACCTAGCTCTGACTGACGAACAGGAACAATTACTTGCTGAGTTCATTAAAGAACATAACGCAAAGTAACCTATTTTATTTAGTATCAGTTTATTCTAGGAATTTAAAAATGAGTAACATCATCAAAGCTCTTGAGCAAGAGCAAATGAAACAAGACCTACCTAAGTTTGCACCAGGTGACACTGTTGTTGTTCAGGTTAAGGTTAAAGAAGGCGAGCGTTCACGTCTACAGGCTTTCGAAGGCGTTGTAATTGCAATCCGTAACCGTGGTCTTCACTCTGCTTTCACTGTACGTAAGATCTCTAACGGTGAAGGTGTTGAGCGTACGTTCCAAACTCACTCTCCAGTTGTTGATAGCATCGAAGTTAAACGCCGTGGTGCAGTACGTCGTGCCAAACTGTACTACCTACGTGAGCGTTCTGGTAAGTCTGCTCGTATCAAAGAGAAACTTGCTAAGAAGTAATGCTATAACTAGCGTTCTCATAGTAAAACGGGGTCGATTCATCGACCCCGTTTTTTTATGCACATCATTTTAAATGAATTATTTCAGTACGATTCTTCAGACCAGCCGTCACTGTCTGACATGTCTGAGGCACCCGGTATCGTATTCTCTTCATCTGCCCACTCACCAAAATCAATCATCTGACACTGTTTGCTACAAAACGGTCGATGAGGGCTCTGCTCTCCCCACTCAACATCAGTATTGCATTGTGGGCATTGAACTATGGTCAGTTTTTTTGTCATTGTGAAAACCTAAAATTTACTTCAGAAGGGTATTGTCTGTGTTGCAGCGAGAGAGCGCAAGTGGATTAATATCAGCAGCAAACCGCCAATTCAAACTCGATATCGTGTGAACAAGCTTGCCCGGTAGAAAACTCAATAAACTTAATCGCAAAACGGTTTTTATGTCCGGAAATCATAGGATAAACCCCATATTGGAGTGGGATATCGAGTCTTAAGATATTGGCTTCTTCTGCATCGCTTTGGTAAAAACCAGAATGTGCATATTGGTGTTTAAAATGTCCGGTTTCACGAGACAGCTTGAGCCATAGATCGAGAGCGTTGGATAACGGCAGCAAGGTACTTAACCAGCGTTGAGTATCTGCATTCTTCTTTTCGATAGGGAGATGAAGCCAATGATGTAATGCTGGAAGATCGAAGCAGCATGCGCCACCAGGTAAATTAAATCGCTGGCGAATTGAGCCGAGGAAACGATCCTCTTTTAAACTCTGACCGAAACGCTCAGCAGCCATTAAACCTGCGTGAGTTTGATCCACTTCATTGAGTATGCCACGAAGCATTTCTTGATCAACGCCTTCGACATTGAGCCAACTTCGATATGTGAGTCGTTGCTTTTCAATATCTTTAGCTAGTTCACTTTTGAGCTGGATCTGTTCAAAAATTTCCAGAAGATCAAATAAGGAACGAAAAAATAGCAGGTGCTGAAGTTCATCGCGAAATTGCGCTGATGTATTTAGTTGTTGCAGCAGCGACTCAACACGAAGGTAGATCCGAGTTTTTTCGTTAAGTGGATGTTCAAAAAAGTGGGTGGTCATTCAGTTATGCCCTACATTGATCTTCTTTTATTCTCACAGATTTGCACTGCTTATGGCTAGGTACTTTTTATGTAAATCTGTGATTAAAGGCAAAAGTTGACGGTTTTTTGCATCATTTTTAATCACATCATCTGCGATGGCTAAACGCTCAGTTCGACTCGCTTGTGCAGCAAGGATGGCTTCTGCTTGCTGCCTTGAGATATTGTCGCGTTGCATCGTACGATCAATCTGAGTTTGCTCATCGACATCTACGACTAATACGCGATCAGCCATATGTTGAAGGTTATTCTCTGCCATTAACGGAATGATCAGTAATGCATAAGGAGAGCGAACTTGACTTAACGCTAGCTGCATTTGCTGTCTTATCATAGGATGTAATAAGGCATCTAACCACGCTTTTTCCTTTGGATTCGAAAAGATCTTCTCACGTAGTGCTGCGCGGTTTAATGTGCCAACTTCCGTTAAGATCGCAGTCCCATATCGCTTGGCAATCTGTTGCAAGCCTTTACTTCCAGGTTCGACAACTTCACGAGCAATGATATCGGCATCAACCAGCTCAATATCAAAATGTTCGTGAAATAAGTTGGCAATGGTTGTTTTTCCACTGGCGATACCGCCCGTTAGGCCGATGACATAGGCCATATCAAATTCCTATAAATGAGGATAAGTACCAATTCATGATACTCTCTCCCCACATCATACTGAGCCAGCCAGCTATCGCAAGATAAGGGCCAAATGGAAAGGCTTTATCAATACCTTTTTTTTGCATTCGTAGTTGTATCAGGCCAAAAAACAGCCCAACCAAAGAAGAAAGCAGAATGATCATTGGTAAGTATTGCCAACCAAGCCAAGCCCCTAGGGCTGCGAGAAGTTTAAAGTCCCCATATCCCATGCCTTCCTTACCTGTGAGCAACTTAAAAAGCCAATAGACACTCCACAAGGCAAGGTAGCCAGCCATTGCACCAATAACCGCATCATGAAGCGATACCGGGCTTACCTCAAAGAGAGCCAATGCCAGCCCTGACCATACTAAAGGCAGAGTTAACTGATCGGGCAATAACATAGTATCAAAATCAATAAAGGTCGCGCTGATTAACACAAACGTGAAAAAAATAAGAGCGATGGCATAGCCACTAAAAGGAAAGTTTAAAGCGATGGTGCAACACAGGATTGCGGTTAGCAGTTCTACAAAAGGGTAGCGCGCAGAAATTTTAGCCTGGCAATGGTGACAACGGCCGTTGAGTACTAACCAGCTCAATACGGGAATATTATCAATGATACGCAGTTTGCTTTGACAAGATGGGCACGCTGAACGTGGCACACTCAAGTTGTAAGTCCCTTGCGGTGGCTGGATTTTATATTCAGGGAAGCTCTCGGCACAATCTTGTCGCCACTCTCGTTCCATCATAATTGGCAAGCGATGGATGACGACGTTGAGAAAACTGCCGACAATCAGACCAAACAGGCTGGCGAATATAGGAAAAAGCCAAGGGTAGTATTCAAATAATTCCGTTGAAAACATGTAAAGCACCTAAAAAAAGAGCAAGCACTCCGGCTTGCTCAAAGACGTTAGTGATGATTTTATCCCAATACACTCATTAAGTTAAAGATTGGTAAGTACATTGCGACAACCAGCCCGCCGACAACAATGCCCAAAAACACGATAATTAAGGGTTCTAGTATTTTTCCGAGGTTATCGACGGTGTTGTCTATTTCAAACTCGTAGATGGTGGCGACCTTATTTAACATATCATCTAAACGGCCAGACTCTTCGCCTATCATGATCATTTGCAGCACCATCTCGGGGAATGTTTCTGTATTACGCATAGCGATATACATTGGCATGCCGGCGGCGGTATCGCGATAGACTTCATCGATGGCATGTTGATAGTGCGTGTTGTTGGCGGTTTTAGCCGAGGTTTTTAAGCTGGTTAAGATTGGAATACCAGCACTAAAGCTAGTTGCAAGCGTTCGGCTGAATTTTGCGATTGAGGCTTTAGACATGACGGCACCAATGATCGGGATACGAAGGCTAAGTCGACTACTGTGAAGCTTGGCTCGAAACGACTTTTTGCGCATCGTTTTGACAACCAAAACAATCAGGAATATGGCCACTACAACCATCCAACTATAGGCTTGAACCCAATGAGAAAGTTTGAGCACTTGCTGAGTAAACCAAGGAAGCTCCGCACCAAATCCTTTAAACATCGCCTCGAATTCGGGAATGACCATGGTCAGCATCAAGTAAGACACTCCTAATGCAACAAGAACAACCATGCTGGGATAAATTAATGCCTTAATTACTTTGGCTCTGAGTTGCTCCGATTTTTCGCGATAAGTTGCAATACGCTCAAAAACTTCGGGTAGGTTACCGGATTGTTCGCCGGTAGCGACTAAATCAATATACAGTGTATCGAAATGTGAGCTGGCGGTGCGCATGGCTTTAGACAGTGGCGTTCCGGCTTCAACCCCTTTGGTGATCTGAGACAAAATTGACTTCATTTCGGCTTTTTTATGGTTATCTCCGACCAGTTTTAAAGCCTGTACCAGAGGAACGCCTGTGACCAGCATTGTGGCGAGTTGTCGGGTCAAAATTGTGATGTCTTTGCCTTTGACGCGCTGTGTCGCCTTAGTGATAAAAGACACCCCGGTTTTTTTGAGCTTTTTCACTTGAATGTGTTGCTCTTTGAGTTTGTCTCTTACTTCAATTTCACTAAAGGCCAACATATTACCGGAGGCAAGTTTGCCGGTACTGTTTATGCCTTTCCAGCGATAGCTTTTCAGTTGTACTTGAGGTCTGCTTCTCATAAGTTGTTCCCAACGGTGAGAGGATGGTTATAAGTAGAGTACACGCTGCAATTCAGCGTAACTGGTGATGCCTTGCTTTAATTTTTCAATGCCAGACTCTTTGAGTGTCTGCATCCCTTGTGATTGAGCAAGGCCTTCAATTTGTTGGATATCAGCCCCTTGAATGATGGCTTGGGCGAGCTTGTTATTAAATGCCATCACTTCGTAGATACCGACTCGGCCAGAGTAACCGCTATTACAATCGCTACAGCCCTCATTATTTGCTTGGTAAATTGGAGTATCTGGTGTGAGGTTTAATTGTTTTAGCACCACGTCGGGGGCGTGATACGGCAACTTGCATTGAGGACAAAGTTTTCGCGCAAGACGCTGAGCAATGATCAAACTCAGTGATGAAGCGATGTTGAACGGAGCAATCCCCATGTTACCTAATCGAATCACGGTTTCAGCCGCTGAGTTTGTATGGAGTGTTGACAGAACTAAGTGACCTGTTTGGGCCGCTTTGACTGCAATTTCTGCGGTTTCGAGATCGCGGATTTCACCCACCATCACGATGTCAGGATCTTGACGTAAGAAGGCACGCAAAGCTTCGGCAAAGCCAAAACCAATTTGCGGTTGAACTTGAACTTGGTTGATGCCACGAATGTTGATCTCTACCGGATCTTCTGCAGTCGAAATGTTGATTTCATCGGTATTGAGTATGCGCAAGCCTGTATAGAGTGAAACCGTTTTTCCGCTTCCTGTAGGGCCTGTCATTAAGATCATTCCCTGCGGCTTTTTCAGGGCGTTGAGATAAAGCTGTTTTTGCGTGTCGTTGTAGCCAAGCTTGTTGATATCAAGATTGGCAGCGCTGCTGTCGAGTAGTCGCAGAACGATTTTTTCGCCCCATAATGTGGGGAGCGTAGAAACACGCATATCAATTGCGGTTTCTGCATTGAGGCGAAGTTTGATCCGTCCATCTTGAGGCAATCGACGCTCAGAAATATCGAGTTTTGACAGAATTTTAATCCGAGCTGAAAGGCGGCGGCTTAAATGGTGTGAAGGTTGCTGAGTTTCAATCAAAATCCCATCACAGCGTAGTCGTACTCGGTAGCTGTCTTCATATGGTTCAAAATGGATATCTGATGCGCCTTTACGTACAGCATCAAGAAGAATTTGATTAATATACCGACTGACTGGCGCTTCATCTTTACTGAGATCTTCTAACCCGCCAATTTCATCGTCACTGACATCAACTAACTCTGCCAGTTCGTTTTCATTGATGTCTTTGACATTTGATGAGCCTCCGCTAATGGTACGGCCATACAGTTTACGTACCGCCCCTTGAAGGTCTTTGCAGTTTGCCAGCACTAGCTCAATTTGTAACCCTGTTGCAAAGCGAAATTCGTCTTCCACTTCTAAATTCGTGGGGTCAGAAATAGCCAGTGTGAGTGTTTGCCCTTGTTGTTCTATCGGAAGGGCGAGGTGACGAGTAATGAGCTCACGCAATGACAACTGCTGGCACAGTGGCGTATAGTCGTATTGGGTGATTTTTTTCTCTGGGAAACCGAAAATTCGGCACAGTTCAATGGTTAATGCCTGACTGTCGATGATGCCAAGATCGACTAATGCTTCAGGGACGGACATCCCTGAAGCATTGATATGTTCTTCCACTTGTGGTTCTTGCTCCGCGCTAAGAATATTCGCTTGGCGCAAGATTGAAGGAAGGTTGGTGAGCATTTATGAGCAGCTAGATGGTTTAGCTGATGCTGGGACATGTGTATTTGTAGAACAACCCCAGCCAGTAGTGCTTTTCTGGTACGTAATCGTTCCTTCAGCACCACTAGTGCCCATTGAACCACTAGTAAATTTAAATTGGATCGCGTTTGTACCCGTTACACTTATCTCTCCAAGCGTATTTGAACCAGCTGAAATACCAACAGCACTAAAGACTGCTGCTTGATCTGTCGCAGCAAAATCTCCGTTCTCTTGAATGTAAAGTTCAGCTGGTGTCATCATCGACTTTAAAGTAGCTAAGCCAGACGCAGCTTCGCTTTTGGCAACATAGTTTTGATAGGCTGGAACAGCAATTGCTGACAGTACACCGATAATCGCCACCACAATCATCAATTCAATTAACGTAAAACCTTTTTGTTTACGAGTTTGTTTTGTTTGCATCTCTGACTCTCCATTCATTGCAACTCAACAGTAGCGAGAGAATATAAGTTGCTGATATGCAGATGAATTCACTCGGAAATACTCCGCGAGTCAGTTATGAAAATCAATGTGGAGTTTTCATTCAACAGACAAATTATTTCGAGCCTCAACAAAAATCTGACACGATTGTAAGGAAAAAGAGACAAAAAAAAGGAGACTATGTCTCCCTTTAATTGTTGAAAAAATAAGAACTTAGTTCCAGATTAAAACGAGAAAATTCGTTATGGCTTCGTTCTTTTATTTACTATTTAAAACGCATGGAGAGATCCATGGCTTTTAGATGTTTGGTTAGGGCGCCAACAGAAATGTAATCCACGCCTGTTTCTGCAAATTCACGAATAGCTGCTAAAGTGACATTGCCAGAATTTTCTAATGCTGCTCGACCAGCATTAATTTTCACCGCTTCACGCATCATATCGGTAGTGAAGTTATCCAACATGATGATATCAGCACCGGCATCGATGGCTTGTTGAAGCTCATCAAGGCTCTCTGTCTCAACTTCAACGGGTTTACCTGGGTTCAATGATTTAGCCGTACTGATGGCTTGTGCTATACCACCGCAAGCAATGATGTGGTTCTCTTTAATTAAGTATGCATCGAAAACGCCAATGCGATGGTTATAGCCACCGCCGCATGCTACGGCATATTTGAGTGCGCTGCGCAGGCCTGGAATGGTTTTACGCGTGTCTAATAGGCGACACTTTGTCCCCTCTAGCTGTTTGGCGTATTCTGCGGTCGTGGTTGCGCAGCCCGATAGGGTTTGAATGAAGTTCATGGCATTGCGCTCACCCGTTAACAGCATACGTGCTGAGCCTGAGAGCGTGCAAAGGACTTGGTTGGGTTCAACCACATCACCATCTTGAACATGCCATTCAATTTTCACTTGGCTGCCATTTTCTTGTGCTGACAATTGCTTAAACACTTCATCTGCCCATGCTTGACCACAAAAAACACCGTGTTCGCGAGTAATAATGGTGGCGATGTTATGGGCATCAGCTGGGATCAGACTTGCTGTGATATCAGCGGCAGGGTTAAGCGTTCCACCCAGATCTTCTTTAAGCGTGTCAGCAACCGCACGAGTAATTTCAAGTGGGAGTTGCTGCTTCAAATAATCGAGACGTTCTTGGCTGTTATGTGTGTTTTTCATCGCAAATCTAATACGCAGTTGAACAGAGGTGGGCATGATACGCTGACTGCGGATGAAATTCAGCCATTAATCTCGCATTTCATTGCCAAAGGGATAAAATCAGAGAGTTAGTTAAGTTAATGAGCAGCAATATGATTGATGACCAAGGTTGGTATCGCCTCGCACGACATGTGCCATCTCCATTTTATGACCAAAGAAGTGATAATGAAGATATCTCTTTGCTGGTGGTTCACAACATCAGTTTACCGCCCGGCCAATTTGGTGGGCCTTATATTGAGCAGTTTTTTACAGGCAAATTGAATCCGGATGCGCATCCTTTTTTTAAAGTGATTCATAAAATGGGGGTATCGGCTCATTGCCTTATTCGCCGAGATGGGGAAGTGGTGCAGTTTGTGCCTTTTCAAGCGAGAGCATGGCATGCAGGCGTTTCTAGTTTTACCGGGCGGGAAAAGTGCAATGATTATTCGATAGGAATTGAGTTGGAAGGGGATGATTTTACTGCCTACACCGCGGCTCAATATGATGCGTTAATCGAGTTAACACGAGCAATTCAGCACCGTTACCCGATGATCACTCCCGCTCGAATTACTGGACATCAGTATATAGCCCCGCTACGTAAAACTGATCCGGGGCTCGTCTTTGATTGGGTTCGCTTTAAAAAAGGGTTGTGTTCCTAGAGAAAAGCGCTCGGGGATTGAGCTCAGAGTGTTTCTTGATACTCGATGAGCACCTGCTCAACCCAAGTAGCGATGCGTTCATCACTAAGTTCGTATTGGGAGTCTTCATCCAGTGCTAACCCAACAAAAAGGCTGCCATCTGCCGTGAGGGCTTTGGAAGCTTCAAACTCATAGTGTTCGTCATTTGGCCAATAACCAATGACCTTTGCGCCCGCTTTGATGACTTCATCATGAAGCATACCCATGGCATCAAGATACCACTCTCCGTAACCTTCTTGATCGCCTAGGCCAAAAAGAGCAACAGTTTTGCCTTTAAGTGATAACTCACTGACCTGATCCCATAGCTCGTTCCAGTCTTCTTGTATTTCGCCAAAGTCCCACGTGGAAATTCCGAGGATCAACAAATCGTAGTCATTCATTAAGCTCAGATCTGACGTTTTGACATTATGAATATCGAGCAGCTCTTCACCGATGATGGCACGTATTTTTTCTGCTGCCATTTCGGTATAGCAGGTGGTTGAACCGTAAAATAAACCGATTTTCATCTCTGTTACATCACTATTATTGGAATCAGGGTTGGGAATTCTAACCACAAATGACACAAGAATGCAGCGATTATCTGTATAAAACGATTTTTTTATGGCTTTGTTTTTATGCCTCCCTTACATTGGCGAAGAATTAAATATCAGAGGTTTGTCGTGTCTGAAATGAATTCGCCCGATCATGGGCTGATTGAACAATTTCTCGATACTATGTGGATGGAACGTGGTTTATCTGAAAACACGTTAGCATCTTATCGTAATGATCTAGTGAAGCTACTGCAGTGGATGACGGAGCATAATTATCGTCTGGACTTCATTAGCTTGTCTGGGTTGCAGGAGTATCAAACTTGGTTGGTGGATGCAGGATACAAACAAACATCCAGAGCTAGAATGTTGTCTGCGATCCGTCGTTTATTTCAATATTTGCATCGGGAAAAATTGCGCGCGGATGATCCTAGTGCGCTGTTAGTTAGTCCGAAGCTACCTAAACGACTGCCTAAGGATTTGACGGAAGCGCAGGTTGAAGCGCTGCTGGATGCGCCGGACCCTAATGATCCGATGGAGCTACGTGATAAAGCCATGCTGGAATTACTTTATGCTACGGGTCTTCGTGTTACTGAACTTGTTAGCTTAACCATGGAAAACATGAGTTTACGCCAAGGCGTTGTTCGCGTTATGGGTAAAGGCGGAAAAGAGCGTTTGGTCCCAATGGGAGAAAATGCCATTGAATGGATTGAAACTTTTCTGCATGAAGGGCGGTCAATATTGCTTGGTGAGCAAACATCTGATGTGGTGTTTCCGAGTAAGCGGGCTCGTCAAATGACGCGGCAGACTTTTTGGCATCGTATTAAGCATTATGCCGTTTTGGCGGGGATCGATAGTGAACAGCTTTCTCCTCACGTATTGAGGCATGCTTTTGCCACCCATTTATTAAATTATGGGGCGGACTTACGTGTGGTGCAGATGCTATTGGGGCATAGTGACTTATCGACAACACAAATTTATACTCATGTAGCCACCGAAAGGCTTAAACAAATTCATAGTGAGCACCATCCAAGGGCTTGATAAGGAAGAAATTAATGAGCGTACTACGCCGACTACCCATATTGGCATTACCACTTTTTGTCGCCGCTTGTAATGCTGACGATACGAACCAAGAACAAGTTAAAGCAACAGCAGCGCCAGTCGCAACGCAGGCAAACGAATTTAACAAAGAAGAACTGATTGAGCGTTTTAGCAAATTACGTTTAAACGTCGATGATGTGATTCTTTCAGAGATTGAAGGATTGGTTGAAGTGCAAACTTCCGGCGGCCCATTATATGCGTCACCTGATGGTAAGTTCTTTATTGCAGGGACACTCTTTAGCTTGGCTGATGATGGTCAGTATGTTGATGTAGTGGCTAAACGTCAGGCGCCACTTAATGTCGAGAAGCTTGCCAAACTGCAAGACAGTATGATTGAGTTCAAAGCAGAGAATGAGAAATACGTGGTCACGGTATTTACTGACATTACATGTGGCTATTGTGTGCGCTTGCATAGCGAAATGAAAGAATACAATGACCTAGGTATCACAATTCGTTACCTTGCATTTCCACGCCAAGGTGGCGTAAGTCCTGTCGCGGATCAAATGGCTGCAATTTGGTGTTCATCGGAGCCAAAATCTGCGATGCATGATGCGAAAATTAATCGTGTTATGCCGGAGAAAGGTGAGAACTTTGCTCAGTGTCAGAGCACTATTAAGCAGCACTATCAGCTAGGTAAAGAGCTTGGTATTAGTGGAACGCCAGCAATTTTCCTTCCTAATGGCGAGATGGTCGGTGGTTACCTACCTCCTGAGAAATTGCTAGAACGTTTGCAATCCATCCAATAAATTCTCATCATGGGCCTCATTGAAGGCCCTTTTTTAATGATTATGATTGAAATTCAACGTCGCCCAGAAGCCGATTTAACTACGCTTCCAGATAGTATTCCTCCGTTACTCAAACGCATTTACATCAATCGCGGTATCAATAATGTCGAGCAGCTCGAAAAGGCTGCTAAGGCGCTGCATTCCTATCAAAAGCTTGGTGGCATAGACGCTGCGGTGACGTTGCTGTTTGATGCTTTACAGCAAAACAAACGCATTATTGTGGTGGGTGACTTTGATGCCGATGGCGCAACCAGCTCTGCCTTGTCTGTGCTTGCCTTACGTATGCTTGGCTCCAATAATGTGGATTATTTGGTACCAAACCGATTCGAAGATGGATATGGCCTAAGCCCAGAAGTGGTCGATCAAGCGATTGAGATTGGCGCAGAAGTGATCATGACGGTGGATAATGGTGTCTCTTCAATTGAAGGGGTTCGTTATGCAAAAGAGCAAGGGCTAACCGTTCTGGTGACGGATCATCACCTTCCTGGGCATGAACTGCCACAAGTGGATGCCATGGTGAATCCAAATCTGCACAGTTGTGACTTTCCTTCTAAAGCCTTGGCTGGTGTTGGTGTTGCTTTTTACTTGATGATGGCACTCTGCGTTCATATGCGCAAAATAGGTTGGTTTGCCGAGCAAGGCATGCCGGAGCCTAAGTTGATGGAACTGATTGACTTAGTTGCTTTGGGTACCGTTGCTGATGTAGTGCCTCTGGATGAAAATAATCGCATTTTGGTACACCAAGGGTTGCAGCGTATTCGCGCGGGTAAGGCTCGTCCCGGCATTCAAGCTCTGATTGAAGTGGCAAAGCGCGATGCTCGCCGCTTAGTTGCTTCTGATTTCGGATTCGCGCTAGGCCCAAGGATCAATGCCGCAGGCCGTTTAGATGATATGTCCTTTGGTGTTGAACTTTTGATGAGTAATAACATTCATGCTGCGCGAAGAATGGCGAGTGAACTGGACGGTTTAAATCAAACTCGTAAAGAGATTGAAGAAGGCATGAAGCAAGAGGCGATGGCGATTTGTGAGCGTCTGCAGTTTGGTGAGAACGACATGCCGCATGGATTGGTTTTGTTTCAACGTGACTGGCATCAAGGCGTTATCGGTATCTTAGCTTCCCGCATTAAGGATAAATTTCATCGCCCTGTGATTGCATTTGCTGATGGCGGTGAAGGTTCAATCAAAGGGTCATGCCGCTCGATCCCTGGTTTGCATATGCGCGATACGTTAGATCGTATAGATACGCAAAATCCCGGCTTGATCATTAAGTTTGGCGGTCATGCGATGGCTGCAGGTTTGACGATCTTAGAGAAAGATTTTGAGCGTTTTACACAGTTATTTAACCAAGCGGTGAAACAAGATCTTGATGAAGCGCTATTGAAAGGCGTCATCCTTTCTGATGGTGAGCTAAAACCAGAAGAATTTTCGATGACGGTTGCAGAAATGCTTCGTGCTGGTGGCCCATGGGGACAAGCATTTCCAGAGCCTGTTTTTGATGGTGAATTCAAAGTGTTGCATCAGAAACTGGTGGGGGAAAAGCATCTTAAGTTGATGTTGGAGCCACTTTTCAAAGGTCATCCAACGAACATTATGATTGATGGTATTGCCTTTAATATTGATTTACGCCGCTGGCCGGATGCTTCAGTCAAAACTGTACGCCTTGCTTACAAACTCGATATTAATGAGTTTCGTGGTAATCAGTCATTGCAGTTAATGATTGAGCATATAGAAGCTCGCTAGCTGGATACAGATGCGTATTGCTTAAGCCAGTGTTGCTTACAAAACTGAGATTCAACAGAGAGATATCAATGAGTTCAATAAAGCCGACTCTTTTGTAGTCGGTTTTCTTTTGCCTGTCACAAAATTTTCACCTTGCCATCTTCTCCTATCCACATCGATAAGTAATTCGTCATTTTTCTTTAAAAAATGCTAATTAATGTGATATCTGGCCAGAGAATCTCCTGTCTGTTTATATTTTGTAATTGGTAATACCAATTACTTTGCTGTTTTAATCAACTATTGTTATCAAAGTGTTGGGTTGTGGCTTGTTCTATGATTTGGGTCAATTTTTGGCTGGACACTGACGTTTTAATTATGTTAATTTCATCCCCATCTTAAAATTGGTATTACCAATTAACAGCAAAGAGTAAAAGAACAATAAATTATGGCTTATCAAAGGATTCGTCAGCCAAAGCTCTCAGATGTTATCGAGCAAGAATTAGAACGGTTGATTGTAGAAGGAACATTGTCTCCGGGGCAGCAGTTGCCACCAGAGCGCGAACTGGCAAAGCAGTTCGATGTTTCTCGCCCTTCGATTCGTGAAGCTATTCAACGCTTGGAAGCAAAAAAACTTCTTACTCGCCGACAAGGTGGTGGGACGTTTGTTAGTGAGAACATCTGGACAAGCTTTTCTGATCCTCTGCTAAATTTATTGTCTAGCCACTCGGAAACTCAGCTGGATCTACTGGAAACGCGTCATGCGATGGAAGGTATTTCTGCGTATTTTGCTGCTTTACGTGGTACCGACGAAGATTTTGCTCGTATTCAAGCGTGCTTGAAAACAATCAGTAGCGCTCAAGAAAATAAGAACATTGAAGGTGAAGCTACTGCAGTCATGCAGTTTCTAATCGCTTTGACGGAAGCGGCACATAACGTCGTTCTTCTTCACATTGTTCGAAGCTTGGCGCCACTGCTAGAGCAAAATATCTTACAGAATTTAAAGCTCTTACATCGCCGCGATGAAGTGGTCGAGAAAGTAAGTAAACACCGAGCCAATATTGTTGAAGCGATCGTTTCTGGTCAGCCTGAACAGGCGCGTGAAATGTGTCATTCACATTTGGCTTATATTGAAGAAACATTGTTGGATTTGACTCGTGAAGAGTCTCGACGAGAGCGTTCTTTGCGTCGAATTCAGCAAGGTAACGATTCATAAAGAAGCGTTACTTAAGTAACTAGATCCAACCAACAGAAGGATAGATCGCCATGTCTGACATGAAGCATGACGTAGATGCACTGGAAACTCAAGATTGGCTACAAGCCCTTGAATCCGTTGTTCGTGAAGAAGGTGTAGAACGTGCTCAGTTTCTATTAGAAACCGTTCTAGAAAAAGCACGTCTAGACGGCGTTGATATGCCAACTGGCATCAACACAAACTACATCAACACTATTCCAGCAGCACAAGAACCAGCTTACCCTGGTGATGTAACTCTTGAGCGTCGTATTCGTTCGATTATTCGCTGGAACGCAATCATGATCGTATTGCGTGCTTCTAAGAAAGACCTAGACCTAGGTGGTCATATGGCTTCTTACCAGTCAGCTGCAGCGTTCTACGAAGTTTGTTTCAACCACTTCTTCCGTGCTCCAAACGAGACGGACGGTGGCGATCTAGTTTACTACCAAGGTCACATTTCACCGGGTATCTACTCTCGTGCATTCGTTGAAGGTCGTCTAACTGAAGAGCAGCTAGACAACTTCCGTCAAGAAGTAGACGGTAAAGGTGTTCCTTCATACCCGCACCCTAAACTGATGCCTGAGTTCTGGCAATTCCCAACAGTATCTATGGGTCTTGGTCCAATATCTGCTATTTACCAAGCGCGTTTCCTTAAGTACCTAGAAGGCCGTGGCCTTAAAGATACTTCTGCTCAACGTGTCTACGCTTTCCTAGGCGACGGTGAGATGGATGAGCCAGAATCACGTGGTGCTATTTCTTTCGCTGCGCGTGAGAAACTAGACAACCTATGTTTCCTAATCAACTGTAACCTTCAGCGTCTAGATGGCCCTGTAATGGGTAACGGTAAGATCATTCAAGAGCTTGAAGGTCTATTTAAAGGTGCAGGTTGGAACGTAGTTAAAGTGATCTGGGGTAACAACTGGGATGCACTACTAGCTAAAGATACAACTGGTAAGCTACTACAGCTTATGAACGAAACGATCGATGGCGACTACCAAACATTCAAATCTAAAGATGGCGCATACGTACGTGAGCACTTCTTTGGTAAGTACCCAGAGACTGCTGCACTAGTTGCAGACATGACTGACGACCAAATCTTCGAATTGAAGCGTGGCGGTCATGACTCTTCTAAACTGTTCGCTGCATTCAACAATGCAAAAGAAACAAACGGCAAGCCAACGGTAATCCTAGCTAAGACTGTTAAAGGTTACGGCATGGGTGAAGCGGCTGAAGGTAAGAACATCGCTCACGGTGTTAAGAAGATGGACATGACTCACGTACAATACCTACGTGATCGTCTCGGTCTACAAGACATTCTTTCTGATGAGAAAGTGGCTGAGCTTCCATACCTAAAACTGGAAGAAGGTTCAGCGGAATACGAATACCTGCATGCTCGTCGTAAAGCTCTGAAAGGTTACACGCCACAGCGTCTGCCTAAGTTTACGCAAGAGTTCAAAGTACCTGAACTAGAAGAGTTCGCTCCTCTACTTGGTGCTCAGAAGCGTGAAATCTCAACGACTATGGCTTATGTACGTACGTTGAACATCCTGCTTAAAGATAAGAACATCGGTAAGAACATCGTTCCTATCATCTGTGATGAAGCGCGTACATTCGGTATGGAAGGTCTATTCCGTCAAGTGGGTATCTACAACCCAGACGGTCAAGAATACACACCTGAAGATAAAGGCATCGTTTCTTACTACAAAGAAGCAACATCAGGCCAAGTTCTTCAAGAAGGTATCAACGAACTAGGTTCAATGGCATCTTGGGTTGCTGCTGCTACTTCTTACAGCACAAACGATCTGCCAATGATCCCGTTCTACATCTACTACTCAATGTTCGGTTTCCAACGTATTGGTGACATGGCATGGCTAGCAGGTGACCAACAAGCTCGTGGCTTCCTACTAGGTGCTACAGCTGGTCGTACAACACTGAACGGTGAAGGTCTACAGCACGAAGATGGTCACTCGCACATTCAAGCGAACACTATCCCGAACTGTATCTCTTACGACCCAACATTCGCTTACGAGCTAGCTGTAATCATGCAAGACGGTATCCGTCGTATGTACGGTCCTGAGCAAGAAAACATTTACTACTACCTAACAGTAATGAATGAAAACTACGCAATGCCAGCAATGCCAGAAGGCGCTGAAGAAGGCATCCGTAAAGGTATCTACAAGCTTGAGTCTCACGAAGGTGCTAAGGGTAAAGTTCAGCTAATGAGCTCTGGTACTATCATGAACGAAGTACGTAAAGCAGCAATTATCCTAAGTGAAGAGTACGGCGTAGCATCTGACGTATTCTCTGTAACTTCATTCAACGAGCTAACTCGTGATGGCCAAAATGCAGAGCGCTACAACATGCTTCACCCAGAAGCTGAAGCGAAAGTGCCTTACATCACTACTGTTCTTGGTAACGAACCAGCAATCGCTGCGACGGATTACATGAAGAACTACGCTGAGCAAGTACGTGCATTCATGCCTACTGAATCTTACAAAGTTCTTGGTACTGACGGCTTCGGTCGCTCAGACAGTCGTGAAAACCTACGTCGTCACTTCGAAGTTAATGCAGGCTACGTAGTCGTTGCGGCACTAACTGAACTAGCGAAACGTGGTGATGTTGAGAAGTCTGTTGTGGCTGAAGCTATTGCTAAGTTCAACATCGACACTGAAAAAACAAACCCACTTTACGCTTAATACAGCGCTTAACTAGAAGGTAAATAAGCAATGGCAATCGAAATTAATGTACCTGACATCGGTGCGGATGAGGTTGAAGTTACTGAGATTCTTGTAAGCGTTGGCGACAAGGTTGAAGAAGAACAGTCTCTGATCACTGTAGAAGGCGACAAAGCTTCTATGGAAGTTCCAGCGTCTCAAGCAGGTATTGTTAAAGAAATCAAAGTTGCAGAAGGTGATTCTGTTACGACTGGTTCTCTTATCATGATTTTCGAAGCCGAGGGTGCAGCTGACGCTGCACCTGCTCCTGCGGCAGAAGCAGCTCCAGCAGCGGCTCCAGCTCCAGCAGCAGCGGCAGAGTTTAAAGAAGTTCACGTTCCTGATATCGGTGGCGACGAAGTAGAAGTTACTGAAATCATGGTTAAAGTTGGCGATGCAGTAGAAGAAGAGCAATCACTTCTAACTGTAGAAGGCGACAAAGCTTCTATGGAAGTACCAGCACCATTTGCAGGTACGGTTAAAGAGATCAAGATTGCTGAAGGTGATTCAGTAACAACTGGATCTCTTGTGATGGTATTCGAAGTAGCAGGCTCTGGTGCGCCAGTAGCAGCTGCTCCTGCAGTTGAAGCGGCTCCAGCAGCAGCTCCTGCGGCATCAGCAGAAAAAGAAGTTAGCGTTCCAGATATCGGCGGTGACGAAGTAGAAGTTACTGAGATCATGGTTAAAGTTGGCGATACAGTAGAAGAAGAGCAATCTCTAATCACTGTTGAAGGCGACAAAGCTTCTATGGAAGTACCAGCACCATTCGCAGGTACAGTTAAAGAGATCAAGATTGCTGAAGGCGACAAAGTAACGACTGGCTCTCTAATCATGGTATTCGAAGTTGCAGGCGCAGCACCTGCTCCTGCAGCGGCTCCAGCTCAAGCAGCGGCACCTATAGCAGCACCAGCTCCTAAAGCTGAAGCTCCAGCGGCAGCAGCTCCAGCAGCGACTGGCGATTTCCAAGAAAACAACGATTACGCACATGCGTCTCCAGTTGTTCGTCGTCTTGCACGTGAATTCGGCGTTAACCTATCTAAGGTTAAAGGTACAGGTCGTAAGAGCCGTATTCTTAAAGAAGACGTTCAAGCTTACGTTAAAGATGCACTTAAGCGTCTTGAGTCTGGTGCTGTAGCATCTGGCAAAGGCGACGGTGCAGCTCTTGGTCTACTACCTTGGCCAAAAGTTGATTTCAGCAAATTCGGTGAGACTGAAGTTCAGAAGCTTTCTAAGATCAAGAAGATCTCAGGTGCTAACCTACACCGTAACTGGGTAATGATCCCTCACGTTACACAGTGGGACAACGCTGATATCACTGAGCTAGAAGCATTCCGTAAAGAGCAGAATGCTATCGAAGCGAAGAAAGACACTGGTATGAAGATCACGCCACTTGTCTTCATCATGAAAGCAGCGGCTAAAGCGCTTGAAGCGTTCCCTGCGTTCAATTCTTCTCTATCTGAAGATGGCGAAAGCATCATTCTGAAGAAATACGTGAACATCGGTATCGCAGTAGATACGCCTAACGGCCTAGTTGTTCCTGTATTTAAAGACGTGAACAAGAAAGGCATCTACGAGCTATCTGAAGAGCTAATGGCTGTTTCTAAGAAAGCACGTGCTGGTAAGCTAACTGCGGCTGACATGCAAGGCGGTTGTTTCACAATCTCAAGCCTTGGTGGTATCGGCGGCACAGCATTTACGCCAATCGTAAACGCGCCAGAAGTTGGTATCCTTGGTGTGTCTAAGTCTGAAATGAAACCTGTATGGAACGGTAAAGAATTCGAACCTCGCTTACAGCTTCCACTGTCTCTATCATACGACCACCGTGTGATCGATGGTGCTGAAGGGGCGCGCTTCATTACTTTCCTAAATGGTGCGCTATCAGACATTCGTCGTCTAGTTCTTTAATTCGGATTTAGATGATTTTAGAGGCGGCAACTGAGCCGCCTCTGTTAATAAATAGCGATGATTTGCCAGCTATCCCTTACAAGAGTTGAGGGATTCTCAAGCGAATTGTCGTCTAGCTCACAGGCTAAATTGATTTACTTTTCACACCATTAACATCTCTGTAAACTGTTGGCGGTCTGAAAATAATGTTTAAAACAAACCACACGTAAAACAAATCGAATCAATACCTACTCAGCCTGTTAGGGATAATGACTACAAGAGGTCAAAATGAGCAAAGAAATTAAAGCCCAGGTAGTAGTACTTGGTGCCGGTCCTGCTGGTTACTCCGCTGCATTCCGTTGTGCAGACTTAGGTCTGGACACTGTTCTTATCGAGCGTTACAGCACTCTTGGTGGTGTGTGTCTAAATGTGGGTTGTATCCCATCAAAAGCACTTCTACACGTATCTAAAGTTATCGAAGAAGCAAAAGCGTTAGCAGAACACGGCATCGTATTCGGCGAACCTCAAACTGATATCGATAAAATCCGTAAGTGGAAAGAGAAAGTTATTAACCAATTGACTGGCGGTCTTGGCGGTATGGCGAAGATGCGTAAAGTAAACGTGGTTAATGGTTTTGGTAAATTCACTGGTCCTAACACGATTGAAGTGGAAGGCGAAGAAGGCAAAACTGTTGTTAACTTTGACAACGCGATCGTTGCTGCGGGCTCTCGTCCAATCAAGCTGCCATTTATTCCTCATGAAGATCCACGTATCTGGGACTCAACAGACGCGCTAGAGCTGAAAGAAGTTCCTGGAAAACTTCTGATCATGGGTGGTGGTATCATCGGCCTAGAAATGGGTACGGTTTATCACTCGCTAGGTTCTCAAATCGACGTTGTTGAAATGTTCGACCAAGTTATCCCAGCTGCGGATAAAGATATCGTGAAAGTGTACACTAAGCGTATCAAGAACAAGTTCAACCTAATGCTAGAAACCAAAGTAACGGCAGTTGAAGCGAAAGAAGATGGTATCTACGTTTCAATGGAAGGCAAGAAAGCACCAGCAGAAGCTGAGCGCTACGATGCTGTTCTTGTTGCTATCGGTCGTGTACCTAACGGTCAGCTTATCGACGGTGAGAAAGCGGGTCTAGAAATCGACGAGCGCGGCTTCATCAACGTTGATAAGCAGATGCGCACTAACGTACCTCATATCTTTGCTATCGGGGATATCGTTGGTCAACCAATGCTTGCTCACAAAGGTGTGCATGAAGGTCACGTTGCTGCAGAAGTTATTGCGGGTAAGAAGCACTACTTCGATCCGAAAGTAATTCCTTCAATTGCTTACACTGAGCCAGAAGTGGCATGGGTTGGTAAGACTGAGAAAGAAGCAAAAGCGGAAGGCATTAACTACGAAGTAGCGACATTCCCATGGGCTGCGTCAGGTCGTGCAATCGCATCTGACTGCGCGGATGGTATGACGAAGCTTATCTTCGATAAAGAAACTCACCGCGTAATCGGTGGTGCTATCGTTGGTACGAACGGTGGTGAGCTACTAGGTGAAATCGGCCTTGCAATCGAAATGGGTTGTGATGCAGAAGATATCGCACTGACTATCCACGCTCACCCAACGTTACACGAATCAGTGGGCTTAGCGGCAGAAGTATTTGAAGGTACAATCACTGACCTACCAAATGCAAAAGCGAAGAAGAAAAAGTAATTTTTCATCGATAGATAAATTAAAACCGCTGCATTGCAGCGGTTTTTTTATATCTGATTAAAAAAGCCAGCGAGATGCTGGCTTTAGATCAACAAGATCTTTTACTGCTCATGCTTGTAAATGCAAAGCATATCTAGGTAGCTTTGAGTGAGTTTCTCAATCGCTTTTTGGTTATGTACTCGGTTTGATTGAACAAACAATGAGTAGCAGATACCGTGGAAAAGCGTCGCAAGATCTGCAGGATCGTGCTCATCACACACTTCACCACGTTCTATTGCTTTGACAAACATATTTTGTACTAGAAGTTGGTTGGTACGGTTAGTTGTTACAAATAACGGCCAAACTTCATCACGTGTTGATGCACTCCATTCAAACCATACTTTTAGCCAGTGGCAGTCATTGACGACAAGCTCAACCATCGCTGAGGTGAGATTTTGTAAATTCTCACGAGCAGGTAAGTCGAGGTCAATGTTGTCTGATAAGAAGTTAGAGAATTGACGAACTACATAATTGAGAACATCGTCAACTAAGTCTTCTCGAGTTGGGAAGTAGTTAAATACCGTTGCAACTGAAACCTGAGCGATTTCAGCAATATCGGCGTGACCACCACGTCCAATTCCTCGACGAGCAAACACTTCTAATGAAATTTCCATCAGTTGTTGCTTACGTTTTTGTGGAGAAAGACGGGTTCGCGGTCTTTTAGCTATTGTGTCCATAATAGATTAATCCTTGCCAATTGAGTTGTTATAGTGGGCTTATGCCCTATTTAGTATTTTATTATTGTGCTTAAAGCTATATGAGTGTAATGGTGCATATTCGTCAGGTCAACGGTTTCCGATTAATTTATAATCACTTTTGTTAATAAGTAATTGCTTGATTGCTGTTCGATGTTGAAAAAAATGCGAACGGCTGTGTGGTTTTTTCATTGCTACAGGAATGATAGAATGCCGACCTAAACGATTACGTCATAGCTGAGCTATAGTCAGCTATTGTCCCTAGTAAAAACGAGATTGGTATGAAACATACAGTAGAAGTAATGATTTCTGAGCAAGAGGTCAGCAAACGAGTACAAGAGCTAGGTAAACAGATTACTGAGCACTATAAAGGTAGCGAAGATCTGGTCATGGTTGGCTTACTACGCGGATCATTTGTATTTATGGCTGATTTGGCACGTGCAATCGATATTACTCACTGCGTTGATTTCATGACGGCATCGAGCTATGGCAACACAATGGAAAGTTCTCGCGATGTTCGCATCCTTAAAGATCTGGATGATGACATTAAAGGAAAAGACGTTCTATTGGTCGAAGATATTATCGATACTGGTAATACTTTGAATAAAGTTAAAGAAATCCTGAGCCTTCGTGAACCTAAGTCTATTGAAATTTGTACTTTACTCGATAAGCCATCTCGCCGTGAGGTTGATGTTGATGTGAAGTGGATCGGTTTCGAAATTCCTGATGAGTTTGTTGTTGGTGTCGGTATTGATTACGCGCAAAAATATCGTCACTTACCATACATTGGTAAGGTTGTGCCGCAAGAATAAACCGAGTGCTTTAATAAAACGCCCGCTGTGTCAGCGGGCGTTTTTGTTTATATCGCGTCTAGCGACAGAGTAGTGTGCGTTCAGGATTTAAAATGGAATCCATTGCTTTTTGATAAGAGGTTTCTACCGTCTCTCTTGAGTTGGACCGTACGCCAAGATACTGTAATTTGCCATCACCAATTCCATATACGACACCGTGGATTTCGACTTCCTGCCCACGTTCCCATGCGTTTTGCATGATGGTTGAATTACCTAAGTTATAAACTTGCTCGGCAACGTTGATTTCTCCGAGTTTGTCTGCACGATCGGCTTCTGGCATTTCATCTAAGTAACTACGATGCTTAAAGTAGAGATCGCGTATATGAAGCAACCAATTATTGATAAGACCTAATTGCGGGTTATCAATCGCGGCATTGACGCCACCACAGCCATAATGACCACAGACAATGACATGCTTCACTTTGAGGACATCAACTGCGTACTGAACGACTGATAAGCAATTTAAGTCGGTATGGATGACTTGATTGGCTACATTTCGGTGAACAAATAACTCTCCAGAATAGAGTCCAGTTAGTCTTTCGGCGGGAACGCGGCTGTCTGAGCAACCAATCCATAAAAAGCCAGGACTCTGGCCTTCTTCTAATTTACTGAAATATTCTGGGCTCTCTGCTTTGAGTGATTCAGACCACTTCGAATTGTTATCAAAAAGCTGTTTAATTTCCGGCATCTTACGGACCAATGATTAAAGAAAACTTGCACCACTATACACAATGTTACAATTTCTATCCCGGAAAAAGTGACCGATGTTGCACTCATCTGACGTGTTCTTGCACCAAAAAATCATAAACTTAGCCGATATACTAACGAATGGTTATAAGTAAGCAAAAAGCGATAAGATTAAACCTTATCGATGATGCATAACATTTGTTAAAGTTGTACGGTTTAATTGTTTAACAGCAGGGAGCAGTATGTTGTTTGGACGTCGTTTTGAAGACATCAACCTAAAAGGGGATGCATTTGGTGGTGTAACGACTGCCATTATCTCTTTGCCTTTAGCCTTAGCGTTTGGTGTGGCATCTGGGGCAGGAGCGGAAGCCGGCCTTTGGGGTGCGATTATGGTGGGCTTATTTGCTTCACTATTTGGTGGCTCCAATACCCTAATTTCTGAGCCCACCGGTCCAATGACGGTGATCATGACAGCGGTGTTAACCAGCATGATGGCGAAGTACCCAGAGACGGGTATGGCGATGACTTTTACTGTGGTTATGATGGCGGGGGCTTTTCAGGTTTTATTAGGGACGCTTAAGCTTGGAAAATACGTCACTTTGATGCCATATAGTGTGATTTCCGGCTTTATGTCGGGAATTGGGGTGATCCTCATAATCTTGCAGTTATCTCCTTTGCTTGGTCACCCAGCCCCTTCAGGTGGTGTGTTAGGCACTTTGTCTGCACTACCGGATACAATATCAAACCTGAAGTTTAGTGAACTGTTTTTAGGCCTATTGACGTTAGGTATCTTATTCTTTTTCCCTAAACAATATCGCAAGTATGTCCCAGCACAGTTAGTCGCGCTGGTAGCCGTGACATTACTGTCGGTTATTCTATTTGATGCTGAAGATATTCGCCGTATTGGTGAAATTCCAGCTGGCTTACCTTCACTTGTGATTCCCCATATTGATCCGGCAATGTTCACTGAAATGGTGATTGATGCTTTGGTATTGGGCACGCTTGGGTGTATTGATACTTTATTAACTGCGGTAATTGGTGACTCGCTCACCCGTAAAGAGCATGATTCCGACAAAGAGCTGCGCGGCCAAGGTTTAGCCAACATGATTTCCGGTCTGTTTGGTGCTTTACCGGGTGCTGGTGCGACCATGGGCACAGTCACGAATATCCAAGTTGGCGCACGTTCACCGTTGTCTGGTGTGATTCGGGCGTTGATTCTTGCGCTGGTGGTCTTGGTTGCAAGTGGTTTGACTGAACCTATCCCTATGGCTGTATTAGCTGGTATTGCTGTTTATGTGGGTTTCAATATTCTTGACTGGAGCTTTATCCAACGCGCGCACAAAGTCAGTTTCCCAGGTATGGCAGTAATGTATGGCGTTATGTTGCTGACAGTATTTGTGGACTTGATTGTGGCAGTTGGCTTGGGGGTATTTATCTCCAATATCATTATCATTGAACGTTTGAGTCGAGAGCAAGCAAGACAAGTGAAGGCGATTAGTGATGCAGATGAAGACGATGTGCCTTTAACGGACAGTGAGCGTGCTTTGTTGGATCGGGCGGATGGTAAGGTACTATTTTTCTACCTGTCTGGACCTATGATTTTCAGTGTATCGAAAGCCATTTCACGCCAACACAGCAGTATCGCGGACTATGAAGCCATGGTTCTTGATTTGACGGATGTACCAATGATCGATGTGACTGTTGGTTTAGCACTTGAAAACGCAATTAAAGATGCATTGGATGCCAATTGTCGTGTCTATTTGTTGTGTCCAAATGAGCAAACACGCCAGCAACTGGAAAAGTTTCATGTATTGGATTTGGTTCCGGATGAAAATACTTACTCATTCCGTTATGAAGCTTTGAAGGCCGTTGTTCGCCATATGGGTGATGATGAGCATGAGTTGAACGTCGTTTAGTTAGAAAATAGCATTATTTCCTTTATTGTACGCCGCAGGAAATCAGTCCTGCGGCGTATTTTTTTATCAATATTTCGAAAAAAGCCGAAAGGTTTGATTGTGTTCATCGTTATTCGACGATAAACTAATCCAAATCATCTCTCGTATTGATATTGACAATATATCTTGGCTTTTCTGTGGGTTCAAAGGGTATTGCGATACGAGTATCCTCAATCCAAGTTATTGAATTCCCTTGGATGATAGAGTTAGCAAAACAAGCAAAATGGTAATGTGACGCAATGTATGCATTGGAAATAGAACAGCTTCGCAAAACGTATGCGGGTGGATTTGAAGCATTGAAAGGCATTAGCCTGAATGTTGAGAAAGGCGATTTTTATGCCTTACTCGGACCTAATGGGGCAGGTAAATCAACCACCATCGGGGTGATTTCTTCTTTAGTTAATAAGACCTCTGGCAAGGTAAAAGTGTTTGGTTTCGATATCGATACCGACTTGGAATTAGCGAAGCAAAATTTAGGGCTCGTTCCACAAGAGTTTAACTTTAACCAGTTTGAGACAGTAAAGCAGATCGTCATGCAGCAAGCGGGCTATTACGGCGTCTCTAAATCATTAGCGGAAGAAAGAGCAGAAAAGTATCTATCTAAACTCGATCTTTGGGAAAAACGCAATGAACGTGCACGAAATCTGTCAGGTGGCATGAAGCGTCGTTTAATGATTGCACGTGCGCTCATGCATGAGCCTCAACTGCTCATTCTCGATGAACCAACCGCTGGGGTTGATATTGAACTGCGCCGCTCTATGTGGGAGTTCCTCAAGGAAATTAACTCCGAGCAAGGCATCACCATCATTCTCACCACTCATTACCTTGAAGAAGCAGAAATGCTGTGTCGCAATATCGGTATCATCAACAAAGGTGAGCTGATAGAGAACACCACCATGAAGAGCTTGCTGAATAAGTTGCAGGTGGAAACCTTCATCCTCGATCTTGAGGAAGGTGCACCAGAGCCGAAACTGGAAGGAGTGATTAAACAGCAGTTTAGTGTCGGTTCTTTGGAAATTGAAATAGAGAAGACTCAAGGGCTGAACGGTATTTTTACTCAGTTAACCGAGCAAGGAGTAAAGGTATTGTCGATGCGAAATAAAGCCAATCGATTAGAAGAGCTGTTTGTCAGCATCGTGAGAGAAGGGGGCGAATAACATGTATCAGTTGTATTGGACGGCTTTTCGCAGCTTGCTGGCTAAAGAGATCAATCGTTTTACGCGGATCTGGGTGCAAACTCTAGTTCCGCCAGCGATCACCATGACGTTGTATTTCATCATTTTCGGTAGCCTGATTGGCTCCAGAATCGGTGAAATGAATGGCTTTAGTTATATGGAATATATCGTTCCGGGTTTGATCATGATGTCAGTGATCACCAATTCGTACTCGAACGTGGCATCGTCATTCTTTAGCGCTAAGTTTCAACGGAATATTGAAGAGCTGTTAGTGGCTCCTGTGCCAAATTACGTGATCATCGCAGGGTTTGTCATGGGTGGGGTCGTTCGCGGCTTATTGGTTGGCACTATCGTGACCTGCGTATCGCTATTTTTTGTTGATTTGCAGGTGGATCACTGGGGGATCATCATTGCAACGGTATTTATGACTTCCATTGTGTTTGCGCTTGGTGGGTTGATTAACGCGGTTTTTGCCAAGACGTTCGATGATATCTCAATCATTCCGACTTTTGTGTTAACGCCTTTGACATACCTAGGTGGCGTCTTCTATTCGATCAGTTTATTGCCGGAGTTTTGGCAAGGGGTATCAAAAATAAATCCGATTGTTTATATGGTAAATGCGTTCCGTTATGGGTTTCTTGGTGTTTCTGATGTTGGCATCATCACGTCATTTTCTGTCTTGAGTGTATTTATTGTGGCCTTGTATGCGGTTGCACACTATTTGGTAACCCGTGGTATTGGGCTGCGCTCGTAACCATAAATATTGTCGGCAATAAAAAAGGGTTGATGTAATCATCAACCCTTTTTTTGTTTTCTGATGTTATTCCGTTTCAGCCGCGGAATCTTCTTCTTTCACTTCAGCGGACATTTCTACCGTTTGATTATCAATCAAACGTGCTTTTCCTAAGAAAGCTGACATAAGAATAACGGCCTGTGTAGTTTCAGCTGTAATCGCTTGTAGTGTGCGTGCATCACGGATGAAGATTTCATCAGGCTGCAAACCCGCAGCACGCAATTGATCATTTGCGTCTTCAACAATGGAATCGTAGTCGTCGCGTCCACCGCGCATAGCGCTGCTGATCCAGCGCATTGTACGCGCTAGTACTGGCGCACGTTGGCGTTCATCAATGGTCAGTAGGCCATTACGTGAGCTCATCGCTAGGCCATCCATTTCGCGTACGGTAGCGACACCAATAATTTCGATATCCATGGCGAGGTCATCCACCATCTTGCGAATAACCGCAAGCTGCTGGAAGTCTTTTTCACCAAAGCAAGCAACGTCAGGTTGTACAATATTGAATAGCTTGGTGACAATTGTTGCGACGCCACGGAAGTGACCTGGGCGAGAAGCCCCTTCCAGAATGGTTGATAACCCGGGTACTTCGACAAACGTTTGTTTATCTAGGCCTTCTGGGTAGATGATTTCTGGAGTCGGTGTAAAGACCAAATCGACATTCTCAGCAGCAAGTTTAGCTAGATCGTCTTCAAGTGTGCGTGGGTAATTGTTGAGATCATCAGCACGCTCAAATTGCATTGGGTTGACGAAAATGCTTACCACGACGACGTCTGCGTGTTCTCGAGCTTTACGAACCAGAGTCAAGTGGCCTTCATGCAAATTACCCATTGTCGGAACAAAAGCAACTTTACGGCCTTCTCGTTTGTGAAGTTTGATTTGTTCACGCAAGGCGGAAATTTCAGCAAAAGTTTCCATCTGTTAATCCTCTAGGCAATGGTATGAGCGTCGTCTGGGAAGGCTCCGCTTTGTACATCTTCGATGTATTTCGCAACGGCTTGTCGCATATCACCAGTTTCTGCCAAAAAGTTTTTCGAGAATTTAGGCATGTAGTTAGCAGAAATACCAAACATATCGTGCATGACAAGGATCTGGCCATCAGTCACGTTACCAGCACCAATACCAATCACAGGCACATCTAGAACCTCAGTGATGCGCGCAGCTAAGCTTGCAGGTACACACTCAAGTAATACAATTTGCGCTCCTGCTTCTTGAAGGGCTAGGGCATCTTTCACCATGCGATCGGCTTTTTCTTGATCACGGCCTTGGACCTTATATCCACCGAAAATATTGACAGATTGTGGGGTTAGCCCTAGATGAGCACAAACGGGTACCGCGCGTTCAGCGAGCATTTTTACGGTCTCAACTAACCAGTCACCACCCTCAATTTTTACCATGTTTGCACCAGCCTGCATTAGCTTTGCAGCATTCTCACAGGCTTGTTCAGGCGTTGCGTAACTCATAAATGGCATGTCGGCCATGAGCAATGAGTTTGGGCTGCCTGCGCGAACACAGCGAGTATGATAAGCGATGTCTTCAACAGTCACGGGGAGGGTATCTGGCTTTCCTTGCAGTACCATTCCTAGGGAATCCCCAACTAGAAGAACAGGCATTTCCTGACTTTCAAATAACTGAGCAAAGCTCGCATCATAAGCGGTGGAAGTAGCAAATTTACGACCTTCTTGTTTCCACTTCATTAGGTCGTTAATGGTAATTTTTTTCATCGTTTTTCCTTACTAGGAGTTGGCTACGATTGCCAAATTCTGAGGCCATTTCTGTCTACTTGTTTCAGTAGCTCAGATAACTCAGTCCCATCAGGGAGCGTTAAACTTGGTGCGATTTCAGCGAGTGGGTAGAGAACAAACTCTCTTTCTTTCATTCCGTAGTGGGGAATGGTTAACCGTTCGGAATCCATCACCTCATTGCCATAAAGGATGATATCGAGATCTAAGGTTCTTGGGCCCCAGCGTTCATCTTTACGGACACGCCCTTGTTCTTGTTCAATTGCTTGAGTGCAATTGAGCAGCTCAAGAGGCGTTAATTCAGTTTCAATTGCCACGACAGCGTTGATGTAATCGGGCTGATCTTGCGGTCCCATAGGGCTGCTACTATACAGCATCGAAGCCTGAAGGAGTGTTGACTTCGGTAGGGTTTTTAACGCGTCAATGGCACTGTTTGCCTGCGTGACTGGATCAGACAAATTACTGCCGACTGCTATGTATGCAGTGATCATGATTTTGCCTTCGATTTTTTCTTACGAAAGGTCTTGCGACGACGCTGGCGTGGTTTTGTATCATCACTGCTATCGAGATCAGCTACCATGGCTTGGCGCATATTGCGACCCGCGTTTTGGAAGGTTTCCCACCATTTTGCCAGTTTCGCTGTTTCTTCACCTTCGATTTCACCGCGCATTTCTAAGAAGTCGAAACCAGCACGGAACTTATTGAGCTCCATAAGACGGAATGCGCGTTTTCCGTTGCGGCGAGGCATACGAAGTTGTAACTGCCAAATTTCGCGAATGGTTGCAGTATGACGGCGAGGGATCGCAATGGTTTTAACTTGCTCATCCAGCACAATGTTGCTGGCTTCCATGACGGCATCATAGTAAGAGAAGTTACGCTCTTCCATCAGTTTCTCTGCGACAGCTTGAAGCGGGTACCATAGCATTGCTGCAAACATGAAAGCTGGGTTAATTCGTTTCCCTTCTTCTACGCGAATGTCGGTTGAGTCCAGCACTAGATCCAGCATTTGCTCTGTTTTGGAAGCATATTCGGCCGTGAAGTAATGGGACACGCTTGGGAACAGTTGCTGGAATAGGTTGTATTCACGCATTAGATGGTAGGTTTCTAATCCGTGACCTGATTGCAGCATCTTGAGTGATTCTTCGTATAAGCGAGCTGCTGGAATATCTCTAAGTAACCCGGCCAACTCTTCAATCGGAGCAGCGGTTTCCTCTTCGATATCGAAATCTAATTTTACAGCAAATCGTACAGCACGAAGCATGCGAACAGGGTCTTCACGGTAGCGCGTTTCAGGATCGCCGATTAAACGGATCAGTTTATCTTCGAGATCTTCGATACCTCCCGCGTAATCATGAATCGCGTAGTTGGCAATGTTGTAGTACATCGCGTTGACGGTAAAGTCTCGACGCTCTGCATCTTCATCAATACTTCCGTACACGTTATCACGCAGCAACATGCCTTCTTTCGATTGCTGTGACACGTTCTTACTTGGCTCTTGGTGATGACCTCGGAAAGTCGCAACTTCGATGATGTCACGGCCAAACATAATATGTGCGAGGCGGAATCGGCGGCCGATAAGACGACAGTTCTTAAATAAATGTCGAATCTGCTCAGGTGTTGCGTTGGTTGCGATATCAAAATCTTTTGGATGGTGCTCAAGGAGGAGATCTCGAACGCCACCACCAACTAGAAATGCATCGAAGCCGGCACTATGAAGTCGGTATAGCACCTTGAGTGCATTGTCACTGATCTGCTTACGGGAAATATTATGCTCTTCGCGAGTAATAATATTGAGGGCAAGATCTGCATATCCAGCGGATTCGCTTGGTGTATAGTCGTTTTTATTCATGTGCATCTGGCAATATACCCGTTGATTGAGAGGCGGATAAACCACTCCAATTTATTGGTGTATAACTGTTAATTCCAATTTTGCTTCAGTTTAAATTTGTCACCCTAAGGGCGAATTTGCGGCTAATAATAGCTTACACAGCGCGGTTTGAGAATCTTGGTGTGATCTCGATCGAGTCAGGTAGCTGAGATAAATGCCAATTTTCGACACCCCAAGCGATGATTTCAGCCTCTGTGGCTTGTTCTAAGTGGGCATCACATTGAAATCCTAAAAAGTGCATCGCATCAAGCAGTGCAGGTTTAGGATTTTGGTTATCAATCGCTTTAGCGTGATTCTGTTTGGACAATTTATGCCCATGTTCATCTAAAGCCAAGGGTAAATGCAGGTATCGAACCTGTGCTTGCTCAAGTGTTTGATACAAGCTGATTTGTCGCCCCGTAGGTTCAATTAAATCTGCGCCACGGACAACCTCAGTGACCCCTTGGTCAATGTCATCCAGTACAACAGCTAGATTATACGCATACAAGCCATCACGACGCTTAATAATAAAATCTTCATCTGCCAATGCATTAGGGATTGTGATATTGCCATGGCGCAGATCTGCAAACTGATATACTGGATGCTGCATGGTGAGGCGCACGGCACAATCTTTTGGATTGTTCAGTTTCAAATCACGGCATGTCCCTTGATAAAAGCCACCGGATTGTTTGATTTGTTTTCGGGTGCACTGACAATAATAGGCAACGCCAGTCTCTAACCACGTCTCAATTTGCTGCTGATATAGGTGATGGCGCTGGCTTTGGTATACCACTTCACCATCCCAAAAGAGTTGATACGCTTCTAGGGTTTTTAGGATCAAATCGGCGGCCCCTGGCATTTCCCTCGGTGGATCAAGATCTTCAATGCGAACTAACCACTTTCCTTGTTGTGACTTTGCTTGAAAGTAGCTACCTAGAGCTGCGATCAGTGAGCCAAAGTGGAGAGGGCCTGAAGGAGAAGGTGCAAAACGACCGATGTAACTCATAAGCGAATAGAATGGACCTGAATAAAGCAAAAGAGAAATTAAAAAGGGAGCCTAGGCTCCCTTCATTATATAACGCTTTAAGGCTTAGCCTTGCATCTGTTTTTCTTTCATCTCTGCAAGTGTTTTACAGTCGATACAAAGATCGGCTGTTGGACGTGCTTCAAGACGACGAATACCAATTTCGATACCACAAGATTCACAAAAGCCGAAATCGTCTTCTTCAATTTTGTTTAGTGTCTTTTCGATTTTCTTGATTAGACGACGTTCACGATCGCGGTTGCGCAGTTCTAAGCTGAACTCTTCTTCTTGTGAAGCTCGGTCAACTGGATCAGGGAAGTTAGCTGCTTCATCTTGCATATGGTGAACAGTACGTTCCACCTCTTCCCTAAGCTGGTCACGCCAAGCTGTCAAAATTTTTGAAAAATGAGCCATTTGCTCAGGTGACATGTATTCTTCACCTGTTTTTTCTTGATATGGCTCTACACCTGCAATGGCTAGGATGCCTAGCGCTTTTTTCTTTGATTCTGGCATGCAGCATCTCCTACTAACACCTAGTCAACTGCTAGAGCAGTTAATTTTAAGGCGGGTATCTATAGCAAAAAGAAGTTATTGAGGCAAATACTCAAGAGTAAACTTATTGTCAATGTGAAGGCGGCATCATTTTTTAGTACTAATTGCAAAATGAGACAGCATTAACCAGTTTCATCTCGGTATTGGAAAGTTCTGCTTTGTAGCACAGGACTTCCACCCCTTCTTGTTGCGCTTCTTTCAGTAATTGTGAATATTTGGCGTCTATATGGTGTGCAGGAGAAACTTTTTCAATACCTGAATGTAAAACAGCGAACAAAAGTACTGCTCTGCTTCCATTTCTCGCCATTTCTGTGAGCTCTCTCAGGTGCTTTTGGCCTCGTGTCGTAACTGCATCTGGAAAGTAGCCCTGTCCTTGATGATTTTCATCGAATAAGGTGACGCTTTTTACCTCTATATAGCATTTTGGTTTAGATTCTGATTTGAGCAAGATATCAATCCGACTATTTTCATTGCCATATTTCACTTCAGTTTGAAGTTCATCATAACCTTGAAGTTCATCTATTAGGCCATCTCGAATCGCTTCGACAGCCAATTGATTGGCTCTTGCCGTATTAACGCAAATTCGATGCCCTGATGGCGTTTCTGTTAGCTCCCAACTGTTTAGGTATTTGCGTTTGAGGTTATCTGAGGTGGAATACCATACAGTGCTGCCTGGTTGAGCGCATCCGGTCATCGCCCCAGTATTTGCACAATGAATGGTGCGTTCACTGCCGTCTGGCAAAGTAATATCTGCAAGAAAACGTTTATAACGTTGGATTAGTGTGGCTTGGTCGAGTGGTGGATCAAAGTGCATTTATCTACTGTTTTTATGTACAATGGTGGCTTCCATTACACCATAAGGTCACTCTCTTGTCACAGTTGCCTATTGAAGCCGTGATGCCAGATCTGCTGGCAGGCTTAGCCAGTCATGATCAACTTATTTTAAAAGCCGCTCCCGGAGCGGGTAAGTCGACTTTCTTCCCGCTGCAACTGTTGCGCCAAAATCGTATCACCGGAAAGATTTTAATGTTGGAGCCGCGTCGACTCGCTGCTCGCAATATTGCTCGTTATTTAGCTGAGCAACTTGGTGAGTCCGTCGGCGAGACGGTCGGTTACCGAGTTAGAGGTGACAATCGAGTTTCATCACAGACGAAATTGGAAATAGTGACCGAAGGGATCATGACCCGCATGTTGCAAACGGATCCCGAACTTCATGGTGTGGGTTTGGTGATTTTTGATGAATTTCATGAGCGCAGTTTACATGCCGATACCGCTTTGGCTTTCGTGCTGGAAGTACAACAAGCATTGCGAGAAGATCTTAAACTGGTGGTGATGTCAGCCACGCTGGATCACAGTGCGCTCATCGGATTGTTGCCAGACGCTATTTATATTGAATCTCAAGGCCGCTCATTTCCGGTTGAGCAGCGTTATTGTCCATTACGGCCGAATGAAAACTTGCTCCCAGCTTTGGCGAAACAAGTTGTTAATCTGCTCCACTCTGAAACGGGATCTATGCTGGTATTTTTGCCCGGCGTTGGTGCGATTAAACGGCTAGCCGAGCAATTACAAGCGGTGGATGAGACTGTCGATATCTGCCCGTTGTATGGGCAACTTAGCATCAAGGATCAACAAAAAGCGATAGCGCCGGCGATGCCTGGTAGGCGCAAAGTGGTTTTGGCAACCAATATTGCGGAAACATCCCTAACCATTGAAGGCATTCGTATTGTGGTCGATTCAGGGCTTGAACGAATGGCTAAATTCGATTTGAAAAGTGGCATCACTCGCTTAGAAGAAACGCGAATTGCGCAATCTTCTGCGGTGCAACGAGCGGGGCGTGCTGGGCGACTGGAAGCGGGCATATGTGTTCGCATCTATAGTGAGAGCCAGTTGAATCAACAGCCTTTGGTTCCTCAACCGGAAGTCATTCGCTCCGATCTATCTAACCTTGCGCTGGAGTTAGCACAATGGGGATGCAAAGATGCCGCAGAGTTACAATGGTTAGATTTGCCGCCTTACGCTGCATTAAATCAGGCTCGTGACTTACTTCGAACGCTTGGTTTAATGGATGAGCAATATCAGCTCACATCGTTAGGTCAGCAAGCACATGCGTTGGGGATCGAGCCAAGGTTGGCTGCAATGCTAGTAAAATCTCAGCATCATTCTTGGTTGAACACTGCGATTGCTGTGGCTGCATTGCTTGAAGAGCCGGAGAAAAATCAGACGGATTTTTCAGTTGCGTTGCATCGCTTAAAACAAGGCAACCACAGTCGCAACAAGCTTGTTTTGCAACGAATTCAAGCATTAGCCGCTAAGTTTCAGAGTCATTTTTCGCTTGAAAGTATCGAAGAAACCTTGCTGGGGCCTATTCTGTGTTTGGCTTTCCCGGACCGCATTGCCGGGCAAAGGCATCATCAACCCGGACGGTACTTATTGGCCAATGGTCATGGTGCGATGTTAAAACATGATGATGTTTTGGTGGATGAGCCTTATTTAGTATGTGCTGAGCTTATGCGTAGCCAAACGGATGCCAGTACAATTTATCTTGCTGCAAGACTCGACATTGTTGAACTAGAACAAAGACTTCCAGAATTATTCTCAGAAATGGAAACGGTTGACTGGGATGATAAAAAAGGCCGATTAATTGCAGAAAAGCGTGTTCAGATAGCGCACTTACTGATTCAGCGAACGGCACTACCTGCGCCAAGCGGGGAAAAAATGACCGAAGCTTTACTTAACTATGTTCGTCGCAAAGGACTCGCTGTATTACATTGGAATACAGCTGCGCTTAGCTTATTGGAGCGCATTCGTTGTGGCAGTGATTGGTTAAATGAAGAAGCTTGGCCCGCGATGGACGAGCAAAGCTTACTCGATACGATCGATGAATGGCTATTGCCATACATGGTCGGTGTGAGTTCTGTGAAAGCAATGCAGCAGTTGGATCTTTGCGAAGCATTGTTAGCACGTCTCGGGTGGCCATTAAATCAGCAATTGGATGAATGGTTACCGAGTTATTACACGTTACCCACGGGTTCAAAAAAACAGATCCGCTATCAACAAGGCGAGTCTCCCGTGCTATCCGTTCGAATGCAGGAGATTTTTGGCGAACGATCGTCGCCAGTTATCGCAAAAGGACGGCAAAAAGTAGTGCTGGAGCTTCTGTCTCCAGCGCAACGCCCTTTGCAGGTTACTCGTGATCTCGCCAGTTTCTGGCAGGGTGCCTATAAAGAAGTTCAGAAAGAAATGAAAGGACGCTATCCCAAACATGTCTGGCCTGACGATCCAGCCAACCATGTCGCGACCACCAAAACCAAACGACAATTAAATCAATGACCAAGAAAAAAGCATCGAGTACGCCAAAATCGGCGTCGAAGAAAACGACGACTAAACCACGTAGAAAAAGCAGCAAACAGCCGCAAAAAGGTAAAAAATCCTGGCTCAAAATCTTATGGGGAATTTGCTGGAAGCTTGGTTTGGCGGTTGTTGCCATTCTCATTTTCGTTGGGATTTACCTCGATAGTGTGGTGAAGCAACGATTTGATGGCCAGTTATTTGATTTGCCAACGGTGGTCTATGCCCGAATCTTAAATCTCGCACCGGGAGACAACATCAGTCTCAAAGAAGTGCGTAATGAACTGGACGTTTTGAACTACCGCAAGGTCGGTCAGCCGCGTTATCCCGGTGAGTATTCTTCTTCTTCCAGCCGTATTGAACTGATCCGTCGCCCATTTGAATTCTCTGATGGCCCTGAGCCAGATCGACATGTGATGTTGCATTTTGATGCTTCTGGACTTCAGCGCATCCAATCTTTAGAGCAACGTGGCGATTTGGGCTATCTGCGAGTTGAGCCCAAAATGCTCGGAATGCTTGAGAAAAAGAATGATGAGCAGCGTTTATTCTTAAGGCGAGATCAGTTCCCTGAGGTGATGGTTGATGCATTGCTGGTGACCGAAGATCGCAACTTCTATCAGCATGATGGCGTGTCGCCGTTAGCGATCGCTCGTGCACTTGTTGCGAATATTAAAGCGGGTCGAACGGTCCAAGGGGGCAGTACGCTGACCCAGCAGTTAGCCAAAAACATCTTCCTTTCCAGTGATAGAACGTTGTGGCGTAAGCTGCGGGAAGCCTATATTGCTTTGATCATTGACTACCGATACAGCAAAGATCGCATTTTGGAAGGGTACCTGAATGAAGTGTACCTCGGTCAAAGTCGCGGTGAAGCAATTCATGGTTTTGGTCTGGCTTCACGACTGTATTTTGGTCAGCCGATCCAAGAGCTGAGAATCGATCAGCTAGCGCTTTTGGTCGGTATGGTGAAAGGACCTTCGTATTACAACCCAGTGCGTTATCCTGAGCGTGCGAAAGTGCGACGTGACCTAGTGCTGCGACTAATGATGCAGCAAAATACGTTAACGGCGAGTGAGTATGAAGAAGCGGCGAATCGACCTCTGGATATTCAAGATAATCCACGTATTGCCAGCCGTCAGCCAGCCTATTTCCAACAGTTAAAAATTGAGTTGAATGAAAAAGTGGGTGATGCGTTTCACTCTGATACTGGATTACGTGTGTTTACTTCGCTTGACCCAGTTTCTCAGCATCAACTTGAACAGGCGATTGCTCGTAAGATCCCACAGCTAGCCAGTGTAGCAGGAAAATCGTTAGAGGGTGCTGCGATAGCCGTGGATCGTCATACCGGTGAAATCCGCGCGATGGTAGGTGGAAAACGAACGGGTTATGACGGATTTAACCGTGCATTGAATGCCAGTCGCCAAATTGGTTCGCTGGCGAAACCCGCAGTGTACTTAACGGCTCTGCAAGATCCTGCGCATTACAACTTAGCGACGACACTACAAGATAAGCCGATAACGTTGAAAGGTAGCCATGGCAATGTATGGAAACCACGTAATTATGATCGCAAGTTTCGTGGCAATGTGCCGTTATATATTGCATTAGCGAAATCATTAAACGTACCCACAGTGCAGCTCGGCATGAAAATGGGGATTCCTCAAGTCATGGATACATTTGAGCGTTTGGGGGTTGATCGCAATGAAATTCGTCCAGTGCCTTCGATGTTCTTAGGATCATTTACTTTAACGCCATTTCAGGTTGCACAGATGTATCAGACGTTGACTAACTCGGGGAAAAAAGCGCAACTGTCAACACTAAGGTCGGTGATCGACTTAGACGGTAATGTGTTATACGAATCGATTCCAAGAGTGTCTCAGACGGTTGACCAACAAGCGGCTTGGTTAACCACTTATGCTATGAAGCGCGGCGTTTTAGAAGGAACTGGTCGTTTCCTTAATAGTAAATTTTCGTGGGCGGCTTTAGCTGGAAAAACGGGTACCAGTAATGATACGCGAGACAGCTGGTTTGTCGGCGTCGATGGGCGCGAAGTGACAACGATTTGGCTTGGTCGTGATGACAACAAGCCAACAAAATTAACGGGTGCCAGTGGTGCGCTGCGTGTTTATGCTGAATACTTGCAACACCGAATTCCCGAGAAACTGACATTACCATGGCCAAAAGGTGTGACTACGCTTGGTTTTCAGAGAAGTGGGCAGGGGCAATTACGCTTAGATTGTGATAATAATTTCAAACTTCCCGTGTGGGACCCAAACCAACAGTTTAAAAAGCAGTGTGAAAACAAGCCTGCTCAATGGTTAAAAAATATATTCAGTTGGTAATCTAAAGCTTTAGAAGTAAGGAAGCAGGACGTGCGTCAGTTAGTGTCTTTTTTGTTGTTGATTATGTTCGCCAGCACGGCATCATCACAAGAACTGTTTAGTGCCGATACGACGAAAGCACGTCCTAAAGTAGCGGTTGTCCTCGCGGGGGGCGGTGCCAAAGGGGCCGCTCATATTGGAGTGCTGAAAGCGCTCGAAGAGATGAAAATTCCAGTCGATATTGTTACCGGGACCAGCATGGGAGCATACGTTGGTGGCTTGTATGCATCAGGCATGAGTGCTGATGAAATCGAAAGTTTTATCTACAGTGTGGATTGGAACAGTGGGTATCGTGATCGAGTTGATCGTAGCCAACGCCGAGTACGTGATAAAGAATACGAAGATAGATACCAATTGACGACGGACCTCGGGTTGCGTTGGGGTTCCGTGCGCGCTGCACGCGGTTTTGTGCAAGGTCAGGGGATGCTGAAAATATTGCGTGAAACTGCTGGAAATTTGCCACCATTCCAATCTTTTGATCAACTTGCCGTTCCTTACCGTTCTGTCGCAACGGATATCGTAAAACTGGAGCCTGTGATCATTGATAGTGGCTATCTGGTTGACGCAATGATGGCAAGCATGTCGGTGCCGGGAGCGCTGCCTCCTTATGAGCTTGATGGTCGCCTGCTGGTGGATGGCGGTGTAACAAACAATATGCCGATTGATGTAGCTCGCGATATGGGGGCTGACATCATTATTGCGGTGGACATCAGCACTGACTATAAACAAGAAGAAGACTTTACCACCTTCCTGACCGTTGCTGATCAACTCTCCAACTATCTGGTTCGCAGCACAACCAATCGACAAGCCGAAACACTGACTGAGCGCGATTATTTCCTTCGTCCCGATGTGGGGGACATGGAAACCACTGAGTTTAATAAAATGCCTGATGCATACAGCCGCGGGTATGAAACTGTGATGACGCAGAAAGAGGCGTTGAAAACCTTATCTCTTTCGACTGCAAATTATCAGCGTTATATCGACCAAAAACAGAATGCGCGCCGTAACCTGCGCTACGGTGATGAAATCAAGGTTGATCAGGTGGTGATCAATAATCGGACCCACTATACCGACACCCTAATACAGAATCGTTTGAATCTTCAAAGTGGCAATACTTACACCACAAAAGAGGTTGAAGCGAGCATTCAAAGTTTGTACGCGTTGGATCGTTTTGAACTGATCACCTATCGTTATGATCAGCAAAATGGTGAAGATCTTCTTATCATCGATGTAAAAGAAAAATCGTGGGGGCCGAATTACGTTAACTTCCGATTCTTCTTGGAAGATGACTTTGATACAGACAGTCAGTACTCCATCGGTGTTTCGACTAACTTTACTGATTTGAATTCCCATGGTGCAGAATTGACGACAAATATTGAAATGGGGACGGATAAGTTAATCGAAGCTGAGCTTTATAGTCCTTTTTTCTCTAGTCAAAAAGCGTTCACGACATTTGGCGTTAGCTATAGCAACGAAAAGCGAAATGGGCCACTTAGTGGCTTTGCAGATACGACATTAGAATCCACAACGGATTATTTGCCAGTTTCCTACACGGAATGGAAAACAGAGCTAGCGATTGGCTATCAAGATACCTTGTGGCGCGAGTTTAAGGTCGGGGCGAGATACACGGATGGAGAAGCAGAATTATCCAGCTTACCTTCTTTGGGGGATGTCAGTTTTAGCCGCACGGGTGTGTTTGCCAATTATCGAATCGACACGCTTGATAACTACAGCCTACCGCGTAGTGGTGTCTATTTTGACCTTGAATATTTAATTTCACACGACAGAAGCCTTGGTGAGTCGGAGTTAGTGTCTGATCAGCGAATCAAGGACACCGCGTATGAGTTTGATGGCAAATTTATCGGTGCACATACCTTTGAGCGCCATACTTTGGTCGCAAATATCGACATAGGTATGGTAAAAAGTAAAAACTCCTCGATTCCAATTGAACCGAAGGAGATCGGTGGATTCCTGAATTTATCGGGCATTCCACGCAATAGCTTAATTGGTCAAAACAAGGTATTTGGTAGCTTAGTGTATCGATATCGCTGGTTTGACAATGATTTTGGACTTTTCACATCACCTTTTTATCTTGGAGGCTCGATAGAGTATGGTGGTGTGTGGTCTGATCCGGACTTGAAACTGCACGATGCGCCTTTATATGTCGCGGGTTCAGTCTTCGCTGGTGTTGATTCACCAGTTGGTCCAATTATGTTTGGATACGGAAGAACAGAACAGAATTTTGACTCGGTTTATTTGATCATAGGTACAACGTTCAAATAGCCAAACATGGCAATAAAAGGGTAAAAATCATAGGACTTTAGTCTTAACTTGCTATGTTGGTCAAAATGATGAGATTTTAATTTTACGTTAAATTTGCTATTCTACCGCCCACAGTTTGGCCTCTCTGGCGCTGTTTCTCACTCAGAACTGAATGAAAAATATGGCATGGAGAGCCAAGTTTCCAAGGATGTTCACTCCCTTATTTTTTGAATCAATAGCAATAAGAGGGAGGAACCGCAATGAGAGGAATAAGTCGTGCTTGAAGCCTATCGTAAACACGTCGAAGAGCGTGCTGCTGAAGGAGTTGTACCTAAACCACTAGATGCCGAGCAAGTTGCAGGCCTTGTGGAACTTCTTAAAAATCCCCCACAAGGTGAAGAAGCGTTCATTCTTGACCTACTCGAAAATCGCATTCCACCAGGTGTCGATGAAGCCGCATATGTAAAAGCGGGTTTCCTAACCGCAATCACCAAAGGTGAAGTTGAATCACCGTTAGTTAGCAAGGAAAAAGCGGCAGAACTGCTTGGTACTATGCAGGGTGGTTACAACATTGAGCCACTGATTTCACTACTCGATGATGCAGCTCTCGCTCCAATTGCGGTTAAAGCGCTATCTCACACGCTACTGATGTTTGATGCTTTCTACGACGTTGAAGAGAAAGCCAAAGCGGGTAATGAGTTTGCTCAGCAAGTCCTGCAATCTTGGGCAAATGCGGAGTGGTTTACCTCTAAAGAAAAAGTAGCGGAAAAAATCACCGTTAAAGTATTCAAAGTCACTGGTGAAACCAATACCGATGACTTATCTCCTGCACCGGATGCTTGGTCTCGTCCTGATATCCCAGTACACGCAAAAGCCATGTTGAAAATGGAGCGTGACGGTATCAACCCTGATGAGCAGGGTAGTGTTGGTCCTATCAAGCAAATTGAAGAGCTACAAAAAGACGGCATTCCACTCGCGTACGTGGGTGATGTTGTTGGGACCGGTTCTTCACGTAAATCTGCGACTAACTCAGTGCTTTGGTTTATGGGTGATGACATCCCATACGTACCAAACAAGCGTACTGGTGGTATTTGTTTAGGTGGTAAAATTGCGCCAATCTTCTACAACACGATGGAAGACTCAGGTGCTTTGCCAATCGAACTAAACGTCCAAGAGATGAACATGGGTGATGTGATTGATATCTACCCATATGAAGGTGTGGTTCGCAAAGATGGTGCAGAAATCTCAAGCTTTGAACTGAGCAAAGTATTGCTTGATGAAGTCCGTGCTGGTGGCCGTATTCCACTGATCATCGGTCGCGGCTTAACCAGTCGTGCTCGCACATCTCTAGGCCTAGAAGAAACCGATTTGTTCGCGAAACCAGTCGATCCTTCAGCTTCTGATAAAGGTTATACTCTTGCTCAGAAGATGGTGGGTAAAGCATGTGGCGTAGAAGGTGTTCGCGCTGGTCAATACTGTGAGCCTAAAATGACAACTGTTGGCTCTCAGGATACTACCGGTCCAATGACGCGTGATGAGCTAAAAGACCTTGCGTGTCTTGGCTTCTCTGCGGATCTCGTGATGCAGTCATTCTGTCACACTTCAGCTTATCCAAAACCAGTCGATGTAAACACGCACCACACACTACCTGATTTCATCATGAACCGCGGCGGTGTTTCGCTTCGTCCGGGTGATGGTGTTATCCACTCATGGCTAAACCGTATGCTTCTACCTGATACTGTAGGTACAGGTGGTGACTCGCATACTCGTTTCCCTCTAGGTATTTCGTTCCCTGCGGGTTCTGGTCTTGTTGCATTTGCTGCAGCGACAGGTGTTATGCCGCTTGATATGCCAGAGTCAATCTTGGTGCGCTTTAAAGGTGAAATGCAGCCGGGTATTACGCTTCGTGACCTTGTGCATGCAATTCCTTACTACGCAATCCAACAAGGTCTGTTAACGGTTGAGAAAGCCGGTAAGATCAACGAATTCTCTGGTCGCGTACTAGAAATCGAAGGCGTTGAGCACCTAACAGTTGAGCAGGCATTCGAACTATCAGATGCTTCAGCCGAGCGTTCAGCGGCAGGTTGTACGGTTAAGTTGTCCCAAGCCTCTATCGAGGAGTACCTCAACTCGAATATCACCATGCTGAAATGGATGATCTCGGAAGGTTACGGTGACCGTCGTACGATTGAGCGTCGCATTACCGCAATGGAAGAGTGGTTGGCGAATCCTGAATTGATGGAAGCGGATGCAGATGCAGAATACGCACACGTGATTGAGATTGACTTGGCTGAGATTGATCAACCAATTCTATGTGCACCAAACGATCCAGATGACGCGCGTCTTCTATCTGAAGTTCAAGGTACCAACATTGATGAAGTGTTCATCGGCTCTTGTATGACCAATATCGGTCACTTCCGTGCAGCAGGTAAGCTGTTGGAGCAATTTGGTGGTCAATTAGATACTCGTCTATGGGTCGCGCCACCAACTAAGATGGACCGTGATCAGTTAACGGAAGAAGGTTACTACGGTATTTACGGTCGTGCTGGTGTTCGTATCGAAACTCCGGGGTGTTCACTCTGTATGGGTAACCAAGCACGTGTTGCAGATAAAGCAACAGTAATCTCGACTTCGACACGTAACTTCCCGAACCGTTTAGGTACTGGTGCAAATGTTTACCTGTCTTCGGCAGAATTGGCTGCAGTAGGCGCCATTCTTGGTAAGATCCCAACCAAGGCTGAGTATCTGGAGTATGCCAAGCAAATTGATGCGACAGCTGCAGATACATACCGTTACTTGAACTTCCATAAAATGGATCAGTACACTAAGAAAGCGGATGAGGTTATCTTCCAAGAGCCTGCATAAATTTCTTTGTGTTTGACAAACGAAGAGATAAGCACCTACTTAAAAGTAGGTGCTTTTTTTTTGCACGTAGATCGCTATACTCGTGCCTCCAAATTTTGAGGTGTCTGATGGAATTTGAATTTATCCGCAATACGTTGATGGGCGAATACTATGTTAAATCGAGCATGGGTCATGAGATCGTTGGTCGATGGCTACAAGAAGAGATCGGTAAAGATTGGGATAAGATCGGCCAAGTTGAGCAACTGACTGACCAAGCAAGGCTAGCTCCTCACCAAGAGCATCAACTATTAGGCACTGAGATCAGCTTAAGCATTCAGGGTGATGAGGTTACTGTGCAAGAAAATGTGTTGGCGCATGGTAGTGAGATAGAAGCAGATAGTGAATTTGACTTTTATGACAGCGAAAGTACCGCGAGTTGTGGGCTGGAAGATTTTGAATTATTAATTGAACAGTGGAAAGAGTTTTTAACCACCAAATAAATGCACGGTATTGGTGAAGTGTAACGGCTTTGCTTTAAGATTGTGAAAAAGGCGCACCAAGATGGTGCGCCTTTTTTGTTTTTAACTTGATGATGATATTTATATTGTTTTAAAACAATGGGTTAAATAGTTGGCATGCACCTTGGATTACTGTTGATAACAAGGATGATAGTTAAGAGAGGAAGCGATGAAACTGATTAACGCAATTATAAAACCATTTAAATTAGACGATGTGCGTGAAGCATTGGCTGATGTCGGAATTGAAGGGATGACGGTATCAGAAGTGAAAGGTTTTGGGCGTCAGAAAGGTCATACAGAATTGTATCGTGGTGCGGAGTATCAAGTTGATTTTTTACCGAAAGTAAAACTGGAAATTGCCACTCAGGGAGAGAATGTAGAGCGAGTGATCGAAGCCATTACCAAAGCAGCGCATACCGGAAAAATCGGTGATGGAAAAATTTTCGTTTATGACTTAGGCCAAGCTGTGCGTATTCGTACTGGTGAAATGGACGCAGAAGCTCTGTAACAAATTGCAAAGGATTGGAGTATTGATTATGGAAATAACGACGACAGTAACCGAATTACGCTACGCACTAGACACTTTTTTCTTCCTTATTTCAGGTGCGTTAGTCATGTGGATGGCCGCGGGTTTTGCCATGTTAGAAGCAGGGTTAGTGCGCTCAAAAAATACCACTGAAATTTTAACCAAAAACATTTGTCTGTATGCCATTGCTTGTACTATGTACTTGATAGTGGGCTACAACATTATGTATGTCGATAACGGTGAAGGCAGCTGGCTACCGTCATTTGGTGCGTTAATCGGTACTCAAGGTGAAGGCGCAGATCACTCACTAGAGTCAGATTTCTTCTTCCAAGTAGTATTTGTGGCAACAGCGATGTCTGTGGTTTCAGGAGCCGTTGCAGAGCGCATGAAGCTTTGGTCATTCCTTATTTTCTCTGCCGTGCTAACAGCATTTATTTACCCAATGGAAGGGTACTGGACGTGGGGCGGTGGTTTCTTATCTGAAGCGGGTTTCAGTGACTTTGCAGGTTCTGGTATTGTTCATATGGCTGGTGCAGCAGCAGCGCTCGCTGGTGTATTACTTCTAGGTGCCCGTAAAGGAAAATACGGCAAGAATGGTGAAATTTACCCTATCCCTGGTTCAAACATGCCACTTGCAACGCTTGGTACCTTTATTTTGTGGTTCGGCTGGTTTGGTTTTAATGGTGGCTCTCAGTTAATGGTTTCTGATTTTGAGAACGCAACAGCAGTTGGTCAAATCTTTTTAAACACAAATGCAGCAGCAGCAGCAGGCGCAATTGCTGCATTACTAGTATGTAAGACGACTTGGGGTAAAGCAGACCTAACTATGATCCTCAATGGTGCATTAGCTGGCTTGGTGGCGATCACTGCTGATCCGCTATCGCCGTCACCATTATATGCTGTTGCCATTGGTGCAGTATCAGGTGCGCTAGTCGTGTTTAGCATTATTGCTTTAGATAAGCTTAAGATTGATGATCCTGTGGGAGCAATCTCAGTACACGGTGTATGTGGTTTCTTCGGACTAATGGTCGTGCCGCTAAGCAATGGCGATGCGTCATTCGGGGCTCAGCTTCTTGGTGCAGCCGTTATCTTTGCTTGGGTATTTGGTGCCAGCTTGGTTGTTTGGGCGATTTTAAAAGCGACGATAGGTATTCGCGTTTCTGAAGATGAAGAACTCGAAGGTATGGATATGCACGATTGTGGTGTTGGTGCTTACCCTGAGTTCGTGACAATCAAATAGCCATTAAATAATGTGGACAAAAGCCCGCGAAAATTCGCGGGCTTTTTGGTATTTGAGCGGTGTAAAAAGTGGGAGAAACTGGAATGAGCGCTATGTTTACAGAGGTAGGCAACTATAGGCTTATGGATGAAATGTGTGAGTGCAATTTCTGGAAAATAGGTGTATTGGCAATGGCTTGTAACACTTAGATAGAACAAAAAAGTGCCTTTTAAACAATTTTTTGATCTGGTAAACGTTGTAATCTAATCTATGATACATATAATAACGAAACTGATAAACGTTATCATTCCCACATTTTTAAAGGATTGAACCATGAAAAAACTGCTAACTCTTTCAGCATTAGCATGTGCAACTCTAGCACCGACAGCCATGGCCGCTGAAGAAGTGAACGTATACTCTTACCGCCAACCATTCTTGGTTGAGCCAATGTTTAACGAGTTTACAAAAGAAACCGGTATCAAAGTAAATGTTAAATTTGCAAAGAAAGGTTTAGCAGAGAAATTGGCTCAAGAGGGTGAATACAGCCCAGCTGACGTGGTTTTAACGGTTGATATTAGTCGCCTAGCTGAGCTTTCTGAAAAAGGCTTAGTTCAAGCGGTTGACAGTAAAATCATCGAAGAAAATGTACCAGCTCAGTACCAAGACAACCAGAATGAGTGGTTTGCTCTAACAACTCGTACGCGCAGTGTTTACTCTTCACGTGACCGTGTTGGTAAGTTGGGTGAAGATTTCAATTATGCCGATCTAGCAAAGCCTGAGTTCAAAGGTAAGATTTGTACTCGTGCAGGTAAGCACCCTTACAATGTTTCTCTAGTGTCTTCAATGATTGCACATCACGGTGAAGCTGAAACTAAAGCTTGGTTGGAAGGGGTAAAAGCAAACCTAGCACGTAAACCTCAAGGTAACGACCGTGCACAAGTGAAAGCGATTAAAGAAGGCTTGTGTGACGCTTCACTAGGGAACAGCTACTACCTAGGTAAGATGGTTAATGATAAAGAGCAAAAAGCTTGGGCTGATGCTGTTTACATCAACTTCCCGAACCAAAAAACGGAAGGTACTCACGTGAACATCTCTGGTATGGCGATGGCGAAGTACGCTCCAAACAAAGAAAATGCGTTGAAACTAATGGAGTTTTTAACAGGCGACAAAGCACAGCAAATGTACGCAGAAGTAAACTTCGAGTACCCAGTTAAAGAAGGCGTTAAGCGTTCTGAGCTAGTGGCTTCTTGGGGTGACTTCAAAGCAGATACCATTTCATTAGATGAAATTGCTTCACACCACGAAGCTGCGGTTAAACTTCTGGATGAAGTGAAATTTGACCTTTAATTGATTATGGGGGTATAAATGTATCCCCATTTTTTAAAGGATATGAGATGCGTTAATGATGATATTACGTTCTCATAGCGCCTTGTTGTAATTAGGCAATGAAAGAAAATAATTACGTATGGAAAACCAGTAGTGGAAGCCTTGCTTTGCTGCTGGTTTTGCCGATCTTAGCGATCTTTTTTACAGCGATTGGCGAAACGGACGAACTCTTTTCACATTTGATGTCGACCGTCATGCCAACTTACGCATACAACACTGTCATGCTTGTTTCTGGTGTGATGGTGCTCTCTTTGATTTTTGGTATTCCCACCGCTTGGTTGATGGCAATGTGCCGCCTACCCAGTGAACGTATCTTGCAGTGGGCGCTTGTCCTTCCTCTCGCCATGCCGGGCTACATTGTTGGGTACATTTTTACCGACTGGTTCGATTTCGCTGGCCCGATTCAAGTGACATTACGCAACATCACTGGCTGGGGGCCTGGTGAGTATTGGTTCCCTGATATTCGTACCTTAACGGGGGCCACCATTGTTTTAGCCTTGGTGCTCTATCCGTATGTTTACTTGCTATGTCGAGCGGCATTTATGGAACAGAATGTCTCTCTGCTGCAATCGGCTCGATTGCTTAAGTGTTCACCTTGGCAAAGTTTTTGGCGCATTTCCCTACCTCTTGTTAGACCATCGATTGCGGTTGGCTTATCGCTGGTTGCAATGGAGACCGTAGGTGATTTTGGTACGGTAAGTTACTTTGCTGTGAACACGTTAACCACGGCTGTTTATGATACTTGGCTTGGTTACTCTAGCCTGACTGCCGCAGCAAAGATTTCAGCCATTATGCTGGTTATTGTAATTTTGTTGCTCAGTGCAGAGCGTTATAGCCGTCGTAAGCAAAAGCTATTTCAAAGCCAATACAGTAGCCGAGAGGATTTCCGTTACGAGCTATCGGGATGGAAGAAGTGGGGCGCATTACTTTGGTGCTGGGGGTTAGTTGCTATTGCATTTATCTTTCCTCTGGCCCAACTCTGTATCTACGCTTATAAATACTTTGCACAAAGTTGGACGGCAGAGTTTCAACAATACGCAATTAATAGTTTGCATGTGTCTTTGTCTGCCGCTGTTATTGGTGTGGTGGTCGCTTTGGTTGTGAACTTCAGTTATCGTTTGAAAGCCAGCCGCCGTAATTTAGCGTTTATGCGTCTTTCTTCCATGGGATATGCTGTGCCGGGCACTGTATTGGCGATTGGCGTGATGGTCCCTGTGTTATTTATGGATCATGCAGTGAATGATTTTGCCGTTTATATGGAATGGCAAAGACCAGGGCTTATTTTCTCTGGCTCCATGTTTGCTATTATTTTTGCAATGGTCGTGCGTTTTTCTGCTGTTGCGATTGGTAGCGTTGAAAGCAGCTTGAATAAGGTTTCCCCATCATTAGATATGGCATCACGAACCATGGGTTGCACATCAAACCAAATGCTGATGAAAGTTCACCTACCTTTGATTCGTCGTGGGGCGCTGATTGCGGGTCTATTGGTGTTTATTGAGTCAATGAAAGAGCTTAATGCTGCGTTACTTCTGCGACCATTTAACTTTGAAACCCTAGCTACCTATGTATATAACTTTGCCTCTGATGAGCATTTAGAGCTAGCCGCTTTGCCTGCGGTACTGCTTGTGCTGGTTGGCCTTATTCCACTAATTGTTGTAAACCGTTCACTGGAGCAAACTCACTGATGAGCTGTGCATTATCAATCAATAACCTCTCTTGCCAGTATGACACCCAAACGGTATTAGAATCGTTATCTCTTGAAGTCGAACATGGTGAGATCGTTTGTCTACTTGGTGCCAGTGGTTGTGGTAAAACAACGTTGTTAAAGGCAATTGCTGGTCTACTGCCGCTTGCTTCAGGCACGATGACTTTAAATTGTATGACCATTGATGACGGCGCTAATTGGTTGCCTCCAGAGAAACGTAACATAGGCATGATTTTTCAAGATTATGCGCTATTTCCTCATTTGACGGTGGCGCAAAATATTGCATTTGGGCTCAAAGATTGCTCGGAACAGCAGAAAGCAGAAAAAGTTAAAGAAATGCTGGAACTTGTTCACTTAAACGAGTTTGGTGAGCGGTATCCGCACCAATTGTCTGGTGGACAACAACAACGTGTCGCGATTGCACGCTCGTTGGCGTACAAGCCAGACTTGCTGCTACTGGATGAACCATTTTCAAACATCGATACTCAAGTTCGTCATGAACTGATCGCTGAGATTCGTAAGATCTTCAAAAAGCAGGGTGTAACAGCCATCTTTGTTACCCATTCACGTGAAGAAGCATTTGCGTTTGCCGATAAAATGGCTGTAATGAATAACGGGGTCATTGAGCAATATGGCACAGCAACTCAGCTTTATTATCAACCATCGAGTAAGTTTGTTGCCGATTTTCTTGGTGGAGGAAGCTATCTTGCAGCGAAGCGTGTTTCTGAATCGAGTTTTGAAACGATCTTTGGCTTAATTGAAGCGAAAGCGCAAAAACTAATAGATATAGAAGCACACTGTGAGCTTTTGTTAAGGCCTCAACATGTTCAACTTAGTGCTGTGGAAGATAGTGGTGTTCAAGTATTAGAACAACAGTTTATGGGGGATCACTGCCGTTATGTTATTGAAGCGGCAGGGAACAAGTTACTCGCAAGTTCTTCAGAGCCACTGAACATCGGTCAACCTGTAGCAGTTAAAGTAGAAACGCAGGGTGTGCTTGCATTTTAAGCATGAAAAAAGCCCGGCGGTCATTAAGCCGGGCAAGTGTTCTTCACCTATAGGTCACATATTGAGATAGCGGTAAAAGCTATAACTGCAAGAAGTCTTTTACCTGTAGAAGAACACGTTCAGCAGTGTCTTTGTCCGCCATTTCTGCGAAGATACGCAGTAATGGCTCAGTTCCTGAGAATCGAGCAATCACCCATCCGCCATTTTTGAAGTAGACTTTTGCGCCATCTTCATAGCTCACCTTGTCGATTTCATACTCAAAGTTGGGCAGTTGTTTCTCGACATAGATCTTGTTGTATAACGCCTCTTTTTGAGCGGCTTTAAACTTACAATCTCCTTCAGCAGTGTAGGCATAGCCATATTTGCTATAGATTTCATCAAGTAGCTCAGAGAGTTTTTTGCCTGTGACTGAAATCATCTCGACCAACAAGCTGGAAGCGAAGACGCCATCCTTACCTTTGATATGACCGCGTATGGTTAAGCCACCAGAGCTTTCACCACCGATGAGTGAATCATCCGCTTCCATTTGTGAACTGATATGTTTGAAGCCAACAGGCACTTCAAAGCATTTCTCACCATGATCTTCTGCGATCTTGTCGAGGATATGTGTTGTGGCAATGTTACGTACAACAGAGCCTTTCCAACCTTTATATTCAAGCAAGTAGTAATACAATAGGATCAGCACTTCATTTGGATGAATAAAGTTGCCTTTTTCATCTATGATCCCCAAACGGTCTGCATCACCATCAGTACCGATACCAATGTCGTAACCTTCTTGTTCCACTAAGTGCATTAAGCGGTAGAGTGTTGCAGCACTTGGTGAAGGCATCAAGCCGCCAAAGTCAGGGTTTTTGCCATCGTTGATCACATCAACTTCACAGCGGCCATTGATTAATACGGTTTGTAGTGCGTTTTTAGCCACACCAAACATTGGATCGATTAACACACGAAGATTTGCTTTCTTGATCGCGTCGATATCGATGAAATCGATAATGGAATCGACAAACTCGTTCATCGGGTTGATGACCTGAATCAGTTTATCCTCGATGGCTTGCTCAAAGTCGACACTTTTCACTTGTTGGGCAGTTAGTGTCGTAATTTGCTGTTCAATTTTCTGTGTGATGATTTCATCTGCATCACGACCACCTTCAATGAAGACTTTAATGCCATTGTAATCAGCAGGGTTGTGTGATGCGGTAATGCATGCTGAATAAGCACAGCCCATTTCCTTTGCTTTAAACATGACAATCGGCGTTGGGACAAATTTGTCGATAAAGCTCACCGGTACATTGTTAGCGGCTAATACTTCCGCAAACCAACGACCCGCTTTATCTGATAAAAAGCGTCGGTCATAACCGATGATGAAACCTTTGTCGGCAACCTTTTCATTGTTGATGATGTTTGCCACAGCTTGGGCAACTAAACAGACGTTGTCTTTGGTGAACTCTTCGCCGATAAACGCTCGCCAACCACCTGTACCAAATTTGATCATATTGATAATCCTTCATTCAATGGAATGAGCCTCCGTAGAGGCTCATTGCTAGCGATTAACCAAGAACAACGATCACGTCATTAACACTGCCTTCAGCTTGAACAGGAACAATACTGTCCACTTCTTTGCCGTTAACCGTAATTGATTTGACGCCTTTGCTGACTGAGCTAGGGTTTTCGACCTTGATGTTGTATGTTGCGCCTAGCCACTGACGAGTGACTTCAAACCCAGGCCAGTTTGTTGGGATACATGGATCGATAGTTAGGCCATCGAAACCAGTACGTACACCTAGGATAAAGTTAGTAACTGCGAAATATGCCCAACCAGAGGTACCTGTTAACCACGGGTGGTTTGCACGACCATGATCTTGGTGATCGCGACCCATAATGAACTGAACGTATGAATATGGTTCTGCAATACGTTTTTCGATGATGTCATTTTGGTTGTATGGGTTCAGTGCGTCGTAGAATTTCATCGCACGGTCACCGCGACCGAGTTTAGCTTCAGCTACCCAAGCCCATGGGTTTGGATGTGAGAAGATCGCGCCGTTTTCCTTCACACCTTGGTATACGCGAGTAACGAAGCCGATATCATCGTTTGGTGTTGCAAATGATGGTGAATTTAGGTGCAGACCGTATTCAGAGAATAGGTTCTCGTCTACCGCATCCATCGCCTTTTCACCGCGCTCTTGTGATACTGCGCCAGACAGTACAGCGAGTGTGTTTGACTCTAGATGTATACGGCCTTCTGCTTGTTGCGCAGTACCGATCTTGTCGCCATCTTTAGTTAGACCACGGATATACCAACCACCTTCGTCGTCCCAGAGGTGCATTTCACATGCTTCGCGAACGTTTGCTGCCATTTCAGTGTATTTCGCCATATCTTCTTCTTTGCCTAGGAATTTCGCTAGGTCGATGAACTCTTGTAGAGCCCAGAAGTGCAGGAATGACACCATTGAAGACTCACCGCCACCAAGGTTTAGACAGTCATTCCAGTCAGCGCGTAGACCTTTACAGATACCTGTTTGACCAACGTATTCTGCCGAGAAGTCTAGTGCAGCTTTCATGTGATCGTAAACCGATGCGTCACCGCCATCTGCGTAAGGGATCACTTCGTCGAAGAAGCTGTGCTCACCTGTTTCCATAACGTACTTACAGATAGTCGGAACTAGCCATAGGTGGTCATCAGAACAAGTGTCTTCAATGCCATGGATCTTATCGTCATCTGACGGTGTTGGAACGACGGTTGGAGACTTAGAAGGTGCGACGTCTGCTTTTTCTGGATCGAACCAGTCTGGATCGAATAGGTGCAGACCGTAGCCTGCTTTAACCTGACCACGCAGTAGATCCACGATACGCTTGCGAGTCATTGCAGGGTTAGCATGAGGGACTGAAATTGCATCTTGTGCGGTATCGCGGTAACCCAAACCAGTACGACCACCAACTTCAATGAATGAAGCAAAGCGAGACCAAACCACACAAGTTTCTGCTTGGTAAAGTGTCCAAGCGTTGATCATAGTGTCTAGACCTTCGTTTGGTGATTTCACTTGGAATTTGTCACAACGCTCGTTCCAGTGCTGCTTAATGCCATCGAATGCTGCATCTACGTTCGCAAGATCTTGGTATTTCTCACGTAGGCGCTCACCGTTGCCTTTACCGATACCTAGGATGTAAGCGAAACGCACTTCTTCGCCTGGCTGGATAGTAAATTGCTTGTGCAGAGAACCACAGTGGTTGTAACAAGTTTGCGCTGTGTTTGAACACTTACCTTGCTCTACTGCAATTGGATTTGCTTCGTCGCGGTATAGACCTAGGAAGCTATCGCGTTGGCCATCGTATGAATCAGGGTTAAACGTTGACGCTAGGTAGTAGAAACCTTCAAAATCGTTGGTGTTGTAGTAAAGATCGTATTCGATCACGCCTTCACGATACTCAGTACCCGCAGAGTACAGAGACATCTGGTGGTTCTGGTTGTCAGATTGAATATGGCTGAAAGAGAACTCTACAAAAGAGAATGCGCTGATTGTACGAGGCTTATCAGACGTGTTTTTAATCACAACGTCCCATACTTCCGCATCTTCGCCTTTTGGTACGAACAAGGTTTTAGTTGCGGTAATACCATTGTAGTCACATTTGAACTTAGAGTAAGACAAGCCGTGACGAACTTCGTAGTTTGCTTCGTCTAGGCTTTTCGCTACTGGTTGCCATGAGATTGACCAGTAATCACCCGTCTCATCGTCACGAAGGTATACATAGTGTCCTGGGCGATCGAATGTCGCGTTAGGACGGAATTTGGTCACACGGTTATATTCAGGAGAGTTGTAAAACGAGTAACCACCTGCATTGTGTGAGATAACCGTACAGAACTTTTCTGTACCTAAATAGTTAGTCCAAGGAGCCGGTACATCCGGGCGAGTGATGACGTATTCACGATTCTCATTATCGAAATAGCCGTATTTCATTGTTAATTTCCTTTTTACCAAGCTGCTTAAATTCGCAGCTAAATTTTCAAAGCTAGAGAAAACTACTAACAGCAAGTGCTGTCAGCTCCTTTTGTTATTTCCACGGATTTCGGTATCCAATACCTTGTCGATCAAGTAAATCTAAATGTCCTTTTAACCGAGTCAGATAATCTTGCCAGTTTCGTTGTGGTTTATGGCTCCAGCATGCTTCTGCCATTGCTGTTAACCGAGGGAATACCATATAGTCCATACGCTGTTGATTGGTGACGATTTCACACCACAGCGCACACTGAATTCCTAAAATTCTTTTTCGTAGTGCATCGCTATCTGGTACTTGTGCCAGTGGCTCATAGCAATATGCACTCTCTAATGGGATGACGGCTGCCCAGTCGACACCGGGTTCTTCAGGAGCGTAATCTTGAGCCATATCGAGATAAGTTGTTTGTGCTGGTTGTAAAATCACATCGAAACCTTGCTTGGCGCAGTTCAAGGCGGCATCTTCACTCAACCACGAATAAATGACGGTGTCTTTGCTGACCTTATCTCCGTGTTGTGCTTCTTCCCAACCGACCATTCGTTTGCCAAGCGATTTCAATTTCCTTTCTGCATAGCGCAGCAAATGCCCTTGGAGTTCTTTTGCGCTGTGATAACCATGTTTTTCCATGAGCGCTTGACACTGTGGACTATGAATCCATACACCATCAGGAACTTCATCCGCGCCGATGTGTACCCAAGGGGCAGGAAATAGTTGTGCAACTTCTTCCAGTACTTTATCGAGAAATTCGTATGTCCCAGAAAGTGCAGGAGAAAGTACATTGTCTGAGTAATGTTGAATACTGCGATATTGTGACTTGTCATTAGGGTCGACTAGCATCTCTGGCAATGACTTTATGGCAGCTCGGCAGTGGCCCGGGATATCGATTTCAGGGATAACACTGATTCCTCGCTCTGCGGCGTATGCAATTACTTCACGCACTTCATTTTGGCTGTAGAAACCGCTTAATGTTGAGCCAAGATGGCTAAACTGAGGTTCGATCGCGCAATTTTGTCCGCGTTTTGCACCGATTTCTGTTAACTGAGGAAGTGATTTGATTTCAAGACGCCAAGCTTCATCGTCAGTGAGGTGCCAGTGAAAGTGATTGAATTTGTAGTGCGCCAGTTGATTGATTAGGCGTTTGACACGCTCGACTGGATGGAAGTGGCGTGCGCAATCAAGCATCATTCCACGATAGCGAAAACGAGGAGTATCACTGATCTTAATATAGGGAATGCTAAGGGTATGGCGATCTTCATTAAATGAAATGAGTTGGAGTAGCGTCGCACTTGCATGCACAAAGCCAACACTTGAAGCGGCCTCTAATCGGATACCTGATGCACCAACGGTAAGTTGGTAAGCACCTTCGTCCAATGTTGGGTTGGTACGATAGAGAATATGGCTTTGGCCAATAGATGGTGTCTCAAATGCAAAAAGTCGTTCCAACTCTTTCTGTAGCCAAGTCGCTGCTTTTTCAGCAAGTTTTGCCTGCAATGTTATTTGGCTATCGCTAGAAAGCTCAAATTGACCATTGAACTGTTCCATATGGTTTGGCTTTGGAATAAGCGCCAATGCATTGCTTTCTACGCAAGGAATGGTTTCGCGCTCTCGAAATGGGGAAGCCAAGGCTATAGGGGTGACCGATATTGGATGTTGCTCTTTACCGTGATTAGACAGCAGTAGTGCATCCTTCAAGCCATCCGTATAAAAACGTAGTGGTGCAGTACCGATACTAAATTCACAGTAATAGTGCTGGTTGGCGGGTAAGCAATTTGTCTCTGGAACTACGGTACAAAAGCTACCGATTTGGGTAATCTCACCATGGGTGAAGCTGTCTGGCAAAATAAAGCGATCAATAATGAACTGTAGTTTCCAGTCGAATAAATCTCGATCGCTGAGATTATGGATCGTTAATCCAAAGCGACAAAATTGCTTTTGTTCAGATAAAACAGCGAGATCAACACGATAGCTCATAATGCACCTCTAATACAGGTTATGCTCTGGCTTGCCAGCAAACATTAAAGCTCCTTCAATTGCGTCAAATTGAGGGCTCACTATCCAACTTTGAACAGGTGGTGATAGCCACGCAGAAATCCGCTCTGCAATGCTTCCCATTAAGCAAATGCGAGTTGCGCCTTTGCGGTTTAATGCGATAAGAAACATTTCAATGTCGGCTGCGGTTTGTTTGAGCATTTGTATTGCGAGAGCATCACCTTGTTGAGCAAACTGGAAAATAGCTGGAGAAAACTGACCGTAGTCACGGGGCAATGCTGATTTTGACCATTCAACAACTGAATCAACGTCATTATTGAAATGTGCCATGACATGTTGAGCAAGTGGGGTGTTTTCAACGATTTCATCTTGCGCAAGTAAAACTTGCTGGATCAGGTGAAGCCCCATCACCGCGCCGCCACCTTGATCGGAAATTGGGAATTCACGTCCGCCAACTACATGTTGCTGGCCACTCGCAAGGTAGATACCACAAGAGCCGGTGCCAGCGATCATGATCGCTCCATCGTCGCCGTTATGAGCGCCAATACAAGCGCCGTAAGCATCCGTATTTAATGTGATAGAGGCAAAAGGGTGCGCCTGCGCCATAAATGCTTGCCAGGCGGATTTTTGTTCTGCACCCGCAAGAGCTAAGCCGACGTGCATTCGATTGAAGTCCGCGTCACTCAAGCCACCTTGTTGCGCCGCATCTTTAATGGCGCTGGTAATGGAACGCATAGCTACGTCAACGCCTAGAAGAATGTTTGCACTGCCACTTTTGGCTTCTCCGATGAAAGTGCCGTGTTCGTCACGTATGCGCGCGCGGCAAGAGGTGCCGCCACCGTCAATACCTACATAGAATTTTGTCATGATTATGCCTCCGCCTGTAGAGAAGAGTAGTGAGAATACTGGCTAGTAATCGCCAGTAGATACCAGGCTCCGTGAGGAATCCATTGTTCGCCCCAACGCCAGTTTTGCAACATGTCATCTTTTTGCCCTGGAGGGTTAAAGGCGATATCTTCTTCATCTTCAAAGCCAGCAGTAATGCCGTTACAAACGCCGCCTTTAGCGTTGAAAAAACCAAGATGGGGAAGGTAATCTGGATTGTTGTGGCCGTGTCCATCGAGCATACACATATCGTATGGATTAAGACCTAAGATCCAGTTGAGAGCGTTCTGGGCGTAACGTGCTAATTCATGTTTGAGCTTCGGATCGCTTAGCAAAGGTTGAATGAGATACGCCATAGTCGCTAGAGAGCCTAAGCGTGCGTTTTCCCCTTGCCACCAATATCCTGTCTCATTGTTATGCGCGACAAAGAAAGCGGTTCTTTTCTCGTTGTCGATGGGCTTAACATACTGACGCGGGTAACCAAATGGGTTTGCCACTTGTTGGGATATATCTAGTTCGAATTGACATGCTTTTTCGATAACAACCAAACAGTCAGCTTGTCGTTTAGCTTCGGGCTCTATTGTGATGTATTCCGCAAGGGCAATAACTGGTAATCCGGCTTCGGCTGCGTGATAGTAAGGGCGAGATCCATCCTGGTTTGCACTCCAAAAATGTTTGATATCACTATCACTGCATTGGCGCTGTGCTAGTCGTTGCGCCCAAATGCGGCTTTCATGCAAATATCGCTCTTGAGAAGTGGTTCGATATAGCTCCACTACGGCTAGTAGTGCGCAGTATTCGTCAATGATGTTCTCTTCGCCATTATTAAGGTATTGGGTATTAAATTCTTTTAGGTGCCAGTATCCTTTTTCGGCACATTCAAGATATTGAGCACGACTGAATTCTCCTTCGATATCTAATCTCGCTGCAGCAGCAAGTGCGGCAATGCTGATACCTCCACCTTGGCGAAACCCGGCTTGGTAATCATCAGATTTATGGCCATCTTGTGTCGCGTACGCACAAATTTCACGTTGTGTGATGTCCTTTGACCATTTATCAAATACCGTCATGTAGAAGAAGCCTTGTTCGTTTTGCATCCGGACAAGGAAATCAGCACCAAATAAAGCTTCTTCAATTAAGCGAGTCTGGGTAAAACGGGCAAAACTAGCCTCTTTCTGAGTGAGCTCAAACGCTTTGAGCATATTCCAAACGACCATTGGTGTTTGCTGAGGATTCAGATAGTTCGAATAGGATAAATGGCTTAGATACTTACTGACGTCGCCAGATGCGTCGTACCAACCACCATGTACATCAATTAGCTGTTGTGTTCCGAGCAAAGGTACTTGATGGTCTTGTTTGTCGAAAGTGCCACCACAACGTTGTGATTTGAAATAATGCAGTACGTCAGAGAGAGTGGCGTCTATCAATAGGTTTTCAGCGATTTCGAAGGTTTCTGAACGAGTTTCATTGACTCTGAGGTAGAAGCGTCCACTTTGCTGAATGTCAGAAAAGTCGATGTGACAAAAATAGCCTTGATGCCAATTTGCAACACGCTCCCCTTTACTCATTTTCAACGTTGCAACTGTTTGATGGCTATTTGCACAGACTAATAAAGCTACGTCACAAGAGGGTTGGCTTTCTTGTACCATTAATACTGCTTGTTTGGGGCCAAAAAGGTCATAACCAATATGGTTAATGAGTAACAGCATGCAAAACTCCGAAATAATCTAATTGTTCTTTTTAGGGGTAGAGAGCCAGAAGCAGGGCTTCTGGCTTTAGTTTGTGATTATTCGTACAAGTAACAGCGTACGAAGTGATTATCTGAAAGCTGAGTCACGCCTGGTAAACGTTCACGACATTTCTCCGTCGCGTGCTGACAGCGACCTGCAAAAGGACAGCCAACGGATTCAGGTGTCCACAGTGGAATTTCGCCTTTATTTCCTTTCAGTTTCTCATGGATGGATTTGCTCGGATCCGGTACGGCTGAAACAAGTAGCTGAGTATACGGGTGTTGTGGGTGATGAATGATTTCTTCAGTATCACCCCATTCAACCATATGGCCGACATACATAACCGCAAGATCTTCCGCGATATAACGAGCCGTTGCGATGTCGTGAGTGATATAAAGTAACGACATCTTTTTCTCGAACTTCATCTCTTCCATTAGGTTTAGAACACCAGCACGGATAGAGACGTCTAACATCGAGGTTGGTTCATCTGCAAGTACCACTTCAGCGCCAACGGCAATATTTCGGGCAAGGTTTACACGTTGGCGCTGACCACCAGAAAGTTGGTGGGGGAACTTCGCAGCGGTTTCTTTTGGCGGGATCAGGCCTACTTGTTCTAGCAGATCATAAACTCGTTCTTCCAACTCCTTCTTATTGCTAGGATCCACTTTTCTATGAATGATCAGTGGACGAGCAATATGATGGAAAATATTGTGTGTTGGGTTTAGTGAGCCAAACGGATCTTGCCAAACCATTTGAATACCTTCGCGGTAATGCATCAGATCTTTTTTCGAAGTGATGTCTAAAATATCACGACCTTTGTATTCAATTGTGCCTGCTGTTGGTGCATACATTTTTGCAATCATTTTTGCTGTTGTAGATTTACCAGAACCGGATTCACCTACCACAGAAAGCCCGCGAGCTTTGTACATTTTGAAAGATACGTCATTAATTGCACGCATTCTTGATTGCTTTAACGAGTTACTATTCAACGGGAAGTCTTTGACGACATTTTTACCCTCGATGAGTAGTTCTCCATATTCTTTGCTCATAATTGCCTCCAGTAATTTTATACGTTATTGCTTTTACACTTTTGCTTGGGCAATAGGTTCGCCATATAGATGGCAGTTAGATAAACGACCTGGCTCGATTTCACGAAGCTTTGTTGGGACTCTGGTACAAGCTTCATGAACACGGTCACAACGAGCTTGGAAGCGACAACCTTGAGGAATTTCCAGAAGGTTAAGTGGATTACCAGGGATCCCTGTCAATTTGGTTTTAGGGCCAGTCAATGGAGGGAATGAGCTACCCAACCCTTTTGTGTAAGGGTGATATGGGCTAGTTAAAATTTCTTTCGATGGGGCGACCTCGATAAGCTCACCAGAGTACATGATGCCGATACGGTCTGAGAATTCGACCATAAGCGATAAGTCATGAGTGATGAAAAGAATCGAGAAGCCAAACTCTTCTTTTAACGCATAAATCTTTTGTAGGATTTCACGTTGGACCACAACATCAAGTGCTGTAGTTGGTTCGTCCATAATGATCATTTTAGGGTTAAGTGCGAGTGCAATTGCGATCACTAGGCGCTGACGCATACCCCCAGAGAATTGGTGAGGGTAGTCGTTCAATCGGCTAGGGTGGATATCGACTATCTCTAACAAGCCTTCAGCACGACGTTTTGCTTGTTCACGCGTCATGTTGGTATGGCGCATAATAACATCGCAGAACTGCTCTTCCATGGTTAGAACAGGGTTGAGTGCGTTCATTGCACTTTGGAATACCATTGACATTTCGCTCCATCGGAACGATTGCATGCGCTCGTCACTGTATTTCAAGATGTCTTCACCATTGAAGATCACCTCACCTCCGGTAATAAATGCAGGTGGCTTATGTAGGCGCATCAATGAGAAAGCAACGGTCGATTTGCCACAGCCAGATTCGCCAGCTAAGCCGAAGACTTCTCCTGGGGCTAGGTCAAAACTTACGTTATTACAGGCACGGACATCGCCCGCATCTGTAATGTAGTCAACGCAAAGGTTGCGGATAGAAATTAGTGGTGCAGTCATAATTATTTATCTCCGCTCCAAAGTGCATTTTGAGGTGGTAGTTCTGGCTCACGTTCATTTTTGTCTTGCTGTGCAAGCTTTTTCCAGCGCTTCATACCTTTGTGAGAACGAAGCTGTGGGTTCGCAATTTCATCTACTGCAAAGTTCAGTAGAGCAAGGCCAGTAACAAGGAATGTTAGTGCTAAACATGGAGCAATCAATTCCCACCAAGCGCCGATCAACATAGAAGAAGAGGTTTGAACGTTGTAAAGCATGATGCCCCAACTGATGGTGTTCGGATCGCCCAGACCTAGGAACGAAATAATGGATTCCATAGTGATGGCGTACATAACCGAACCGATAAAACTCGCACCAACAATTGGGATTAGGTTTGGAAGAATCTCAACAAAAATAATACGGAAAGAAGACTCACCAAGAACTTCTGCGGCTTTCACAAACTCTTTCTCTCTCAGCGCAAGGGTTTGTGAACGGATAACCCGCGCGCCCCACGCCCAGGAGGTACAGCCAATGATGATGGCTATGGTTAGTGGCCCTGCCTCACCAATGAAAGCGGCTAAAACAAACAATAATGGATATTGTGGAATAACCAGCATGATGTTCATTGCGGCTGTTAACACGTCATCAACACGACCACCAAAGTAACCAGCAGAAATACCGATAACGGTAGCTAGGAAACATACAGTGATACCAGCACCGAAGCCGACGGCTAGTGAAACGCGAGCACCATAAGCTAGCTGAGACCATACGTCGCGTCCCATACGAGTTGTACCAAGGACGTGATCCGCTTTTTTCGACATGATGAGTGTGCGGCGATCATCAGCTAGGTTCTTCGCTACCCAGCCATCTGGGTTTGATTGTGCTGATTTCACTACGAAAGAAGGGTATTCGTGTGGGTTACCTGTACGCTTGTCTGGTGCATGCTTAGTGACAAGTGGAGCCGCCACTGCCATGAACAAGAACAAGCTAACAATAACTAGACCAACGCGTGCAATAGAGTTACGTAGAATAAGTTTAAATAGTTCTTTCATGATTATTTGCCTCCCTTACGTAGGCGAGGGTCTAGGACAACATAAAGCATGTCAGCAATCAGGTTAAATGACAGCATGAATAGCGTCATGATCAATAGTTGACCTTGAAGTACTTGGTAATCACGTGCATTGATTGCGTTAAGAAGAACGGTACCGAGACCTGGGTAGTTGAAGATGATTTCAACGATAAGCTGACCACCGATCGCCATACCTAAAGACATAGAAAGTGCAGTGACACTAGGAAGTAGTGCGTTACGTGCCGCATAGTTAAATACAACGCGGTTTTCACTCAGGCCCTTACCTTTAGCCATGGTGATGTAATCTTCTGCTAGCAAGTTAATCATGTTGTTACGCATGTTTACTAGGAAGCCACCAATTTGAACAGCAGCAGCACAGAATAGGGGCAGTATTGCGTGATAAGCGACGTCTTTATAGAAAGCCCAGCTAGTCCAGTCTGGTGTAGTACCTGCCGTGTAAGCGTAGCCCGTTGGGAACCATTTAAGACCGATTGCAAAGATAAATAGGGTAAGCATTGCAATAACAACTTGAGGGACTGCTTGCATGATAAGCATACCTGGCGTTACGAATGCGTCATAACGGCTGCCTCGTTTCCATGCAGCAAAAATACCGAGTATTGAGCCGATAGAGAACGAAAGAATAACAGCAGAACCCGCTAAGAATAATGACCAACCAAATGCGCCACCAAGTAGAGAGTTTACAGATAGCGGATAGAACTGGATAGAAGTACCAAGTTCCCAGCTAAGAATGTTTTTCATGTAAGCAAAATATTGCATCCAAATCGGGCCATCAACGAAACCCAATAGTTGCTTCATCGCTTCAATACGCTCAGGGGTAACCTGAACGGAAGCGTTTGCAAACATCATGGTAACCGGATCACCCGGCATTGCTCTTGGAATAATAAAGTTTAATGTCGCCGCAACTAATAACGCGACCAAATAGAACGACAAACGTCTTAAAAAATAACCCATAACTCACACCTTACTCACCCAGATTTTCCCTGTTTCTGGTTTCAGGTCGCTCCTAGCGAAATTACAAATTTAGAGCGAACAATCCCCTGACGACTTGCGCCACACTGTAAACAGTATCAAGAGGAGATTTATAGCGGCGCACGGAAGTACGCCGCGAGGAATGAACTTCTACTTATTTAACTGGTTTTAGGTCCAGTACGTGAAGTAGACGCTCAGGGATACCAGCCCAAATGTTTGGACGGCCCTTAGGATTTTCTTCGTTCCACCAACCAGTGAAGCGAGTTGTGTTGTATTGGTACATGTATGCACCAGACATTACTGGGATAGTTACCTGATCCGCAGCGATGATCTGCTGAATGCCATGAGCAATCTCAAGCTGTTCGTTCTTATCAGCTGTTTTGTAGAAGCTGTTTAGAAGGCCGTCTAGCTTAGAGTTTTTGTAGAAGTGCATCGCGAAGCGAGGCATACCATCACCAGATTGAAGTGCTGAGTTGTAAGCACTGTTCCAGTATGTGTATGGGTCTGCACCGTGGAAGTAGTTGGTGTATGCAACATCGTATGTACCCTCAAGCATTGCTTGGTTGTACACAGAGAAGTCTGGAGTACGAGCTTTTGCTTTAATACCAACTTCTGCAAGTTGCTCAACAGCTAGCTGAACAGTGTTGTTGAAGTCAGTCCAACCATTTGGCGATTGGATTAGAAGCTCGAAAGACTTGCCTGATGGAGTGTCAACGAATCCATCTTTGTTTACGTCTTTAAAACCAGCTTTCTTAAGTAGCTCTTTAGCACCTTCAACGTTGTACGTGTTGAAAGACTTGTACTTGTTGTGAGTCTTTTCATCAGACCAAGCTTCGAATGCGTAACCTAGGCCAGATGCGAAGTCATTCACCGTACCACCACCGTAAAATGCGATGTCGATGATAGTCTGACGGTCAAGTGCCATAGAGAATGCACGACGGAAGTCTACGTTTGTTAGGGCTTCTTTCTTAGCTGCATCTGGGCTCTTGAAGTTAACTACAAATGCTTGAGTACCTGCTGGCGGGTACCAGTATTGGTGGTTAGGGCTTGCTGCTGCGTAAGTACGGTCAATGTCAGGAATGAACGAAGAAGTCCAGTCCATTTCACCATTTACAACTTTACCTAGGAATTGGTCATTGTTTGCGATTTGAGGTACACGTAGACAGTCAACGTCTAGGTTGTCTGCATCCCAGTAGTTAGGGTTAGCACACTGAACGTATAGCTGTGCAGTGAAAGTGTCGATTTCAGTGAATGGACCAGTACCTACTGGGTTTTCGTTAGTAAACGTTGCTGGATCTTTCACATCTTTCCATACGTGCTCAGGTACTACAGGTACTTTAGCAATTTCGTAAGGAACGTTTGAGTTCGCTTCGCTTAGACGGAATTTAACTTGGTAATCGTTTAGTTTTTCAACGCCAGTAACCCAAGAGTTGATACCACTTTGGTCAAGCTCTGGTTTTTCTTTTACTAGGTTGAAAGAGAATACAACGTCATCAGCAGTAAATGCTTGGCCGTCTGACCATTTAACACCTTTACGAATGTCGAAAGTAACACTCATTAGGTCGTCAGACATTTTGAAGTTTTCTGCTAAACGGAATACAGGTGTATTACCGTGCATTTCGTTGAAAACTACTAGAGGCTCGTAGATAAAATCCGTTGTAGTGTGCAAGTTTGTTGCACCTAGGTACGGGTTAAAGTTACGAACAAAAGTAGTAAATTCCTTAGGGTGGATCGTTAGTTCACTGCGCTCAGCTGCTGTAGCTACTGATGAAAAACCAGTTGTTGCTGTAGCAATGATTGCTGTTGCTAGTGCTGTTTTTTTAATGTTGGCAAGCATAGCTGTTCCTTACTATTTGCTTTCATTTCACTAATGGATAACGAATGTCATCAATTGATAAACACTCACTAAGGCCTACCTCAATGTCTTATCATCAGAGCGGAGGTGCTCATCCAATTTTGAGTGGCCTGTAGGCCTTAGGCAGAGTAAGAAAACACCTTTACTGATAAATAGGCAATTCCACATTCCGTTAAAAACGTTAAAAGGTCTTGTAGTGACGTTAATAACGTCATTTTTTTTGTTTGTCATTAAAAATTGTGTGTTTTTTCCAGTTTGAACTGGGTCGCATTAAGAGTGGTGTTGAAGTTCTCTTGTTAGTAATTACTTACTTTGTGGGTGTTTTTCTGTATTGCCTTGTTTTCTTCTTCTGGTTACTGAGATATCCATCACTCTCGTTAGTTAACGTTAATTTACGTAGATAAATTGAATCTGCCGTCTTGTTGTGATTGTTATCGCAATATGAAGTGTTTTTGTGCGATTTATATTTTTATCTTCATCAATTAGTACAAAAACGGCTTTTTTAACCCATCCGTTTATTGTTCAAATGTGCTTATTTTAATGCGCGTAACAAGGTTAAATTAGGTAAGTTAGGTTGTGCTTAAGAAAGGCGGTTCTATTGGTGCAAGTATTGATTCTGTTCCATCTCTTTTTATGGGAGAGTTAGTTCAAGTTCAGCTTCATTGCTTGGACATGGCGTAAAAGTAATTTGATATCCAAACTGACCGTAACGAGACACAATAAGGGTGTATTGCAAAGCAGTGATAGAGGGGATAAACGATTTGGTGAAGGTGCGTTAGTAAGGCTTGCGTTTTAAATGTGCCGGCAACTTAGGAGTCTCTGTCATATTGCCTTGTTATTCCCCAAAAGAGAGTTCTGTTAAGCGAGCACGTAAAAAAAGCCTAGTCACTATGTGGCTAGGCTTTCTGAAAAACTAAATCTAGTTTCGCGCGTATAACAGTTCACTGTATCGCTCTAGCTTAGCTTCGCGTTTTTTCGCGTTAGCCAAGAATGTGCTTTTAGCTTTCCCTGTTAATGATTTTGATTGAGGGAGCTTCACTGTTCGAGCATTTTTATGTACACCATTAACTAAGAATTCATAATGGAGGTGGGGACCCGTAACCCGGCCTGTTCCACCTAACGTACCAATAGTCTGGCCTTGCTTTACTCGTTGCCCTGTTTTGACTAACCGACGAGTTAAATGCAGGTATTTAGTCACATAAGTATTACTGTGACGTATAAAGACGTAATTGCCGTTAAATTTGTTATAGCTTGATTTTTGTACAATGCCGTCACCAGCAGCCCAAATAGGCGTACCCACAGGTGCCGCATAATCAGTACCGCGGTGAGGACGAACTCGTCCTGTGACTGGATGGAGACGGCGTGGGTTGAAATTCGAACTGACGCGACGGAAATCGAGCGGAGAGCGCAAGAATGCTTTTTTCATTGCTCTGCCATTTTCATCGTAATAGTTACCGCTGTTGTCATCGAAGAATGCTTTAAAAGTAGTGCCTTGGTTTGTGAATATAGCAGCAATGATCTTTCCTCGACCTACCACTTCACCTTCCACAACTTTCTCCTGATACAACAACTTAAATTCATCGCCTTTTCGGATGTCCAATGCAAAGTCGATATCCCAACCAAAAATGCCTGCTAACTCCATAATTTGGTTAGCAGATAGCCCTGCACTCTTGGCTGCGTTCCAAAAATTCGAGCTGATATCCGCTTCAGCGTAGTTGTATTGATAATGTACTTCTTTGCTATCGACTTTAGAGCGAAAGTTTTTATCGGCTTTAGTAATGATAAACGTTTCGTAAGGGCTCATTCGTCGTTTTAGTTGAACTAACTTGTTGTTTTCATCAAACCCAAACTCAAGTTTGTCTCCTGGCTTTAGGTGAGTAAGCTGACGCTTAATATCTGCATGCGACGATGTAAGGCTATAGAGAAGACGAGAAGATAGTCCTAAGCGTTGAAAGAGTTTTGCAGCACTCTCACCAGACGCGACAGTGTGTTTTTCCCAGCGTAAGAGTGCGATAGGGGAAACAGTCGTTTCTGGAGAAAGCGCTTCAGAGTTGATTGTTAATGGATAATGGCGCCCGATTTCCAAGCGTTTTACATTAGGACTGAGATCCTTCGGATCAGGAAGAAAAAACAGTGCGAAGACGATGATGGCACTAAAAAAGACAATTAATGCTCGGTGCATCCATGGTAGTCGAGCCCAAATAGACAACATTTTAAGTTCGTTCTGCAAATTTAAATAAAATTACGTATATAGTTAGTCTAACTGGTTTCAAAAAGCATCGCTATTCAAGTAAGATGGCAAATTATCAAATTTTTGCCAAATCTGTGGGAGTGAACAAGAATGGCGAGTATTGAAGCTGCACTGGCCGAGATTAAGCGCGGTGTTGATGAATTAATTCCAGAAGAAGAGTTGATTGCTAAATTAAAAGAGGATCGCCCTCTTCGTATCAAGTTGGGCGCTGACCCAACGGCTCCTGATATCCACTTAGGTCACACAGTTATTCTAAATAAGCTTCGTGCTTTCCAAGAACTTGGCCATGATGTGACATTTCTGATCGGTGACTTTACGGGCATGGTTGGTGACCCAACTGGTAAGAATACCACTCGTCCACCATTGACTCGTGAAGATGTACTGCGTAATGCAGAAACCTACAAAGAGCAAGTGTTTAAAATCCTTGATCCTGCAAGAACAAAGATCCAATTTAACTCAGAATGGCTATCAGAACTTGGTGCCGAGGGTATGATTCGTCTGGCGGCTAACCAGACGGTTGCACGTATGCTTGAGCGTGACGACTTTAAAAAGCGTTACAGCAATGGTCAGCCAATTGCAATTCATGAGTTTATGTACCCACTCCTGCAAGGTTATGACTCAGTTGCTATGGAAACTGACGTTGAGCTTGGTGGTACTGACCAGAAATTCAACCTGTTGATGGGACGTGAGCTACAAAAAGCCAATGGCCAGAAACCTCAGGTTGTATTGACGATGCCACTTCTTGTTGGCCTTGACGGCGAGAAGAAAATGTCAAAGTCAGCGAACAACTATATTGGCATTAGCGAAGCACCAAGCGAAATGTTTGGTAAGATCATGTCAATTTCAGATGACTTAATGTGGAGCTACTATGAGCTGTTGTCTTTCCGTCCTTTGGAAGAAATTGCTCAATTTAAAGCTGACGTTGAGTCTGGCAAAAACCCTCGTGATATCAAAGTCCTTTTAGCAAAAGAGATCATTGCGCGTTTTCACTCTGCTGCGGATGCTGACATGGCTGAGCAGGAATTTGTTAACCGTTTCGCTAAAAATCAAATCCCAGATGAAATGCCAGAGTTCACTTTTGATGCTGGTCTACCAGTAAGTAACTTGCTTAAAGAAGCTGGATTATGTGCATCAACATCTGAAGCGATGCGTATGGTGAAGCAAGGCGCTGCAAAAATTGAAGGTGAAAAGGTTTCTGATGCGAAGTTTGCGCCGGAGTCAGGTACCTACGTGTTCCAAGTCGGTAAACGTAAGTTTGCTCGGATCACGATTCAATAAATCGTTTTTTGTTGATAAAAGCGCCGTTATGGCGCTTTTTTTGTGCATGTTTTAAAGCGTAAGATAAACCAAGTTTCGAACAGTAATAGTGCGGCAATGGCGTATTGCCAATGTGTCCCTAACGCAATGAAGTAAAATACACTGCCCATGGAGAGCCATATCATAATTAGGGAGTGGGTTTTCTCCTTGATCGTTAACCCTTCTTTATTTTTTAGACGTTGAGCTATAGGGCCGAGTGTTGCATGGTTAAGTAGCCAGTTTTGGAATTTAGGAGATGCAGATCCAAAGCAGTAAAGTGCCAGTAAGATAAAAGGAACGGTTGGAAGTAAGGGAACAGTTATTCCAATCAAACCAAGAATAACGCATGTCCAACCAATACAGATATAGCCTTTACGCTTGATGTAAGCACGTCGCTCGATATTTTTCATGTCGCCCAGCCATTTTAGTTTTGATAGTGATAAGTATGAGCAGTGCTTTAAAGAATAGGCAAACTAATTCTTATTGATAAATAAATTTCAACTGCCACTTTGTATCAGTTTTGATAAGATACCTCGACTGTCGTATCGGCAGTGTCTTTGGAGATTTTTATGAACAATACCGACCATCCTCCTAGTTGCAAGGGAGAAAAATAACCCGCTTTGGTATTGATAATCTCTATCCTACCTTTGCGGTAGGGTAAACGCTTTCCTGCTTTCTCCCTTCTTATTTTTTTCCTTTATCTAGTTAAACAACTGTTTGGACATCATGCCGCTGCACGGTGTGCTAGATCGTTGTTGATGGTCGTTACCTATTGCCAATCGGGAGATTCGCCATGACGGTAATGAGCAATACATATATTGAAAACTGCGCACACTTTTCTCATGAAGAAATTAGTGCTGCGAGAAATGCATTTTTACAGTATGCACAAGAACAACAGTTACATTTGCTGACAGTGATGCCGATTGAAGAGGCAGTTGCAATACTCAATCACTGCTCAGTTGGGTTTGTCCAAGAGTTGATTTATCAGTTGGAAGCGTTAGGCCATGATAGTTTGGCAAGGCACTATGCCCATCAGTTGGGGTTCATTTATTCAGAAGTAGAGACTCCGCAAGGATATTTATCAACGTCAGTATTCGAACATGTTAGGCAGCGTATCGGTTGGATCATTGCACTTGCTTTGCTTGGCATAGTATCCGGTTTAATTATTTCTCATTATGAAAATACGTTAAGCCAATTGGTTTTACTCGCGATTTATATGCCAGTGATTGCTGCTGCCGGAGGTAATACGGGAAGCCAAGCTGCCACGCTAGTTATACGAGCATTAGCAACGGGGGAGCTTAAAAAACGCCAATGGTTGAGGGTATTTTGGAAAGAAAGTCGTGTAGCTTTGTGCCTAGCTCTTGCTATTTCCGTGGTCATCATCGGCCGGATTTTACTATTTAGCACCCCTGATTCTGCGGGAGGGTTTGATATTGAAACGGTTGCATTAGCAGTTGCTGTTGCATTATTTATTCAGGTTACGATGTCAACGGTACTCGGTGGACTCTTGCCAATACTGGCACGTGTAATGAAGTTGGACCCAGCCGTATTGGTGAGCCCAGTTCTTGCGTCGATTGTCGATATTTCGGGTATGTGGGTCTACTTTTCGGTCGTTAACTATTTCTTAGAGATAGTTTGACTGAATTTAATGACATCTTGATAAAACAACGTCTCGAATTGGACAATAGGAGCAGCGACAGGTTTGGCGTTGCTCTGTTTTTTGGGATGATAATCAGTGACAAATTGGACAAATAACGAGCTTGGCTTGCCCGTTTGATCTAAGCCGTAACCGGCCATGTTGTAACTGCCGTACAAAGACCCACTTTTCGCGATGAGTTGTCCTTTGATGGGGGATTTTCTCATGCTACTGCGATACTGAAGCGTACCATTTTGCCCGGAAGTGGGGAGGTGCTCAATAAGGTGAAGTCGGTTATCGTTTTGCCAGATATACTGCAAAATGGCCGCCATGTCTTTGCTATTGAAACGGTTATTACGTGACAAACCAGAGCCATCCGCCATTTGCGCTTGCTCTAAATCAATCCCGGTATTGGCAAAAATGACCTGTTTGATCGCTTGTGTGCCATTTTTGAAGCTACCCGGTTGAATATAAAACTGTGCACCAATTGTTCGAGTTAGGCTATCAGCGATGAGGTTATCTGATTTTTTCAACATGGTATCTAGCAGTTGAGGTAGAGCGGCAGAACGGTGAATGGCTAAAGTTTTATAACGTCGACCTTCTGGGGTGCCAATTTTAACCTCTCCGTTGAGAACGATATCGAGTCGATTCAATTGGGTATAGATCATACGTTGTGCATACAAAGCTGGGTTTTGAATCGCGAATTTCAACGGCAAAGGTTTGCTGCGTGAAACAAGGCAGCCTTGCAACTCATAGTGATTATCTGGCGTGGTTACCAGTTCAAGGTCACATTGTGTACTTTCTTGACCAGCTTTAGTGACTGTTTGAGCTGATGTTGTGACATGAATAGGGTAATGCTGCGGAACAAAGACGCGAGTCTGACCATTGTCCTTGGTATAAATCGAGGCTTGAGCGCAATTTTTGTCTAATGTAATTGCACTGGCTGGTGCACTGTAGCATACGCCTAGAATATCCCAAGGCCACCCAACGGCGCGGTCGTACCCAGTAAAGGCCGAATTATCTAACCAAATATCGCCCGAGATACTTTTTAATCCATTCTCTTTGGCCATTTTTAACATATTGGCCAAATCCTCAGTGGTTAGTGTTGGATCACCACTGAATTTTATCACTAAATCATTACCGACTTTGGATAGCTCTGTTTGGTAATGAAATTCATCACCTAATTCAAGTTTTGCAGCTAAAGCAGTAACCACCTTTAAAGTACTTGCTGGTGGGAAAAATTGATCAGTATTACCTGTGCTGTGTGACAAATTACGATTATTTAAGTCTTGAATCAGCAAGTTAACTCGAGAACCTTGAGGAAGTTTATCAATAGGGCTGGTCGCACTTACCTGTAGTGAAAGAGCAGAGAGAGTCACAAGTAATGTGGAACGTAGCTGGTATCTCATAAGTTAGAAGTCACAATTTTAGTGGTAATTATGCAAGTATAACGGGGAAAAAAAACGCCTGCTAGTAAGCAGGCGTCTTATCTTTTTGACTAATACAGAATGTATTAGAAGTCGTAACGTAGACCTAGAGCTAGTTCGTCTTCAGCAGCTACTTTACCTACAGTACCAGTACCTAGCTTGTCGCTTTCGTCAAGTAGGTTGAAGTTGTATGAGATGTAAGTGCGGAAGTTAGGCTTGAAGTAGTAAGTTGCATCAAGCGCTACGTTGTTTGCAGAAGTGTCATTTGCAGTTTCTGCACTATTGTACGTAGTTGTGAACACTGTTTGGCCTAGTGTGTAAGCTGCTGCAACTTCATAACCAGTGTAATCTTGAACACCAGCGAAGTTTGAGCTTGCTAGGTTAGCATCATCAAAGTTCTTTTCACCATCAGTGAATAGACCAGCGATGTAGAAATCTGCAATTGAGTAAGATGCCGCAGCCATGTACTCGTTGCTCTTGTTTTGGTCTGCGTAGCCAGCACCTAGCTGAAGACCAGTATCACCGATTGCATAGATAGCAGATAGTGAGTAACCGTCTTGTTTGTTATCAGTGAAACCATTTGCATCAGTTTCTTGATCAGCAAAACGGTAGCTTGCTTTAACGCCTAGGTTTTCGAATTGACCAGCGTATGCAACCATGTTGTCTGTACGGTCAGCTACAGCTAGTTTGTCTGCTGCAGAGTTACCGTGGTAAGCCATGATATCAGTGAAGTCTGTGATTACACCTAGAGCACCAGCTGTTTTACCGTAAGTAACTTCACCAAAGTTACCGCCTAGACCAGCGTAAGCGTAACGAGTGTTTAGATCGTTGTTGCTGTCTACTGCGCCATTTTCGCTAGTTGTGAACTCACCTTCGTAGAAACCAACACCGTATAGGCTATCGTTGATTGCAGCTTTACCTAGGAAGTTAAGACGTACGCGAGATTTGTCTTCTGCTTTACCGTCTTTTAGAGACATACGTGCTTCAGCACGGCCGCCCATTTCGATAGAGTTGCCATCTTGGTTGTAGATTTCTGCTGCGTTAACGCCAGTAGCCACTGCTGCAGCTGAAACTGCTAGAGCAATCAGAGTCTTGTTCATCTTATTAGTCCTAATTTACTGTCCATAAATAGTCATTTATTTTGCGAGTCATACCTCACAACGTAGGGGGTATACTCCACACATCGCTCAAGTCAATCAAGTTTCATATGTAAGATTTAAGTCAGTAATATGAAATGCTTAAATTGCAGTTCGAGCAATCCGTGAGCAATGTTTTAACGCTAAAGTTCCACTATGGGTTAGTAAAATGATATAAATCAGACTGATGAACACTGTTTTATTGTGGGTAAATTTTTATCAAGTTAATGATTATAAAGGGTATTTGTTGCTATTGTTAAATTTCTATCAAGATGTGAATTTTATTTTTTTTTACCTAAAATACGTGAATAAATGTTTAGTAGACCGCAATTTCAAAAGCATAATTTGACTATCTACAATCTGAGTCACAGAGATAAGACGCGGGTGAACAAATTTGGATGATTTAGTTGAGGAGTTTGTTTACACTAGGTGAAATTGATTCGTTAAACGACTACCTAATCCTACTGGGTTGGGTAGTTTTGTTTTGTCCAAAGATAACTTTGGCCTAGAGGTATAAAATGGAAAAAGTTCCAATGACTGTACGTGGCGAACAGCAGCTGCGTGAAGAGTTAGACAGACTGCTAAAGCTTCGTCCAAAGATTTCTGAAGCGATTGCTGAAGCTCGTGAACTTGGTGATCTGAAAGAAAATGCAGAGTACCATGCTGCGCGCGAAGAGCAGGGAATTTGTGAAGCCCAGATTCGTGATATTGAGTACAAGCTTTCAGTAGCCCAAGTTATCGATGTCACTAAAATGGACAATACAGGCAAAGTGATTTTTGGTACAACGGTTACTCTCATTGATGTTGATACAGATGAAGAAAAAACGTATCAAATCGTGGGTGATCATGAAGCCGATATTAAACAGGGACGCATTTCTGTTAGTTCCCCAATGGCTCGTGGGTTGATTGGCAAAATGGAAGGTGATGAAGTCTCTATCGTCACACCAGGCGGTGCTAAAGACTACGATATTGATAAAGTAGAATATCTATAATCTGGCATATGGGCACAAAAAAGGTCGCAAGTGAGCGACCTTTTTTATAATGAGCTAAAAATTATTTGCGAGGTAGCTCAATTTTACGTTCTTCGGAAGGGCGATATAACACCAATACTTTACCGATAACTTGCACTTTTTCTGCTTCAGTTTCGCGCACAATGGCTTCGATAATCAGGTTTTTTGTTTCGCGATCTTCTGCTGCAACTTTGACTTTGATTAGCTCATGGTGGTTGAGTGCTATTTCGATTTCTGCAAGAACGGCCTCGGTTAGTCCATTAGCGCCGAGTAGCACGACAGGTTTTAAATTGTGTGCTAGGCCTTTCAAGTGCTGCTTTTGTTTTGTGCTTAGGTTCATTACGCGGCCAAATTTATTTACTATTTAGGGTTGAAAACCACCATTTTAACGCCATCTAACGTTGAAGACTATAATTTATTGAGTGATTGAAAAAGACTATTACAACGATAGATCCTTTTTCATCCTTATTAGGATTAGAATGAGTAAACAGAAACATTCAGCCAGTTCTGGCCGTTGGCTCAAAGAGCATTTTGATGATAAATACGTAAACGAAGCGAAGAAAAAAGGCTATCGTTCTCGAGCAATATTTAAAATCGAAGAGATTCAGAACAAAGACAAGTTGCTACAACCTGGAATGACCGTTGTCGATCTAGGTGCGGCACCTGGTGGCTGGTCACAATACGCAGCAAAAATTGTAGGCGATGAAGGGCAGGTTATTGCATGCGACATCTTGCCTATGGATTCAATTGCTGGCGTAGCGTTTCTCCAAGGTGATTTCCGTGAAGAAGCAGTACTTGATGCGTTATTAGATCGCATTCAACCAGATATGGTTGATATTGTGATGTCTGATATGGCACCAAATATGGCAGGAAATTTATCGGTCGATCAACCTCGTGCTATGTATCTTGTTGAACTAGCATTAGATATGTGTCGACAAGTTCTGGCTCCTGATGGTAGCTTTGTTGTCAAAGTATTTCAGGGCGAAGGCTTTGATCAATACGTAAAAGATGTTCGCGACATGTTTAAAGTTGTGAAAATTCGAAAACCAGATTCTTCAAGAGCACGTTCTCGAGAAGTTTACATTGTAGCCACTGGTTACAAAGGTTAACCATTTCCCTTGATGGGGCGTGGGTTAACAGTATAGCTACAGGTGTTAAACTGTAGTACCCTACCTTTAATTACAATTAGTTATCGAGAGGCTTACACCTTGAGTGACATGGCAAAAAATTTAATTCTGTGGCTTGTGATTGCCGTCGTTTTGATGTCGGTTTTCCAGAGTTTTGGACCTGGAGATAGCAACGGCAGAGCGGTTGATTATACAACCTTTGTACAGGAAGTTGGCCAAGGCCAGATTCAGGAAGCAACGTTCAAAGAAGGTGAAATTACATTCACTCGACGTGGTGGTGGTGGCCGTTATGTTACTTACATGCCAGTGCGTGACCAGAAGCTTCTAGACGATTTAATTAATCAGAATGTAAAAGTTCAAGGAACGCCTCCTGAAGAGCAAAGTTTACTTGGCAGTATTTTCATTTCTTGGTTCCCAATGATCTTACTAATTGGTGTTTGGATATTCTTTATGCGCCAAATGCAAGGCGGTGGCGGTAAAGGTGCCATGTCTTTTGGTAAGAGCAAAGCTCGTATGATGAGCGAAGAACAAATCAAAACAACCTTTGCTGACGTAGCAGGTTGTGATGAAGCTAAAGAAGATGTGAAAGAGCTAGTGGATTACCTACGCGATCCAAGCCGTTTCCAAAAGCTAGGCGGTAAAATTCCGACTGGTGTGTTGATGGTTGGTCCTCCTGGTACTGGTAAAACGCTGCTTGCAAAAGCTATTGCGGGTGAAGCAAAAGTTCCATTCTTTACAATTTCTGGTTCAGACTTTGTTGAAATGTTTGTGGGTGTTGGTGCTTCTCGCGTACGTGATATGTTTGAGCAAGCGAAGAAAGCCTCTCCATGTATCATCTTTATTGATGAGATTGACGCCGTAGGTCGCCAACGTGGTGCAGGTGTTGGTGGTGGTCATGATGAGCGTGAACAAACACTAAACCAAATGCTAGTAGAAATGGATGGTTTTGAAGGCAATGAAGGCATTATTGTCATCGCTGCGACTAACCGCCCTGATGTACTTGACCCTGCACTTTTACGTCCTGGTCGTTTTGACCGCCAAGTCGTCGTAGGCCTACCAGATGTACGTGGTCGTGAGCAGATCTTGAAAGTTCATATGCGTAAAGTACCGCTAGCGGGTGATGTAGAACCTTCTCTAATCGCACGTGGTACACCTGGTTTCTCTGGTGCGGATCTTGCCAACCTAGTTAACGAAGCTGCACTATTTGCTGCACGCGGTAACAAGCGTAATGTTTCGATGGTTGAGTTTGAACTGGCAAAAGATAAGATCATGATGGGTGCAGAGCGTCGTTCTATGGTGCTTTCTGAAGAAACCAAAGAATCAACAGCATACCATGAAGCAGGTCACGCGATTGTTGGTCGCTTAGTACCTGAACATGATCCTGTGTACAAAGTCTCGATCATTCCACGTGGCCGCGCGTTGGGTGTGACTATGTACCTACCAGAACAAGACCGTGTCAGTATGTCTCGTCAACATCTAGAATCGATGATTTCGAGCCTATATGGTGGTCGTCTAGCAGAAGAACTTATCTACGGTGCAGATAAAGTATCCACTGGTGCGTCAAACGATATCGAACGTGCAACAGATATAGCACGTAAGATGGTGACTCAATGGGGCTTCTCTGAAAAACTAGGTCCGCTACTTTACGCTGAAGATGAAGGTGAAGTATTCCTTGGTCGTAGCGTAACCCAGACTAAGCATGTCTCTGACGATACTGCGAAGCTAATCGATGACGAAGTCCGTAAGATTATCGATCGCAACTATGACCGCGCGAAGAAAATCTTAGAAGAAAACATGGATATCATGCACGCGATGAAAGATGCGCTAGTGAAATACGAGACTATCGATGCAGGTCAGATTGATGATTTGATGGAACGAAAAACGGATATTCGTGAACCGGCAGGATGGGGAGACAATCAAAATGGAACTCCTAAATCAGAAGTGAAGGAAGACGTTAAAGTTGAAGAGGATAAAGTTGAGCCCGCCAATAGCGAAACTCCAGCGCCTCAAGAAGCCACATCAAATGAGTCTGCTGATAAAAAAGACGCAGAATAACTCTCACTGAGAGAAAACCCCGAGCTCGCTCGGGGTTTTTGTCTTTCTAGTTAAAAGAAAATCGATATGTTGATCTATGCAAATGGTAAGCAACTTGACTTGAGTAGCCCTCAAGTCATGGGAATTCTCAATATTACGCCAGACTCTTTTTCTGATGGTGGTAAATTTAACGCCTTAGATAGTGCTTTGCATCGTGTGAAGGCAATGATAGATGCAGGTGTGACTATTATTGACATTGGTGGTGAATCAACCCGCCCTGGCGCGCCAGAGGTTACGCTTGAAGAAGAGCTTACGCGGGTTATTCCAGTCATCAAAGCCATACGAAGCCAATATGATGTTTGGATTTCAGTAGACACAAGTAAAGCTGAAGTAATGCGTCAGGCAATTGAAGCCGGCGCTGATATTATTAATGATGTCAGAGCGTTAAGAGAGCCTGGTGCTTTGGAGGTTGCAGCTCAGTCTGGATTACCTGTCTGTTTAATGCATATGAAAGGACAGCCTCGTACGATGCAAGCAAATCCGCAGTACATAGACTTGTTAGCTGAAGTTGAAGAGTTTTTGTCTGAACGGGTTGCTGCGTGTGAAGCTGTAGGGATCAAACGTGAGCAGCTCATTCTTGATCCGGGCTTTGGCTTTGGTAAAACCTTAGAACACAATTATCAGATGCTTGCACATCTTGAGCAGTTTCATCAATTTAATATGCCGATTTTAGCGGGCATGTCTCGTAAATCGATGCTCTTTAAATTGCTTAATAAGGCCCCTTCGGACTGTATTGCTGCTAGTGTTGCTACAGCAACGATCGCGGCGCAAAAAGGTGCTCAAATAATCCGAGTACATGATTTTGAAGAAACCATCGACGCACTAAAAGTTGTTGCTAAGATGAAAATGAATAGTTAGTCAAAACAATAACTAAAGGAAATACTATGTCTAATAAAAGACGTTATTTTGGTACAGATGGAGTTCGTGGCAAAGTAGGCCAATATCCAATTACTCCTGACTTTGTACTTAAGCTTGGTTGGGCTGCTGGACGTGTGCTGGCGAAACAGGGCACAAAGAAGGTTATTATTGGTAAGGATACTCGCATATCCGGTTATATGTTGGAGTCTGCTCTTGAGGCGGGTTTGGCTGCTGCAGGACTAAAAGCAACTTTTACTGGCCCAATGCCAACACCAGCTGTTGCGTACCTAACGCAAACATTTCGTGCTGAAGCCGGAATTGTTATATCTGCATCTCACAATCCTTATTACGACAACGGCATCAAATTTTTCTCCTCGGAAGGCACTAAGTTACCCGATGACATTGAGCTAGCAATAGAAGCTGAGCTGGATAAAGAGATTGAATGTGTCGAGTCTGCAATGTTAGGTAAGGCATCTCGCTTAAATGATGCTGCTGGCCGTTATATTGAATTTTGTAAAAGTACCTTCCCATCAGCATTGAGTCTTGCGGGGATGAAAGTCGTGGTTGACTGTGCCAATGGTGCGACTTATCACATCGCACCAAGTGTTTTCAAAGAGCTAGGTGCAGAAGTTATCCCTATGGGTATTGAACCAAATGGTTTAAATATCAATGATGAAGTTGGCGCTACAGATGTCCGTACTTTACAAAAACGTGTGGTTGAAGAAAAAGCACATCTTGGCTTAGCTTTTGATGGTGATGGTGACCGTATTATTATGGTTGATCATCTGGGAAATAAAGTCGATGGCGACCAAATTGCGTATATCATTGCACGTGATGCCCAACGTCGTGGTGAGTTGAAAGGTGGTGTTGTTGGTACATTGATGACCAACCTAGGTATGGAAAATGGTCTAAAAGAATTAGGTATCCCGTTTGTACGCGCCGCTGTTGGTGACCGCTATGTGATGGAAAAGTTATTAGAGAATAACTGGACGATCGGTGCTGAAAACTCTGGCCACGTTATTTTATTGGATAAGGTAACCACAGGTGATGCAATTGTCGCAGCACTTCAAGTCCTTGCTTCTGTTGTCGGTAGTAAAACATCATTGCATGAGCTATCGAAAGGCATGACGCTATACCCGCAAGTTTTAGAAAATGTGCGCTTTTCTGGTGGAAGTAATCCAATGGAAGCTGAAGCGGTAACAGTAGCTGTTGCACAGGTTGAAGCGGAATTAGGCGATAAAGGACGTGTATTGTTGCGCAAATCAGGAACTGAGCCATTGATCCGAGTAATGGTTGAAGGTGAAGATGCGCAACTAGTACAAAATTCAGCGTTAAAAATTGCTGATGCTGTTAAATCAAGCTGTTAGTCTTCTCTGATAGCTTGTTTTTAATCCCTCTTCAGTGTGTGTTTGTGGAGGGATTAAGATAAAAAAGTACGCTTTGCCCTTTTTTTGACCATTTAAAGCGTAACTTGTGCTTTTTTTCTAAATTCCACTTGTCAGAGAGTACTGCTTTCGCTAGTATTGCTCGGCCTTCAGTAAGGAGGTCGCTAGCCTTGTTTTAAAATCTTAATAGATTATTAGAATGGCGCTGGCTCAACAATTTGGAACATAGGTGGAAAAATGTTTACAGTTCTACTTGTGATTTACCTGTTGGCAGCGCTTGGTGTAATCGGCCTGGTGTTGATTCAACAAGGTAAAGGCGCAGATATGGGAGCCTCATTCGGTGCTGGTGCTTCAAACACAGTGTTTGGTGCGAGCGGCTCAGGTAACTTCCTAACCCGAATGACTGCAATTTTTGCAACAGTATTTTTTGTCGTCAGCTTGGTGCTAGGCAATATGTCTACACATAAAACTGAATCTCAGTGGGTTGATCCTACTCAAGGTCAGGTTATCCAACAAGCTGATGAAGCAGCGAGTGAAGTTCCAGCCCCTACGGGTGATGAAATTCCTCAATAAGCTGAAGAGATTTAGCTTGCCGAGATGGTGAAATTGGTAGACACGCTAGCATGAGGTGCTAGTGCCTTTGGTGTGAGGGTTCGAGTCCCTCTCTCGGCACCATTGATTTACAAACTTGTAAAACACCTTGGAGAGCGTATAATGCTCGACAAGTCGGACGCGGGGTGGAGCAGCTTGGTAGCTCGTCGGGCTCATAACCCGAAGGTCGTCGGTTCAAATCCGGCCCCCGCAACCAATCCTTTAGGATTCGGACAAGTTTGCGCAGTGTTGACACTGCGGGTTAGATGGCATTGATATCATCTAACATATCAGGGTCCAGCAATAAAAAACCCCGACTTTCGGGGTTTTTTATTATCTGAATTTTTGTATAGAGATTCAGATTTTGCTTGGTATTTAAATTGGGCTCTGAGCCCTTTTTTTGTTTCTGGAGTGGTTTAAATGACTGGTTTAGAAAGACAACTTACTGAATTGCTTGAAGCTCCTGTAGCAGCATCAGGTTATGAGTTAGTTGGATTAGAATTTATTCGCGCAGGCGAACACTCAACATTACGTATCTATATTGACCATGAAAATGGTATTACGGTAGACGACTGCGCTGAAGTGAGCCATCAAGTTAGTGCAGTTATGGATGTTGAAGATCCAATCACAGTGGCTTACAACCTAGAAGTGTCTTCACCTGGTTTAGAAAGACCACTTTTCAAAGCAGCACACTACGAACAATTTATTGGTCACGAGGTAAGCATCGTTTTGAAAATGGCTGTTGGTAACCGTCGAAAATGGAAAGGTGTTATCCATTCTATTGATGGCGAAACGATCTCAATTACCGTTGAAGGTAATAACGAAGAGTTCGCACTTAGCAACATTTCAAAAGCTAACCTGATCCCTAAATTTTAATTTGAGTCTTAGAGGCTATTTAAAATGAGTAAAGAAATTTTAGCGGTAGCAGAGGCGGTATCGAACGAAAAAGCGGTACCTCGTGAGCGCATCTTTGAAGCCCTGGAAATTGCTCTTGCTACTTCTACAAAGAAAAAACACGAAATCGAAATTGATGTACGTGTAGCAATCGATCGTAAAACAGGTGAATTTGAAACTTTTCGTCGTTGGTTGGTTGTTGAAGAAGTTGAAAACCCAACAAAAGAAATCTCATTCGAAGCTGCTCGCTACGATGATGAGTCAATTGAGCTTGGTGATTACATCGAAGACGAAATTGATTCAGTAACGTTTGACCGTATTACGACACAAACAGCGAAACAAGTGATTGTTCAAAAAGTACGTGAAGCGGAACGTGCGCAAATCGTAGAACAATTTATTGATAACGAAGGTGAACTGGTTACTGGTGTTGTCAAAAAAGTGAACCGCGATACTGTTGTGCTTGATCTTGGTAACAACGCTGAAGCTGTGATCCTTCGTGATGACCAACTACCACGTGAAAACTTCCGTCCAGGTGACCGTGTTCGTGGTCTATTATACCGCGTAGCTCCAGAAGCTCGTGGCTTCCAGCTATTTATTACTCGTTCAAAACCAGAAATGCTTGCTGAGCTTTTCCGTGTTGAAGTGCCTGAAATTGCGGAAGAAATTATCGAGCTTAAAGGTGCAGCTCGTGACCCAGGTTCTCGTGCAAAAATTGCTGTTAAAACGAATGACAAACGTATCGACCCAGTAGGTGCATGTGTTGGTATGCGTGGTGCACGTGTTCAAGCTGTTTCTGGTGAGCTAGGTGGCGAGCGTATCGATATTGTTCTTTGGGATGATAATCCAGCACAATTTGTTATCAACGCGATGGCGCCAGCAGATGTTGCCTCTATCATTGTTGATGAAGATGCTCATGCTATGGATATTGCTGTTGAAGCAGATAACTTGGCACAAGCAATTGGTCGTAATGGCCAAAACGTACGTTTAGCATCTCAGTTAACTGGCTGGGAGCTAAACGTAATGACAGTTGCAGATCTTCAGAAGAAGCATGCTGAAGAATCTCTGGCTTCAATTGAAAACTTCATGAAATATCTAGATATTGAAGAAGACTTCGCTCAGCTTCTTGTTGAAGAAGGTTTCTCTACGCTAGAAGAAGTTGCTTATGTACCAGTTAATGAGCTTCTCGAAGTAGAAGGCCTTGATGAAGACTTGGTTGAAGAGTTACGTAATCGTGCAAAAGATGCACTAACAACATTAGCTCTAGCACAAGAAGAATCTTTTGAAGGTCTTGAGCCAGCTGAAGACCTATTAGGTCTTGAAGGTCTTGAGCGCGAAATGGCATTTAAATTGGCAGCAAAAGGTGTTGCAACACTAGAAGATCTTGCTGACCAAGGTATTGATGATCTAGAAGGTATTGAAGGACTAACAGACGAGCGTGCAGGTGAGCTTATCATGGCTGCTCGTAATATTTGTTGGTTCGGCGAAGAAGCATAAATTTCAGCAAGGGAGAAAGCGGCATGACACAAATTACTGTTAAAGCACTGAGTGAAGAAATCGGTACACCAGTAGACCGCTTATTAGAGCAACTTGCTGATGCTGGAATGAAGAAGTCGGGATCAGACGTTGTATCAGATGAAGAGAAGCAAAAATTGCTGACTCATTTGAAAAAAGAGCATGGTGACACTACAGGTGACGCTGCTCCTACTCGATTGACATTACAGCGTAAAACCCGCAGCACACTAAGCGTAAATGCTGGTGGCGGTAAAAGTAAGAATGTTCAGGTTGAGGTGCGCAAAAAACGTACTTACGTAAAGCGCAGCACAATTGAAGATGAAGCAAAACGTGAAGCTGAAGAAGCAGCAAAACGCGAAGCTGAAGAAGCGGCAAAACGCGAAGCTGAAGAAGCAGCAAAGCGTGAAGCTGAAGAAGCAGCAAAGCGTGAAGCTGAAGAAAAAGTGAAGCGTGAAGCTGAAGAAAAAGCGAAACGTGAAGCTGAAGAAAAAGCGAAGCGTGAAGCACAAGAGAAAGCAAAACGTGATGTTAGTAAAAATACAGAACGTGATGCTGAAGAGAAGTTAAAGCAAGAAGCAGCGCGAAAAGAGGCCGACGAGCTTAAACGTCGTCAGGAAGAAGAAGCTAAGCGTAAGGCTGAAGAGGAAAGTCAGCGCAAGCTTGAAGAAGCTCGCGAAATGGCTGAGAAGAATAAAGAGCGTTGGTCTGCTGCAGAAGAGAAAAAGGGTGATATGGAAGATACAGATTACCATGTAACGACTTCACGTTACGCGCGTGAAGCCGAAGATGAAGCAGACCGTCGTGAAGAAGGCGGTGGTCGTCGCAAGAAGAAGAAAGCTGCTTCAAAAACAGATGAGCAAGCTCGCGGTGGTCGTAACCAGCGTGGTAAAGGTGGTCGTAAAGGTAAACTGGCTAAGCCAGCAAAACCTGCTTCAATGCAACATGGTTTTGATAAAACGGCAACCGTAGCAAAATCTGATGTTGTGATTGGTGAAACAATCGTTGTTTCTGAGCTGGCAAACAAAATGTCGGTTAAAGCAACGGAAGTTATCAAAGCGATGATGAAGATGGGCGCAATGGCGACTATCAACCAAGTTATCGATCAAGAAACAGCTCAGCTAATCGCTGAAGAAATGGGCCACAAGGTTATTCTTCGTAAAGAAAATGAACTTGAAGAAGCAGTACTTAACGATCGTGATAGCAACGAAGAAGCAGCACCACGTGCTCCTGTTGTAACTATCATGGGTCACGTTGACCACGGTAAAACGTCAACACTTGACTACATTCGTCGTACTCACGTTGCTTCGGGTGAAGCTGGCGGTATTACGCAACATATCGGTGCTTATCACGTAGAAACTGATAATGGTATGATTACTTTCCTTGATACTCCTGGACACGCAGCATTTACTGCAATGCGTGCTCGTGGTGCTCAAGCGACGGATATCGTTGTTCTTGTTGTTGCTGCTGATGATGGTGTAATGCCACAGACAGTCGAAGCGATTCAGCACGCGAAAGCGGCAGAAGTTCCTTTGATCGTTGCGGTAAACAAAATCGATAAAGAAGATGCTAACCCAGACAACGTTAAGAATGAGCTAGCTCAATACGACGTTATCCCTGAAGAATGGGGCGGTGAGAACATGTTCGTTCACATCTCTGCAAAACAGGGTACAAATATCGATGGTCTTCTAGAAGCGATTCTTCTTCAGTCTGAAGTTCTTGAACTTACAGCGGTTAAAGAAGGTATGGCATCTGGTGTTGTAGTTGAATCTCGCCTAGATAAAGGTCGTGGTCCTGTTGCAACAGTACTTGTTCAATCAGGTACGCTAAACAAAGGTGACATCGTTCTTTGTGGTCAAGAATACGGTCGTGTTCGTGCAATGCGTGACGAACTAGGTCAAGAAATTACAGAAGCTGGTCCATCTATCCCTGTAGAGATCCTAGGTCTTTCAGGTGTACCATCTTCAGGTGATGAAGCAACAGTAGTACGTGATGAGCGTAAAGCGCGTGAAGTAGCAAACTACCGTGCTGGTAAGTTCCGTGAAGTGAAACTTGCTCGTCAGCAGAAATCTAAGCTAGAAAACATGTTCTCGAACATGACAGCTGGTGAAGTTGCTGAACTAAACGTTGTTCTGAAAGCTGACGTACAAGGTTCTGTGGAAGCGATTGCAGACTCACTACTGAAACTGTCTACTGACGAAGTGAAAGTTAACATCGTTGGTTCTGGTGTTGGTGGTATTACAGAAACTGATGCAGTACTTGCAGAAGCTTCAAACGCAATCATCCTTGGCTTTAACGTACGTGCTGATGCCTCAGCTCGTCGTGCTGTTGAAGCTGCAAGCGTTGATCTACGTTACTACTCAATCATCTACCAATTGATAGATGAAGTGAAACAAGCGATGGGCGGTATGCTTGCACCTGAATTCAAGCAAGAAATCATTGGTCTTGCTGAAGTTCGTGATGTATTTAAGTCGCCTAAACTTGGTGCTATCGCTGGTTGTATGGTTACTGAAGGTCTGATTAAGCGTAACAACCCAATCCGTGTACTACGTGATAACGTTGTTATTTACGAAGGTGAGCTAGAATCACTACGTCGCTTTAAAGATGACGTTCAAGAAGTTAAGAGTGGCTACGAATGTGGTATCGGCGTTAAGAACTACAATGATGTTCGCGTTGGTGACCAAATTGAAGTATTCGAAATCGTTGAAATCAAACGTACTCTTGATTAATTGACTAAAATTACTTACGAAATCTGATACAGATAAGTGGTAATTGGTTGTTGAATACACCATGGGGGGCTGGTTTAAACCATCCCCCCATTCTTTCTATTTGTGAGAAAAGATATGTCAAAAGAATTTAGCCGCACGCAGCGTGTTGCCCAACAGCTGCAAAAAGAACTTGCGATGATCCTACAGCGTGAAGTTCGAGATTCTCGTTTAGGGATGGTGACTATTTCGGATGTAGAAGTGTCTCGTGACCTTGCTTATGCAAAAGTTTTTGTGACATTTTTATGCGTGGGTGAGCAAACTCCAGAATCTTGTTTAGCAGCACTGCGCGAGCATGAAGCGCATATTCGCATGATGCTAGGTAAGCGTATTCGTTTGCGCCTTACACCAGAAGTACGCTTCTACTACGACAATACATTAGTTGAAGGTATGCGTATGTCGAATCTGGTTTCTGAAGTGGTAAATGAAGATAAGCGCAAGCAGAAAAACTCTGGCCGCGAAGATGATCAGGCAGGGGACGAGTAATGGCTCGTCGTCGTAAAGGTCGTCCAATTAATGGTGTTGTCCTTTTGGATAAGCCTACAGGCATTTCATCTAATGATGCGCTGCAAAAAGTAAAACGTATTTATTTTGCAGAAAAAGCAGGTCATACCGGTGCACTGGATCCCCTAGCGACAGGTATGCTGCCAATTTGTCTTGGTGAAGCAACTAAATTTTCTCAATTTCTATTAGATTCAGATAAGCGCTACCGTGTTATCGCTAAATTGGGTGAACGTACCAATACATCAGATTCCGATGGTGAAGTCGTTGAAACTCGCCCAGTTAACGTGGTTCTTGAGCAGCTAGAAGCGTGTATTGATAAGTTTCGTGGAGAATCTGATCAAATACCATCAATGTTCTCTGCGTTAAAATACCAAGGAAAGCCTTTGTATGAATATGCGCGGCAAGGTATCGATGTTCCGCGTGAATCTCGCAAGATCACGGTATACGAAATTATTCTACATCGTTTTGAAAGCGATGAAGTTGAGATGGAAGTCCATTGCTCGAAAGGTACTTATATTAGAACGATCGTCGACGATCTTGGTGAGATGCTTGGTTGTGGTGCTCATGTCACTATGCTGCGTCGTACTGCGGTTGCAAACTACCCGTATGAAAAAATGGTCACGCTTGAGCAGCTTAACGACTTACTTGAACAAGCGCAGCGCGAAGAGATTCCTCCGCGAGAATTGCTTGACCCTCTATTGCTGCCAATGGACACAGCCGTTGAAGATTTACCGGAAGTTAATCTCAATGCAGAGCTGACCAATTTAGTTCAGCACGGAATGCCGGTACAAGTATTTGGAGTCCCTGAAGGCACGCCACTGCGTATGACATCTGGTGAAGAGAAGCTTTTCATTGGGGTCGCAGAAGTGAATGATGACGGGAAAGTTGCTCCGAAACGCTTGGTTGTGTTTCGTAATGAAGCTGAGTGATTTGCCATTCATAAATAAAAACCGAAGTCTTAGCTTCGGTTTTTTTATGTCTATCCGTTATCACTCTATAAGGTTGTTTATTTTCAATAGCTCTCGAAGCTCAACCGCTCGCTTTCGATTAACACCAAGATCTGAATAGCCAACGCGAGATTCTGAGCGAACAATGAGCTTATCGCCTTCTACCTTAAGTTCTAAATCGTCCACAAAGCGCATGATTTTAGATGTGCACTCTACGCGTATGTAGTTGCCTTCTTTCACCGCTGTTTTCGCACCTGGCAGTTCAAGCGCAATTTGCTCAATAGCATCGATGTTCGCTGAATCAGTCAGGGTGAATGGCGTTAGGTTGTATTCTTCACGCGTGTCTTGTGTGGAAACGCAGTTAGGTTTGTCACCACAAGGTGATTGGGAGCGATCCACCATGCTTGTGACTCCTTGGCTACAAGCGGTTAAGCCGAGCAAAGTGATGGAAAGGAGAGCGGCTTTTTTCATTGTATTTACTCTTATAATTTTGCTTCTAATTATATGGATACAAAAGAAAAAGGATCCAATAATAGGATCCTTTTTGTGATGTTAGCTGTGATTAAACTTCGAGGTAATCGAGAATGCCTTCTGCCGCTTTTCGTCCTTCATCAATTGCAGTGACGACTAGATCAGAGCCTCGCACCGCATCGCCACCCGCGAAGATCTTTTCATTGCTGGTCTGGAATTGGAACTCTTGTTTCGCAGGGGCTTTGATACGACCCCATTGATCTAAATCGACATCAAACGGAGCTAACCAGTCCATTTTGTGTGGCTGGAAACCAAACGCCATGATCACGACGTCTGCCGGTAGAACGTGTTCGCTGCCTTCGACGGGCTCTGGACGGCGACGACCCGCTTCATCAGGCTCACCAAGAGCGGTTTTCACCACTTTGACACCCGAGACCTTACCTGACGCATCGACTTCAATTCCTAAAGGCTGAAGGTTGAACATAAACTTCACGCCTTCTTCTTTGGCGTTTTTCACCTCGCGGCGAGAGCCGGGCATATTAGCTTCATCACGACGGTAAGCACATACCACGTTTGACGCGCCTTGGCGAATAGAGGTACGAACACAGTCCATCGCGGTATCACCACCGCCGAGTACAACTACGCGCTGCTTTGCCATGTCGATAAAAGGTTGGTCGTGTTCCAAGCCCATGACCTTGTAAGTATTTGAAATCAAGAATGGCAGAGCGTCGTAAACACCCGGCGCACCTTCATTTTCTAGTCCCGCACGCATGTACTTGTAAGTACCAACCCCCAAAAAGACGGCATCGTACTCATCAAGCAGCTCTTGCATCTGCACATCTTTACCTACTTCGACATTCATCTGAAACTCTACGCCCATTTCGGTGAAGACGCGGCGGCGGTTTTCCATCACGCCTTTTTCAAGCTTGAACGAAGGGATACCGAAGGTCAGTAAGCCTCCAATTTCAGGGTAGCGGTCAAATACGACAGGTTTCACGCCATTGCGCACTAGGATATCGGCAGCAGCCAAGCCTGCTGGACCTGCACCAATGATGGCAACCTTTTTATCGGTCCACTCCACCTTAGACATGTCAGGCTTCCAGCCCATTTCGAAGGCTTTGTCGGTAATGTATTTTTCAACGTTACCTATAGTGACGGCGCCAAAGTCCTCATTGAGAGTACAAGAGCCCTCACATAGACGATCTTGCGGACACACTCGGCCACAAACTTCAGGCAAGCTGTTAGTTTGGTGCGATAGCTCTACGGCTTCGAGGATACGACCTTCATTGGCAAGCTTTAGCCATTGTGGGATGTAGTTGTGTACTGGGCACTTCCATTCACAATATGGGTTACCACAATCCAAGCAGCGATCCGCCTGCGCAGTCGCTTGTTGCTTGGTAAATGGTTCATAGATTTCAACGAATTCGATCTTACGAACTTTGATAGGCTTCTTCGCAGGATCTACGCGTTGAACATCGATAAATTGATAAACGTTCTGACTCATGATTCAAACATCCTCCATGATTACTGGGCTTGAACGCGCAGTTCTGCGGCACTGCGACTCTGGTGACCAAGTAGCGTGCGTAAGTCCGCCGCTTGTGGTTTCACCAAGTAGAACTTTGGAATCCATTCATCAAAGTTCGCCAAGATATCTTCTGCGTGGCTAGAGCCGGTTTCTTCAAGGTGTTCGGCAATCAGACCACGTAAGTGCTCTTGGTGGATGTAGAGATCCGATAGAGAAATCGCTTCAACAGACTCGTTGTTCACGCGACCTTGGAAGTCTTGGTTCTCATCCAATACATAAGCAAAACCGCCAGTCATGCCTGCGCCAAAGTTCACGCCTGTTGCGCCAAGAATGGCAACAATACCGCCGGTCATGTACTCACAAGCGTTATCGCCAGCGCCTTCAATAACGGCAATCGTACCTGAGTTACGTACGCCGAAACGCTCACCTGCTTTACCTGCCGCAAACAGTTTTCCGCCGGTCGCGCCGTACAGACAGGTGTTACCAATGATGGTCGCTTCATTACACTTAAATGCAGTGCCAAGGTGAGGTTTGATAACCACCTTACCGCCAGCCATGCCTTTACCTACGTAGTCGTTGGCATCACCAGTGAGGTAAAGCTCTACGCCACCCGCGTTCCAAACGCCAAATGACTGACCAGCAGTACCATCTAAATGCAGTTTGATTGGCGTCGCTGCCATGCCTTGGTTGCCGTAACGCTGAGCGATTTCACCTGATAGGCGAGCACCCACAGAACGGTCGGTGTTGATCACGTTGTAGAAGAAGCTAGCAGATTGACGTTTTTCAACCGCTTGTAGTGCGTCTTCGATGATCTTGTTGTTTAGCTCTGCTTTATCAAATGGTGTATTTGGTTGTGTCCAGTAAAGAGGGTGTCCTTCTGGAGAGACTGGTGCCTCGAGGATATTCGACAAATCCAGCTTGGTTTGTTTTGCTGTCAGGCCTTCAACGGTTTCCAACAAATCCGTGCGACCAATCAAGTCAGTCAGTTTTTCAACACCAAGTTCAGCGAGCAATCCGCGCACTTCGTCCGCCAGACCGATGAAGTAGTTCATCACCATTTCCGGTAGACCTTTGAAGTACTCTTTACGCAGCGTTTCGTCTTGAGTCGCGACTCCAGTAGCACAGTTGTTGAGGTGACAAATACGTAGGAACTTACAACCCATTGCCACCATTGGCGCAGTACCAAAACCGAAGCTTTCTGCACCGAGAATCGCCGCTTTCACCACGTCTAGACCAGTTTTTAGACCACCATCTACTTGTAGTCGGATCTTGTGGCGCAGACCATTAGCAACCAGTGCTTGTTGTGTCTCTGCCAATCCCAACTCCCAAGGGCTACCTGCGTATTTCACTGAAGTTAAAGGGCTTGCTGCGGTACCGCCGTCGTAACCCGAAATGGTAATGAGATCTGCGTAAGCTTTCGCGACACCTGTTGCGATGGTGCCGACGCCTGGTTCAGATACTAATTTCACCGAAACTAGTGCATTTGGATTGACTTGTTTTAGGTCGAAGATCAGCTGGGCTAAATCTTCAATCGAATAAATATCGTGGTGTGGAGGAGGAGAGATCAGAGTCACCCCCTGTACCGAATAACGCAGTTTTGCGATTTCTGCTGTGACTTTGTGTCCCGGTAACTGACCACCTTCGCCCGGCTTCGCACCCTGTGCCACCTTGATCTGCAGTACGTCAGCATTGGTTAGGTAGTGAGGTGTAACACCAAATCGACCTGAAGCAATCTGCTTGATACGCGAGTTACGCTCTGTACCGAAGCGACGTGGATCTTCACCACCTTCACCTGAGTTAGAGTAACCACCAAGGCGGTTCATCGCTGTTGCAAGTGCTTCGTGTGCTTCTGGGCTAAGTGCGCCAATGGACATTGCCGCAGAATCAAAGCGTTTGAAGAGCTCAGTGCTAGGCTCAATTTGCTCTAAAGGTAGCGGTGCGTCTGATTTTTTCAGCGACATTAAGTCTCGTAGCATCGCAACAGGGCGTAGGTTTACCTGCTTAGCAAAGCTCTGATAATCGTTGCTCTCACCTGATTTAACCGCAGTTTGCAGTGTGCCAACCACGTCTGGGTTGTAGGCGTGATATTCACCACCGTGGACGTATTTCAATAAGCCGCCATGCTCGATAGCTTTACGTTTCGCCCAAGCTTTACGAGAAAGGTTGTACAAATCTTGTTGGAAGTCGTCGAAGTTCGCGCCTTCAATACGAGTCGTCACGCCTTTAAAGCATAAGTCGACGACTTCTTGGCTCAAGCCAACCGCTTCAAACAATTGTGAGCAACGGTAAGAGGCGATGGTAGAAATACCCATTTTCGACATGATCTTGTATAGACCTTTATTGATGCCGTATTGGTAATTTTGCATCACATCGCGATAGTCTTTTTCTAGCGCTTTATCATCAATCAGCTTACCTAGTGCTTCATAAGCAAGGTATGGATAAACCGCTGTAGCACCAAAGCCAAGCAACACAGCAAATTGGTGTGGGTCACGAGCTGTTGCGGTCTCAACCACAATGTTGGCATCACAACGTAAGTTCGCATCGATCAAGCGAGTTTGAACCGCACCTACTGCCATAGCTGCAGGAATTGGTAGTTTGCCTTTGACCAAAGCGCGATCTGAAAGCACAACCAGAACTGTGCCTTCACGTACAACCTGTTCTGCTTGTTCACACAGGTCATCAATGGCTTGTTTGAGATCTTTCTGTTGTGGATCGTAGTTGATATCGAGAATGGTATTACGGTAGTGATCGTCACCAAGCTCAAGCAATTGCTGCATGTCTGAGTAAAGTAATACTGGCGAATCGAAGGTCACTCGGTAGGCGTGGCCATCGGTTTCACAGAAGACGTTCATCTCCTGACCAATACTGGTCGCCAGTGACATAACGTGTTTTTCACGCAATGGATCGATTGGCGGGTTAGTTACCTGAGCAAACTTTTGGCGGAAGTAATCCGTTACCAAGCGCTCTTTCGAGGAGAGAACGGCCATTGGGGTGTCATCACCCATGGAGCCGACCGCCTCTTGGCCCATATCACCAAGAACACGCAGTACTTGATCGACTTCTTCATTGCTCATGGCAAATTGCTTTTGATAAGTCTTGAGTAAGTCTTCATCAAAGCTGCGCTCACCCACTTGATCTTCAGGTAGCTGAGCAAAAGGGGTGAGTTTGCGAACGTTGTTTTCCATCCATTCGCGGTAAGGGTGGCGCGATTTCAGATCGTTATCGATTTCGCTAGACTGCCAAAGCTTACCCTTACGAGTATCGACAACCAGCAGTTCACCCGGACCAACACGGCCTTTCTCAGCAACTTCATCGGGAGCGTAATCCCAAATCCCTACCTCTGATGCCAGGGTGATAAATTTGTCTTTAGTAATCACATAACGTGCAGGGCGTAGACCATTACGGTCTAGGTTACAGGCAGCGTAACGGCCGTCGGACAATACGATACCTGCCGGACCATCCCATGGTTCCATGTGCTTGGAGTTGAAGTCGTAAAACGCTCGCAGATCTGGATCCATGTCTGGGTGATTCTGCCATGCTGGTGGCACAAGCATGCGCATGGCACGGAAGATATCCATACCGCCAGAAAGGAATAGATCCAACATATTATCCAAGCTGGAAGAATCTGAACCTGTTTCGTTCACAAATGGTGCTGCGGTTTGTAGGTCCGGCAGCAGTGGTGACGAGAACTTGTAAGCACGCGCACGCGCCCACTGTCGGTTACCTTCGATAGTGTTGATCTCACCATTATGTGCAAGGTAACGGAACGGTTGAGCCAGAGGCCAACGCGGTTGAGTATTGGTAGAAAAACGCTGGTGGAACAGGCAGATAGCAGATTCCATGCGTAGATCAGCAAGATCAAGATAGAAGCGCGGTAAGTCCGCAGGCATGCACAAGCCTTTGTACACCAAAACTTGTGTCGACAAGCTACAGATGTAGAAGTCAGGATCTTCTGTAATTTGTTTCTCGATGCGACGGCGTGCAATATAGAGGCGACGCTCAATGTCACGCTCGCGCCAACCTGCCGGAGCAGAGATAAAGACTTGCTGAATGTCTGGAAGTGAATCAGCAGCGATCGGACCGAGTACTTCTGAATTGGTTGGCACTTCACGCCAACCCGCAACAGTTAACGTCTCTTGTGCGAGTTCTTTGTTGACGATGTCCTTGGCGAGTTGAGCTTTCACCGGGGCTTGGTTGAAGAAAATCATCCCAACGGCGTATTGCTTGCCAAGGTTGAAGCCATTTTCTTCGGCGATAAGGCGTAAATAGGAATCGGGCTTTTGTAGAAGAAGACCGCAACCATCACCAGTTTTACCATCGGCGGCGATGCCACCACGGTGGGTCATGCGATCAAGTGCGGAAATTGCTGTACGTACCAGCTTGTGACTTTGCTCGCCTTCCATGTGCGCGATTAAGCCAAATCCACAGTTGTCTTTCTCAAGACTTGGATCATAAAGAGCCATTGCAATTCTCCCTTTGCTTATCTGTCATCCCGACAGATATACCAACACTGCTCAAGTTGATAATGATGACTAACTATGCGTCATAATTGCTTTATCTTGGTTTTTTATGCAATAAAGCTTTCTTAAAATATTAACAATTTTAGTCGTTTTATTTTTCATCGACTTCACAACGTATAGCTTATTATGAATTACGTCAAGTTTGTGGTGGAAAATCACGTCAATATGCGATTTACCACTTAATGAGCTGTAATTACATTTTAAATTCAGTTGGTTAGCTTTTGTGTGATTACATTTATGTAACATGAGTTGGTTGAGAAATAAAAAAAGGCCAGCACAATGTGCTGGCCAAGAGATAAAATTCGGAAGGAATGTTTATGTATTTTATCACTGAGGGTTAAAGAGCTTGGCTCGTCAGCCTTCAGCGATATTCAATTAAGCAGAAAGCATCAATGAATTTGCTTTTGCTTCTAGGTTTGTGCCACCCATTAGGTAATCATCGATAGCACGGGCACATTCACGGCCTTCATTGATACAACGAACGACTAGGGACTGACCTGTTCGCATATCACCAGCAGCAAATACACCTTCTTGGTTTGTAGCAAAATCTTGAGTTGCTACGTTACCGCGATCGTCTAGTGCGATATCCAGTTGAGCAAGTACGCCTGTTGGCTCAGGATGCAGGAAGCCCATCGCTAGAAATGCCATATCACATGGGATCACTCGCTCGCTGCCTTCTACTTCTTTGAAGCTTGGACGCTCGCCAGGTTTTGCATCTTGCCAAACGATATCAGCTAGACGAAGGCCCGTGACTTCACCTTTGTCATTGCCAATGAACTCTTTGGTTAGGATGTTCCAGTGACGATCAACGCCTTCTTCATGAGACGTCGAAGTACGTAGGATCATCGGGTACTGTGGCCATGGCATATTAGCTGGGCGTTTCTCTGGTGGAATCGGCATAATTTCAACCTGAGTGATGCTTGCTGCACCGTGGCGGTTTGATGTACCTACACAGTCAGAACCAGTATCACCACCACCGATAACGACAACATGTTTACCCGCGGCGTGAAGTTCTTCACCCTTAAGATCCATGTCGTTGGCACGGCGGTTGTTTTGACCTAGGAATTCCATTGCGAAGTGAACGCCTTTTAGTTCACGACCCGGAACTGGCAAATCACGAGGAACAGTTGAACCACCAGTCAGCAGAACCACATCGAATTCTTGACGCAGCTGCTGAGCATTCACATCAACACCAACATGTTGGTTAACTTTGAATTCAATACCCGCTTCTGCCATCAGGTTGATCTTACGATCAATCACGTCCATACCCAGTTTGAAATCTGGGATACCAAAACGTAGCAGACCGCCTACTTTCTCGTCTCGCTCGAATACCGTCACAGTATGACCAGCGCTGTTTAGTTGCTCAGCAGCCGCAAGGCCAGCAGGGCCCGAACCGATGATCGCAACGGTTTTGCCTGTGCGAGAGCGTGGTGTTTTTGGTTTGGCGTATCCTTCACGATATGCCGTTTCCACGATGGTTTTCTCGATATTACAGATAGTGATTGGATCTTGATTGATACCAAGGACACAAGCACTTTCACATGGAGCTGGGCAAACACGACCAGTGAACTCTGGGAAGTTATTGGTTGAGCTTAGAATGTTCCATGCTTCTTCCCAGCTATCACGATAAACTGCGTCGTTAAACTCTGGGATGATGTTACCGATAGGGCAGCCGTTATGACAAAACGGCACACCACAATCCATACAACGAGAAGCTTGAGTATTGATCTTGTCACCAAACTCCTCGTTCAGAACGAACTCTTTGTTGTTCTTGATGCGTTCAGCTGGGTCGATCTTCTGTGGTAGTTCACGACCATGCTCTAAAAATCCAGTAGGCTTACCCATTATACGGCCTCCGCTTGAGTTTCGTTTCCTTGAGACTGTGCTTCAGCTTTGCGTTTTTGAAGAACCGCTTTGTAGTCACGCGGCATTACCTTAACCATAGAGGCTAGGCTAGCTTCAAAGTTGTCTAGGAAAGACTGAGCGACTTCACTTCCTGTGAATTGAACATGCTTAGTTAGCATGTCGAGTAATAGATCTCTGTCTTCTTGCTCGATTGGATCTAGGTCTACTAGCTCTGGGTTCAGTTTCGACTCAAAGTCGCCTGATTTATCCCATACGTAAGCAACACCGCCACTCATACCTGCGGCAAAGTTACGACCTGTTGAACCAAGGATGATGGCAGCACCGCCAGTCATGTATTCACAACCGTGGTCACCGACGCCTTCTACTACGACTTTCGCGCCTGAGTTACGAACACAGAAACGTTCGCCAGCCATACCGCGAATGAAAGACTCACCCGAAGTTGCACCGTAGAAACACACGTTACCCACCACGATGTTGTCTTCCGCGACAATACTTGATTTTGCGTCTGGGTAAAGTACCAACGTACCGCCAGATAAGCCTTTACCCCAGTAGTCGTTCGCGTCGCCTTCCACTTCGAACTTCACGCCCTTAGCTAGGAATGCACCGAATGACTGACCCGCAGAACCTTTGAACTTCACGTTCATTGGTTGAGGTAGACCTGCATCTTTGTACACTTTCGATATTTCGTTCGACAACATGGTACCTGCAGAGCGGTCCGTGTTGACGATAGGGAATTCGGCATTCACCGCTTCGCCTTTCTCTAGAGCAGGAATTGCTGCTTGAATCAGCTTACGGTCTAGTACTTCTTCTAGGTTGTGGTTCTGCTCTGCTTGGTTGAATACGCCGTCGGCTTCGCGTGGCTGTTCAACGTGTAGAACAGGAGACAGATCTAGGTTCTTGTATTTCCAGTGAGAAACGTCTTGGCGAATCTTCAGCTTCTGACCTTGACCGACCATCTCATCGATAGTGCGGAAGCCAAGTTCAGCCATGATTTCACGCAGGCCTTGTGCCATGTATTGGAAGAAGGTTACGACGTCTTCTACGCGACCATCAAAGCGCTCACGAAGCGTCTTGTTCTGAGTTGCGATACCAACAGGACAGGTGTTCTTATGGCACTTACGCATCATGATACAACCTTCAACCACCAAGGCTGCGGTTGCCACGCCCCATTCTTCTGCACCAAGTAGTGTTGCCACTGCAAGGTCGCGAGGTGTCTTCATCTGACCATCCGCTTGAACCACGATACGGTTACGTAGACCGTTCTTCAGTAGCGTTTGGTGCGTTTCTGCCAAGCCAAGTTCCCAAGGAAGACCGGTATGGCGGATTGAAGACATTGGTGATGCGCCTGTACCGCCGTCAAAACCTGCGATAAGTACAACGTCCGCTTTCGCTTTAGCAACACCAGAAGCGATCGTACCTACGCCTGCTTCCGATACTAGCTTCACGTTCACACGACCCGCGCGGTTCGCGTTCTTCAAGTCGTAGATCAGCTGAGCCAAATCCTCGATTGAGTAGATATCGTGGTGTGGCGGTGGCGAGATAAGACCGACGCCCGGAGTTGAGTGACGTGTTGCACCGATCCAGTCATCTACTTTATCACCTGGTAGCTGACCACCTTCACCTGGTTTCGCACCTTGAGCCATCTTGATTTGCAGCTCATCAGCGTTGGTTAGGTAGTAAGAGGTAACGCCGAAACGACCTGAAGCCACCTGCTTGATCGCAGAGCGTTCCCAATCGCCGTTGTCTTTGCGCTCGAAACGCATTGGGTCTTCACCACCTTCACCAGAGTTCGATTTCGCGCCAAGGCGGTTCATCGCAACAGCCAGTGTGGAGTGTGCTTCGTAAGAAATAGAACCGAATGACATTGCACCGGTCGCGAAGCGTTTCACGATGCTTTCAATTGGCTCGACTTCGTCGATAGAGATAGAACCTGCTGGGTTTTTAATGAACTCAAGTTGGCTACGCAGAGTTACCGCGTTGTCACCTTGCTTATCTACTGCAGTCGCGTATTGCTTGAACTGATCGTAGTTCTTGTTGCGCGTAGACTCTTGCAGTAGAGAAATGGTTTCTGGGTTGAAGAGGTGTTTCTCACCACGCTGTTTCCACTGGTAAACACCGCCAACATCCAACATTTGAATTGGGATTTCGCGTTGTGGGTAACCGATGCGGTGACGGATCAGCACTTCTTTGGCGATATCATCAAGGGTGAGACCTTGGATACGAGAAACTGTACCTGTGAAGTATTTGTCGACCACTGATTTGTGGATGCCCAAGGCTTCGAAGATTTGCGCGCCGTGGTATGACTGTAGCGTTGAAATACCCATCTTCGAGAAGATCTTCAGAAGACCGCCATTGATCGCTTTACGGTAGTTGTTGAACAGATCGCGAGGGTTCGCTTCTGGATCCAACTTCTTCGTACGTTGAAGCTCAATGATGGTTTCAATTACTAGGTATGGGTTAACTGCGTTTGCACCGTAACCAAGTAGCGTTGCAAAGTGGTGCGTTTCACGCGCATCACCAGTTTCAACCACGATGTCACACTTCGCACGTAGACCTTTGCGGATCAAGTGGTGGTGCACTGCACCAACTGCCAGCATTGCTGGGATCGCCGCGTGGTTTGAGTTCACTGCACGGTCAGTTAGTAGGATGATTGAGTAACCATCGATAACTGCGTCTTCTGCGTATTGGCAGATACGTTTTAGTGCACGCTCAAGCTTGCCTTGATCTTCATTGGCTTGGAATACGATATCCAGCGTCTTCGCTTGTAGGTGCTCGTTATCGATCGCACGCAGTTTTTCAAGCTCTGAGTTCGCCAGAACAGGCGATTCCAATTCTACTTTCTGACAGTGAAGTGGTGTTTCAGTTAGAAGGTTTTGGTCTTTACCCAAGTAAGTGTTCAGCGACATAACCATACGCTCACGGATCGGGTCGATCGGTGGGTTAGTTACCTGTGCAAACAGCTGCTTGAAGTAGTTTGAAAGATGCTGAGACTGATGAGATAGAACCGCAAGAGGCCAGTCGGCACCCATTGCTGATAATGGCTCTTTCGCATCATTCGCCATTGGAACGATGATTTCGTTCACTTCTTCAGTACTCACTCCGAAAGCTTGTTGACGATGTAGCAAACGCTCTGGAGAAGGTTGGCTGAACTGGTTGCTCGCATCTGGTAGCTTCTTCAAGCTCAGTAGGTTTTCTTCTACCCACTTCTCGTAAGGCTGCGCTGTTGCGATGGTGTCTTTCACTTCTTCATCAGAGATGATGCGACCTTGCTCTAGGTCTGCAACGAAGATACGGCCTGGTTGTAGACGACCACGGAACTCTACGTTCTCTGGTTCAATATCCACAACACCAGATTCAGATGCCATCACTAGGAAGTTGTCTTTGGTCACTGTGTAGCGAGAAGGGCGCAGACCGTTACGGTCTAGCGTTGCACCAACTTGAACACCGTCAGTAAAACATACTGAAGCTGGACCATCCCATGGTTCCATGATGTTCGCGTGGTACTGGTAGAACGCGCGACGCTTAGGAGCCATGTTTTTGTTTTCTTGCCATGCTTCCGGGATCATCATCATCAATGCGTGTGGCAGGCTGCGACCAGAAAGAACTAGGAGCTCAAGTGCCATGTCAAAGTTAGATGAATCCGAGCTGCCTTCCTGACAGATTGGAAGAAGCATGTCGATTTCAGCTTGAGTAAACAGGTCTGATTCTATGATTGCCTCACGGGCTTTCATCCAGTTCAAGTTACCGCGAACTGTGTTGATTTCACCGTTGTGGGCAATGTAACGGAAAGGCTGTGCAAGACGCCATTTCGGGAAGGTATTGGTAGAGAAGCGAGAGTGTACCAGTGCCAGTGCGGTCACCATGGTCGGGTTTTGCAGATCAAGGAAGTACTGAGGTACTTGCTCGGTCGTTAACTGACCTTTGTACACCAATGTCTTGTAAGACATTGAGTTAATGTAGAAGTCGTCACCAATGTTCGAAACGCTTTCTAGGCAAACTCGCACTGTGTAGTTACGAAGTACGTACAGTTTTCGCTCTAGCTCTTCAGGTGTGATGCCAGGGCCACCAGAGATAAACACATGCTCAAACTGAGGCTCTGTGCTTAGTGGGTCTGCACCAATCATTGAGTTGTCGGTTGGCAAAACGCGGTAGCCGATGATCTCAAGATCTAAACGTTGTGCATTACGCTCAAGAATGTCACGGCATTGCTCGCGTTTATATTCGTCTTTCGGGAAAAGAACGACACCCACACCGTACTTTTCAAACGAAGGCAGTTTAATACCTAGTTTTACGGCTTCTTCTAGCAGAAATTCATGGGGCTTTTGAAGCAAGATACCCGCACCATCACCACTGCATGGGTCACAACCTTGACCACCTCGGTGTTCCATACGGGCAAGCATATCCAATGCTTGAGTCACTACTTCATGAGATTTACGGTTTTTTAGGTGAGCAACAAAACCGATACCACAAGCGTCATGCTCCAATTCAGGAGTGTATAAACCTTGTGAACTTTGCTCTCTATCTACCATAGATACATCCTTCCAGTTCAAGTAGACGCAATTTTCCAGACAGATCTATGCCGCTCGGGAAGTTCGTTACGCGTCTTGTCCTTTATAGTTATGAATCGCAACTGATCAGGGATTGATCAGCTTTGAGTCCTTTCCGTCTCTCACAGGAAAAGTTTTGTGAGAAAAACAATCCTTAGTGATATCCATTTTATTAGTGCCACTATTTAGTGGTTTGTATTGATGAAGGGTGGATATCGCCGACTTTTATACGCTAAATGTGTAATTAAAATCACAAATTTAAACAAAATCTGTAAGTATCCTACAATTTTGTTGGCTCAAAATGCAATCAAAAACTGGTGCTTGTTGCCCATTTTTTCCGCCTAAAAATGCATTTGCAATTAACAATTACGCAACATTGATGGTTTTTCTTTATGGTTTCTGAATGTTTATTGATATTTGTTAGGTCATGGAACAAGCGAAAGGAGTAGATTGACTGGTTTTCTCTTGCAGATTGGTAATTTTGTTACATTAATCGTAGTGAGATTTGTTTTTATTTGACGTGGTGAGCTTTTATGCAACTTCATGAGCTAGTTAATACCCTTGGACAAGATCTACAACGTCGCTATGGAGAGAAAGTCCATAAGTTAACACTTCATGGTGGTTTTAGTTGCCCAAACCGAGATGGCACCATTGGGCGTGGCGGATGCACTTTTTGTAATGTGGCTTCTTTTGCGGACGAAGAGGCTCAAGTTAAGAGTATTAACGAGCAATTGAAAGATCGTGCAGGCGAGATCCATCGAGCGAAGAAATATCTTGCCTACTTTCAAGCTTACACCAGTACCTACGCAGAAGTTCAGGTACTTAAGAACATGTATGAAGAAGCACTTAAGGCTGCGGATATTGTGGGCCTTTGTGTGGGCACTCGTCCTGATTGTGTACCTGATGCCGTATTAGACTTGTTATCGGATTACGTGAAGCAAGGTTATGAGATCTGGTTAGAACTGGGTCTTCAAACTGCCAATAACGGAACATTAAAACGTATCAATCGTGGTCATGATTTTGAGTGCTACGCCGAGATCACCAAGCGTGCTCGTGCTCTAGGAATCAAAGTATGTACTCATTTAATCGTGGGCTTACCGAAAGAAACTCATGATGACAATATCGAAACACTGCGCAAAGTCTTAGCGGTTGGCACGGATGGTATCAAGCTGCATGGTTTACATATTGTTGAAGGCAGTACGATGGCTAAAGCGTGGCGTGCAGGGAAGTTAGATGCGCCTGAACTTGAAGAGTATGTTGTGATTGCAAGCGAGATGATCCGCATGACTCCGGCGGATATTGTGTTTCATAGGGTTTCTTCTTCCGCACGTCGTCCAACGCTACTATCACCTATTTGGTGTGAAAATCGTTGGCTTGCAATGACAGAAATTGGTCGAGCATTAGATCGTGACGGAGCTCAAGGCTCATTAACTGAGCAAGTATTTGTCTACCAGAAACCTGAGTTAAAAGCAGATTAAACTGCAAGAAACTGATATCTTTTGTAATCTGTTTATAGGCAAGTCAAACGAGCAATAAGAGATAGCTGATGGAGTCGTTCGTATTCAAAGTGTGGGAATCTTTTGTTGCACACAGTTTTGATGTGGCTTTTTTTGTCTTATGTTCTCTCATTGTCATCTGGGTTTATGCCCGTTATCAACAACAATTAAATCGTTTTATTCTGGATTCACCGACCGCATTGATGCTTGTAGATAGTGAGTCAGGGAAGGTTTTTCTGGTAAGTGGCTACGCAATGCAGCTACTGGGAATAAGGCAAGTCGGTAAGGCTTATCTACTTCCTGCTTCAGTGCCTGAAGGCTTTTTTTCTTCGATATTAGCTAATTTCTCTGGTCAGTCATTTTCAGGTTATATGCAGAACTGGATGGTGACAGAAAACAGCAGTTTGGGAATTGAGCTTTCTGGCCGAAAGACACTGCATAGAGGAAAGCCAGCATGGCTTATCTATATTAAAACCTGCCAAACATCAGAATTTAATAAGCAAGAATTACAGACTTTATCTATTGCTCAAAGTGCTTTCGATAACCTTTCTGAGCTGATTTATATCAAAAATAACCAAGGTGAGTTGATTTCAACTAACCGAGCATTTGATCGTTTTTGGCGTGAACGAGAAGAAGAAGGGAGCGCTGAAATCAAAGGTGTCATGAAAGGTCGTGTTAGTAATCGGCGCTGGACAACAACTCCGGATGGGCGTAGCTGCTTACTCGAAACCTATCAAAGTATACTTATGTCTGCCGAGGGCGAGAAACTAGGGACGCTTGGCATCAGTCATGATGTGACTGACTGGCATCAAATGCAACAAAACCTGCGTGATGAGATGGAAAAGCGCAAAGATACCGAAGTAGCCTTGGCGCAGAGGGACACTATTCTTCAAAATATTCTAGAATCTAGCCCTGATTCTATCGGCATCTTTAATGAGAACTTAGTTTATCAAGCGTGTAATGAGCCATTTGTCAAAGCGCTTGGAATTGCTGATGTGAATGAGCTTATTGGTAAGCGTCTTCGGGATGTTGTCTCAGGAGAAATGTATCAACGTCTGTCTGAAACGGATAGCAAGGTGCTGCATGAAGGTAAGTCGTTACGTTATATCGACCGCGTGAAAGCGAGTGATGGCGGCTTTGTTTGGTATGACGTCGTGAAGTCGCCTTTCCGTGACCCAGCATCGGGCACTAATGGTGTATTGATCATGGCTCGTGATGTAACAGAGCGCTATCTAGCAGAGCAAAAGCTTGAGGAAGCGAACCAAGAGCTGGCAAGGTTAAGCTTTATCGACGGTCTGACTCAAATTGCCAATCGACGTAAATTTGATGAGCAACTGGCGATGCTATGGCATTTGCATGTACGAGAAAAAACACCATTGACGGTTATGCTATGTGATATCGACTTCTTCAAAGGATACAACGATCGGTACGGACACCAGAAAGGTGATGATGCGCTTATCAAAGTCGCAAATGTCTTTAAGAAAGTATTGTCTCGGTCGACAGACTGCGTTGCTCGTTATGGGGGAGAGGAGTTCGCCTTTTTGCTGCCCAATACAACATCAGAAGGTGCATTATTGGTGGCTAAGCGAATCCACTTGGAAATAGAGAACCTAGCAATAGAGCATTTGGCTTCCGATGTTTCGAGCCTACTGACGGTTAGCATTGGTATCGTAAGCTATGCACCTAAGCCTATCGACAATATGGAATCTATCGTTGCCCTTGCTGATAGCGCCCTTTATCAAGCTAAAGCAAATGGGCGAAATCAAACTTGCGTGCATCACACATCAGATAATTAGCCGCGTCTTGACAGTGTGGATGGTTACGTGTGGTGATCAAAACAGGTAGAATTTCTACTAGGTTATCGCACGGAGTTTTTGATGAAACCGATAAAAAATCTCGCACAGTATTATGTAGATTTACTCGTAAAGCTGGGTATTCTGCGTTTTTCTATTTTATTAGCTTTAGCTCTAGTGGCTTTAGCGGTTGTTGTGCAGGTCGGTATTACGTTGGTGCTAAGTGGCCACGTTGACGATATTGACATTGTTCGCTCGGTATTTTTTGGTTTGATCATTACTCCCTGGGCTGTTTATTTTCTCTCGGTTGTTGTTGATCAATTAGAGGAATCACGACAACGCCTTTCCAAACTGGTCTCAAAGCTCAAAGATATGCGCTCTCGGGATCAAGAACTAAACCATAAACTTCAACAAAACATTTCTAAACTGAATCAAGAAATTGAAGAGCGTATAAAAGCAGAAGAAGCACGTGAAGAAGCAATGAAAGACCTTGAAAATGAGGTTTATCAGCGCGAACGGACCCAATTGGAGCTCGCTGAACGTACTGCGTTATTACGATCATTCATCGATGCTTCTCCCGATCTGATTTACTACCGTAATGCGGATGGTGTTTTCTCCGGTTGTAACCGTGCAATGGAAGAATTGACTGGTAAAAAAGAGAGCCAATTAGTTGGGTTAACACCTTGGGATGTCTACAGCAAAGAAGTCGCGCAGCAGATCGTCGATACCGATCAACGCGTATTTTCTGACAACAAAGCACTGACTTACGAACAGTGGCTTGAGTACCCTGATAGCCGTAAAAGTTACTTTGAACTGCGAAAAGTGCCGTTCTATAGCAAAGAAGGCCGCCATCTCGGGTTGGTTGGTTTCGGTCGTGATATTACAGAACGCAAACGCCATGAAGAATCACTCGAAAAAGCCAGTAGAGATAAGACGACGTTTATTTCTACGATTAGTCACGAGCTTCGTACGCCACTCAATGGCATTGTAGGTTTGAGTCGGATGTTACTCGATACGCAAATGACCGCTGAACAGCGCAAGCATATGCAAACCATTAATGTCAGTGCAATTACGTTGGGTAATATTTTCAACGATATCATTGATATGGATAAATTTGATCGTCGCAAACTAGAGCTTTTACCTGAACCGTTGAACTTTGAGGAGTTTGTAGCAGAGATGGAGAGTATCTCTGCATTAATGGCGGAACAAAAAGGGCTTCGTTTCGATCTTGAAAGGTTAAGTGCGCTGCCAAGTGCAATTGAAGTGGATGCAACTCGCCTGCGTCAGGTGCTATGGAACCTAATTAGTAATGCTATGAAGTTTACTAAGGATGGGGGCGTTGTAATGACTGTGAGTGCCGAAGTCGAAGGTGAAATGGCCCATATCACAATGGAAGTGGAAGATACGGGTATTGGCATTCCTGAGTCGGAATTAGATAAGATTTTTGCCATGTATTATCAAGTGAAATCTGGCAAAGATAACTTACATGCAGTGGGGACTGGGATTGGTCTTGCTGTCTCAAAACAACTAATAAAAATGATGAAGGGCGATATCACGGTCAGCAGTGAAGAAGGCTTTGGTAGTACATTTACTGTGACCATCAGCGTTCCAACAGCTCAAGCTACTCAGCTTAATCAAACCTTAGTAACCGAGCAACCAAGCTTAAATATTTTTATGGTAGAAGATATTGAGTTAAACATTACCGTCGCTCGTTCACTGCTTGAAAGTTTGGGCCATTCGGTGTCTGTTGCAATGACAGGCGAGGAAGCGAAAGCTCAGTTTGATCCTAAATTGTATGATTTAGTGCTTTTAGACATCCAGCTTCCAGATATGACTGGGTTTGATGTTGCAGCGTATTATCGCGCTCAATATGAACAATTGCCTCCTCTTGTGGCCTTGACCGCAAATGTCCTTAAGAACAAAACTGAATACCTAGAAAAAGGAATGGATGATGCGATCAGTAAGCCTTTGTCTGTTATGGCTATTCAGGAAGTTATTACTAAGTTTTCTACCAAAGATCAAAGCAAATTACTCACACAAGAGTTTGTTGAAGAAAGTGAAGACCGCTCAGATGTGTATGCTCGTTTGCTGGATATCGACATGCTGGAGTCGTATGTGGGGATTGTTGGTGCTAAGCCCGTTCTGGAGAGCATCACGATGTTTGAAGATATGATGCCTGAGTATATTGAAGTATTGGACTCAAATATGACGGCTAAACACCAAGAAGGGATTGTATCCGAAGCCCACAAAATTAAAGGGGCTGCGGGTTCCATTGGTTTAAAGCGAATTCAGAGTGTCGCACAGAAAGCACAATCACCGGATCGCCCGGCATGGTGGAAGAATATCAACGATTGGGTTGAAGAAATCAAAAATGAATATCAAAACGACATAATAATATTGAAAGAGTGGCTAGCTCAAAGGTGAATTGAATGAAAAATATGATGTCTATTGCTCTCGGCAGTGCTTTGTTAATGGGGTGCACAAGTTCAGTACCCATGTGGGAACAAGAAAATCAAATTAGCGTTTCTGGGGTGACCATGACGTTAAATAGCCACCTTTGGGTCGATAATATGCCGATAATTGGTGAAGAGCAGAAAAGAGTCTTGCATGGCGCGCTATATATAGAATCACCTCAATTATTACCTGCAGAGTTGGATGTTAAAAGTGTCGTCATTCGGCAAGGGGAAGATGTTTGGATTGTCGATAATGAACTTCTCGAACTAAGAAACCACAATGAAAACCGTTGGGAGATTGCGTTTACATGGCAGTTAAGTGTCGATGAAGCTCAACCACTTGATATTGCGGTCTCATTTGATGGCTCTGTAGCAGAGCAGTGGCTTATTGAGAAAAATATAACGATTGAACAAGTACACTAAATCGATATTGTTTCTAGCAGAGATAAAAAAGCTTGCTCATAAGGAGCAAGCTTTTTTGTTTGATATGAAATTAGAAGGCTTAACCCGCTTTTAAACCAGTATCGATATCGAGGATATCTTGCTCGTTAAGGCTACCCACAGCCTGACGTAGCTGAAGAACACTTAAAATATAGTCGTAACGGGCATTGGATAGGCTTTTGTTTGCATCGTAAAGGCGACGAGTTGAGTCCAATACATCAACGATAGTACGTGTACCTACATCAAAACCGGCTTCTGTTGCTTCGAGCGCAGATCTTGCAGATACAACAGTTTGTTCGTAAGCACGAAGTGCACCGATAGAGGCACTAATGTTATTGTTGTACGCACGAACGTCTTTGACGACGCTACGGTATGTCTTTTCGAGATCTTGGCTTGCTGCAACGTATTCGTATTCTGCCTGTTTCGTTAATGAAGTCGTTTTACCACCGCTATAAATAGGGACGACTAAGTTTAAGCCAACGTTGAATTTAGTCATATTCATATCACCTGATGAGCTATTTTGATCATCGGTGTCTTGGTAGCCGTAACCACCATCTAAAGTAAGGTATGGTAGGTGGCCAGAGCTGGCTAGTGAGATATTATCACGAGCAATATCTTGGCTGATGCGAGCACTTAGGAGTGTTAGGTTTTTCTGTTGAGCATCTTCAACCAATGCTTCAATGGCTTCTTTGGTTTTGCTTGCAGAAAAACGCTTAGTATCCAGAGCGTTTAGCTCCGAGTGCTCTTGTCCTGTAATTTCACGTAAGCTCTCGTAACTATTAGTGAGCTTGTTTTTGGCAATGACTTCATCGGCTAATACGATATCGTACTGGGCTTGAGCGTCATGAACATCAGTGATAGCGGATAGACCTACTTCAAAGCGTTGCTTAGTTTGCTCTAGTTGGCGGGCCACAGCTGCTTTTTCTGCGCGAACAAAAACTAGGTTATCTTGTGCTCTAAGTACTTCAAAATATGCCTGAGCAGTACGTAAGATCAAAGACTGTTGCACGGCAGCATAAGCTGCGTCAGCTTGGCGGGCGCGTTTTTCCGCAGTGTCTAGAGCTATCCAACTAGAACGCTTATAGATTTCTTGAGAGAAAGTTAACCCAAGTTCCATATCGTTTGTATCGACATCTGTTTTTTGCTTGTGAGAGCTAAACATTGGAACACTTTCTCTTTCACCACGATTCAAGTCGTAACTTGCTGACAGGTTAATTTGAGGAAGAAGGGTACTGCGTGTAGAAGTTACCGCTTCAAAGGCTGCATCACGCTGCGCCGCTGCGCTAAGAAGCGTCGGATCATTGTCTTTCGCCTGAGTATAAACTTCACCCAGTGTGTCAGCTAAAGCTGATGTACTTAAGCTACCAAGAGCGGCACTAATAAATAGAGGAAGCAGTTTTTTCATGGATTCAAGTTCCTGCCAGAATAAGATGATAAGGATTGACTTCGAAAGAGTTTAACTCAATTTGGTGTTAATTCACTCAGAACTTTGCAAAATTTTACAGTGAGCGGCTCAGCCAAGCCTTACAAATGAGTCGCCGTTTAACAAAATATATAATAATTACATAAAAAGTTGAGCCACGTCCTTGGTGGTTTTTGTGATCTCTGAGTAAACTATATGATTCACTCAGAGAGGTGCCCAATGCAACAGTCTGACCAGCCACAAGCAAGCTTTACGAGTAAAGATTTAGAGATAATCTCAAAAGAGACACTGTTTAAAGGTTTTTTCAAGATGGTGAAGTACCGTTTTAAGCATCGATTGTTTAAAGGGGGATGGAGTCCATCGATTGAAAGAGAGATGTTTGAGCGTGGTCATGCTGCAGCAATGCTACCTTATGATCCTAATACTGACCAAGTTGTGATCATTGAGCAAATTCGGGTAGGAGCATTAGAGCATGAACACCCATGGCAGCTCGAGATCATTGCAGGCATTATTGATGATGGAGAGAGTGCTGAAGATGTTGTTCGGCGTGAGGCCATCGAAGAAGCGGGGATCTGTACAGGGCTGGTGGAAAAAATTACCTCTTATTATCCGTCTTCGGGTGGGTGTTCTGAAAAGTTAGAGGTTTACATTGGCGAAGTGGATGCGTCTAAAGCGCATGGCGTTCATGGTTTAGACTATGAAGGGGAGGACATTCGCGTTCAAGTGATTTCGAGACAACAAGCTTATCAATGGGTTGTTGAAGGGAAATTTGAGAATGGGGCCTCAATAATAGCTTTGCAATGGCTTGAGTTAAATTACCAACGATTACAATCACAATGGCAGAAATAGCAGTAAAAAAAACGTATCACGTCGATTTAGCGGAATTGATGCGTGTGTACGAAACAAATTATGCAAAATTAAACGCTTTGCTCCCATCGAGCCCAAGTGTTGGTGATGTACGTTGTTATCAAGCCGCAAGCATGTCTTATCAAATAGAAGTGGGCGAAGTCACAAAGTACACAACTTTGGTCGATATTTGTCAAAGCGATGACGTGCCAGTGTTTCCATTGCCAAAGATGTCTGTCAGGCTTTACCACGATGCGAGAGTGGCTGAAGTATGTAGCAGTGAGCATTTGAAAAGAGTTAAAGCGCGTTATGACTACCCAAATACCCAAATGGTCCAAAGAGATGAAAAGGCACAACTAAATCGCTTCTTAGGGGATTGGTTGTCATTTTGCCTAAGAAACGGAATTAGTCGAACGCCATTAAATATCTAGTCAGGTTTTATATTTTGAAGTTATCGTCAAGCTTAACAGACAAAAGCAGTATTAAGCTGTTGCAAATCACAGATACCCATCTGTTTGCTCCGGATGACGGGAGTTTATTGAGTGTGAATACTCAAGACAGTTTTCATGCGGTTGTTGATGCTATTGTGGAAAGTGGTTCTATTTTTGATGTTGTGTTGGCAACCGGAGATATATCCCAAGATCACAGTGAGGAATCGTATCAACGTTTTGAGAAGGGAATTGAACCACTTGAAAAGCCATGTTTGTGGTTACCGGGAAACCATGACTACAAGCCCAATATGGGAGCGATTCTGCCGTCTACACAAATTAAGCAATCTGAACATGTGTTACTCGGAGAACACTGGCAGGTAGTTTTGTTGGACTCTCAAGTCTCTGGTGTTCCTCATGGGCGTTTAAGCGATCAGCAGTTGCAACTACTTGATGAGAAACTAGAGCAATATTCTGAGCGTTATACCTTGGTCTTGTTACATCATCATCCTTTATTAGTTGGTAGTGCGTGGCTTGATCAGCACAGCTTAAAAGATGCAGACAACTTCTGGCAGATCATTGAAAAGTACAATAATGTGCGTGCGGTTTTATGTGGCCATATTCATCAAGATATGGATAAGTTGCACAACAACGTGAGAGTGATGGCTACGCCATCAACTTGCGTGCAGTTTAAGCCTAACTCTCAAAACTTTGCTTTGGATCGTCAATCGCCGGGTTGGCGAGAGATCGAGCTATATGAAGATGGAACAATTGTTACTGAGGTTAAACGCTTAGCAAATGGCTTGTTCTTACCGGATTTTAACTCAACAGGTTACTAAGCTTGTTAACTTTTCAAAATATTCACTTACTTAAACTTATGACGCTATGAAACCTTCTCTGCTTTTGTATATTCATGGATTTAACAGCTCTCCTCTGTCTGTGAAAGCAAATCAAATGAAAGAGTATTGTGAGCTGCATCGACCTGATATCAAGGTGGTTGTACCGCAATTACAATGTTTTCCGGCTGAAGCGGCACAATGTTTACTGAATATTGTCTCGAAATATAAAGATGACTTTAATATTGGTTTAGTTGGTAGCTCGTTGGGAGGATACCTTTCAACTTGGCTCAATGATAAATTTGGCTTTCGAGCGGTGGTAGTGAACCCGGCGGTTAAGCCATACGAGTTGTTGATTGACTACCTTGGTGAACAACAAAACCCATACACGCACGAAACTTATGAATTGCAACCAAAGCACATTGATGAATTGAAAGCTCTCGATGTGGGTCGAATTCAGACCCCTGAACATTTTTGGTTGCTACAACAAGAAGAAGATGAGGTTCTTGATTACCGTCAGGCGGTTGAAAAGTTCTCAGCTTCAAAGCAGACCGTTGAGGCTGGTGGTGATCATAGCTTTGTTGGGTTTGAACGTTATCGCCAGCAAATTATCGAGTTTTTACAACTATAAGCTTGCAACATAGTGGTGCTTAATTAAGCGACACCAATCTCTCATAATGCTTTTTTATTAGGCTTGTCATTGAGGGAGGAGTCATAATTTTGCTAGTTACTTACTTATCCCACTTGACATGAACATGTCTCTTCCAGACTATGTTTCCCCTAGACTATTGCAGTCAAGAACGCTGATAAAAGCAGCGTTTTTGTTAAATTTTTAGCCGAAATAATAATAAGCTTCATAATTCATCTGCAAAGTAACCGTTTCAATTTCTAGAACGATATTCCGTATTATGACTGAACAATATAATGCTGGAGCCATTGAGGTTCTTAATGGTTTAGAGCCAGTACGTCGCCGACCAGGGATGTATACGGATACAGCGCGCCCAAATCACTTGGGCCAAGAGGTTATCGATAACAGTGTCGATGAAGCGCTAGCCGGACATGCAACAAAGGTTCAAGTAATTCTTCATGCAGACCAATCATTAGAAGTGATTGATGATGGCCGTGGCATGCCTGTCGATATTCACCCTGAAGAGAAGGTATCAGGCGTTGAGCTGATTTTATGTAAACTTCATGCGGGTGGTAAATTTTCTAATAAAAACTACCAGTTTTCTGGTGGTCTACACGGTGTAGGTATTTCGGTAGTAAATGCGCTGTCTAAGCGTGTTGAAGTAACCGTTCGTCGTGACGGTCAAGTGTATGAGATTGCTTTTGAGCACGGTGATAAGGTTTCTGACCTAACGGTTACGGGCACATGTGGCCGTCGCAACCGTGGTACCAGCGTACACTTCTGGCCAGATGCAAAGTACTTTGATTCTGCAAACTTCTCGGTAACACGTTTGGTGAATAACCTACGTGCGAAAGCAGTACTTTGCCCGGGTCTAGAGATTACGTTTACCGATAAAGTAAACAATAAAGACTACAAATGGCACTACGAAGATGGTCTTAAAGACTATCTAGCGGAAGGTGTAAAAGGTTACCCAGTTCTACCTGAAGAACCATTTACTGGTGAATTCTCAGCTGAAACCGAAGCGGCAAACTGGGCGGTAATTTGGCAGCCAGAAGGCGGCGAGATGATCACGGAAAGTTACGTGAACCTTATCCCAACCGCACAAGGTGGTACGCACGTAAACGGTCTACGCCAAGGCTTGCTCGATGCAATGCGTGAGTTCTGTGAATTCCGTAACTTGTTGCCTCGTGGCGTGAAGCTAACGGGTGATGACGTTTTCGACCGTTGTTCTTACGTTCTGTCAGTTAAGATTCAAGACCCACAATTTGCTGGTCAAACCAAAGAGCGTTTGTCTTCTCGTCAAACGGCTGCCTTTGTCTCTGGTGTAGTAAAAGATGCATTCAGCCTATGGTTGAACGAAAAGCCACAACTGGCTGAGCAGTTAGCTGAAGTATGTATCGCGAATGCCCACCGTCGTATGCGCGCGAGCAAAAAGGTTGTGCGTAAGAAGGTCGCATCAGGTCCTGCATTGCCAGGCAAACTGACAGACTGTTCTGTACAAGACCTTAACCGCACCGAAATCTTCTTCGTGGAGGGTGACTCGGCGGGCGGTTCAGCTAAACAAGCACGTGATCGTGAATTCCAAGCGGTGATGCCACTGCGCGGTAAGATCCTAAACACGTGGGAAGTCTCTGCAGACCAAGTGCTTGCATCTCAAGAAGTGCACGATATCTCAGTTGCTTTGGGTATCGACCCAGACAGCGACAACCTAGACAGCCTTCGTTACGGTAAGATCTGTATCCTTGCCGATGCGGACTCGGACGGTTTGCACATCGCAACGCTATTGTGTGCACTATTCACGCGTCACTTCCGTGCGCTGGTTGAAGCTGGTCATATCTACGTCGCGATGCCGCCTCTGTACCGTATCGACTGTGGCAAAGAAGTATTCTATGCCCTAGACGATGACGAAAAAGATGGCGTACTAGAACGCTTGTCGAAGAAGAAAGCCAAAATCAACGTGCAACGATTCAAAGGGCTGGGTGAGATGAACCCACTTCAGTTGCGCGAAACGACCATGGATCCAAACACGCGTCGTCTGGTTCAGCTAACCATCGATGACTCAACGGCGACCATGGAAATGATGGACATGCTGCTTGGCAAAAAACGAGCAGATGATCGTCGTTCTTGGCTACAAAACAACGGCGATATGGCAGAGGTTTAACGGATGTCTACAGAAATTACTTACGATGGCGTTGAACAGTTGCCAATGCGCAAGTTCACCGAAGACGCTTATCTGAACTACTCGATGTACGTAATCATGGACCGCGCATTGCCATACATTGGCGATGGTTTGAAACCGGTTCAACGACGCATCATTTACGCAATGTCGGAGCTTGGTCTTTCGGCATCAGCAAAATACAAAAAATCCGCACGTACCGTTGGTGACGTGTTGGGTAAATACCACCCGCACGGTGATTCTGCGTGTTATGAAGCGATGGTATTGATGGCGCAGCCATTCTCTTACCGTTACCCATTGGTTGACGGTCAGGGTAACTGGGGTGCGCCAGATGACCCTAAATCATTCGCGGCAATGCGTTATACCGAAGCAAAACTGTCTAAATTTGCCGAAGTACTGCTGGGTGAATTAGGTCAGGGTACGGTTGAATGGCAACCTAACTTTGATGGCACGATGAAAGAGCCACAAATGTTGCCAGCACGTCTGCCTCATATCCTGCTAAACGGTGTTACTGGTATCGCGGTTGGTATGGCGACAGATATCCCGCCTCACAACGTTCGTGAAGTGGCGGATGCAACCATCCATTTGATCGACAACCCGAAAGCGGAACTGCCAGATGTGATGCAGTTCGTTAAAGGCCCAGACTACCCGACAGAAGCAGAAATCATTTCGCCGCAAGCGGATATCGAGAAGATTTACCGTAACGGTCGCGGCAGCATCAAGATGCGCGCGGTATGGCACAAAGAAGGCTCAGATATCGTTATCACTTCTTTGCCACATCAAGTATCAGGTGCGAAACTGCTTGAGCAAATCGCAAACCAAATGCGCGCTAAGAAGCTGCCAATGGTTGATGACCTTCGCGATGAATCGGATCACGAGAACCCAACGCGTATCGTTGTGGTTCCAAAGTCAAATCGCGTAGATTGCGATCTGTTGATGAACCACTTGTTCGCTTCAACCGATCTTGAGCGCAGCTACCGCGTTAACTTGAACATGATTGGTTTGGATAACCGTCCTCAAGTTAAAGGTCTGGTTCAAATTCTGTCTGAGTGGATCGAGTTCCGTCGCACGACTGTACGTCGCCGTCTACAACACCGCCTAGACAAAGTCATGGCTCGTCTACACATCTTGGAAGGTTTGTTGGTTGCTTACCTAAACCTAGATGAAGTGATTGAGATCATTCGTACTGAAGACGATCCAAAAGCTGTGCTGATGGAACGCTTTGGTATTACCGATATCCAAGCGGATGCAATTCTAGATACCAAACTTCGTCACCTAGCCAAACTAGAAGAGATGAAGATCCGTGGTGAGCAAGATGAGCTAGAGAAAGAACGTGAGAAGCTAGAACAGCTACTAGGCTCTGAGCGTCGTCTGAACACACTACTGAAGAAAGAAATCAAAGCAGACGCAGAAAAATACGGTGATGACCGCCGTTCTCCAATGGTTGAACGTGCAGAAGCAAAAGCGCTGACTGAACGAGACTTAATACCAAGTGAGCCAATTACGGTTGTGCTTTCTGAGAAAGGCTGGATTCGTCACGCGAAAGGCCACGATGTAGATGCAGAAGGCTTAAGCTACAAGTCTGGTGATAAATACCTAGCGCACGCTCGCGGTAAGAGTAATCAGCAAGCGGTGTTCTTTGGCAGTGATGGTCGCAGCTACTCACTTGAGTCGCATTCATTGCCGTCGGCGCGAAGCCAAGGGGAGCCAATTACTGGTCGCTTGAATATCACTGCTGGCAGCAGTATTCGCCAAGTGATCATGGGTGAAGAAGAGCAGCTGTGGCTGGTGGGTTCTGATGCAGGTTACGGCTTTGTATGTAAAGGTTCTGATTTGTTATCGAAGAACCGCAGCGGTAAAGCATTGGTGACTCTGCCTGCAAACTCTGAAGTGATGACGCCTTATGCGATTCGTGATTTAGATAGCGATGAGATCTTAGCTATTACTAATCAAGGCCGTATGTTGCTGTTCCCAATCAAAGACCTCCCACAGTTAGGCAAAGGTAAAGGGAATAAGATCATCAATATCCCTGCAGCGAAAGCTAAAGAACGTGAAGAGTTTGTCTCTCACTTGTTAGCTTTACCACAAGGTGCTTCGGTAACTTTGTATGCGGGTAAACGTAAGCTTGGTCTTAAGCCGTCTGATCTTGAAAACTTCCGTGGTGAACGTGGACGCAGAGGTGGATTATTACCAAGAGGTTTACAGAGGGTGACACGTATAGAGCTTGAACAGTCTTCAGAGCAAGAATCGTTGAATGACTAAGTAAAAAAATCCCCTGCTAAGCAGGGGATTTTTTTACTAATCTCTGGGGTCTTCTGCGATGGTGACTTGTAACGTCATCTCTTCTCCCTGCCGAAGTATTAAAATATCGGTCTGAGTTCCAGGGCGCAATTCGGTCACGATATCCATCACACTTTGTTTGCCATTTATCTTTTGACCACCAATTTTTAGAATGATGTCTTGTGCTTTAAACCCTGCTTTTGCGGCAGGTCCATTTGGATCAATTCCCAACACAATAATACCGCCTAAATGGTCATTGCCTAAGAGACGAGCAGTCAATTGGTTAATATCTTGGCCATCAATTCCAATATAACCACGAATCACACGGCCGTCAGCAATGATCTTCTGCATTATTTTGTTTGCTAGTGCATATGGGATTGCAAAAGAAATTCCATACGTCTCAAGTTCAGTCGCTTGCTGGAAAGAGGCGGTGTTAATACCAACCAGCTCACCACGAGTATTGACCAAAGCGCCACCTGAGTTGCCTTCATTAATTGCAGCATCGGTTTGAATAAAGGCTTGGCGTCCGTCCGCACTAATCGATGAGCGACCAGTCGCTGAGATGATACCAAACGTTGTAGTTTGGCCTAGGTTATAAGGGTTACCGATAGCAAGTACGACGTCACCAACGGTTGGTGAATATTCTGAATTGAGTGGAATGACTGGTAGGTTTGTTCCTTCGATACGAAGGATTGCGATATCTGTTCGTCGATCTTTACCGACTAATTGAGCGGCAGCAACACGGCCGTCTTGAAGCAATACAATGATTTGGTCGGCTTTGGCTACAACATGGTAATTGGTGATGATATAGCCTTTTTCACTGACAATGACGCCCGACCCCAATCCTTGAGTTGAAAGTTGTGTTCTATTGTTTTCGGTGTATTTCCGGCTATAGATGTTGACTACTGCGGGCGCAGCTCTACGCACTGCTTGATTAAACGAAATTTGTTGGGAGTTGATATCGATTCCGGTGCTTTGAGCTTGATCTGGTAGTACATTTGAGCGTAAAGAGGGCACTAACAACAAAAGAAGTGCAGCCGTTGCTAAACCTAAACCGACAGATCTTAGCAAAAATGGGATCATACCTTCTTCAACTCCGGATAGAAAACTCGTGAATGATGAAGAATAGCATTAGATGAAAAAATAATAAAAGGACAGTGCGGTGGAGCACTGTCCTTTAAAGTCAATATCACGTTATTTTATCGAACAACTAGATAAATAGTGCGATCGCCGCGTTGAATATTCAATGCAAGCACCCCCGGTTTTTTATCTAGAATCTTTCTGAATTCCGCAAGGTTTTTCACTCGGTGACGGTTAACACCAATAATAATGTCATCGGCTTGTAGTTGGTATGCTTCTGCAGGAGAACCTTTGGTAACAGACGTTACTTTCACGCCAGAGATCGGGTCATTAGCAATCGTATTGGTTAGCTCCGCGCCTGCCAATCCGTCATGCAGTTTATCTGCTGTTGTTTTCACATCAGATTGTTCGCCTAAGGTGACATTGAAGGTTTGTTTCTTGCCATCCCGAACCACCCCTAAAGTGATTTTCTTACCGGCGCCTAAGGTGGCAACTTTTGCTCGCAGTTCACCAAAAGTATCAATACTCTTGTTATTGATTGATACAATAATGTCACCAGCTTTTAGACCTGCTTTATCGGCTGCACTTTCTGGCACCACTTGGCTGACAAAAGCGCCTTTACTCGATTCATAACCGAGCGCTTCGGCCAATTCAGAGGTGATTTCTCCGCCTTGAACCCCTAGCATGCCGCGTTTCACTTCGCCAAACTCGAGAATTTGCTCCGTTAAGTTCTTCATCATATTTGATGGGATAGCAAAACCAATACCAACGTTTCCGCCATTTGGGCCAAGAATCGCCGTGTTTATACCGATAAGCTCACCATTTAGGTTCACTAAAGCTCCTCCAGAGTTACCACTGTTAATCGCGGCATCTGTTTGGATGAAGTTTTCAAGGTTTTCTACGTTAAGTCCGCTACGACCTAATGCTGAAACAATACCAGAGGTAACGGTTTGCCCAAGACCAAATGGATTACCGATGGCAACACTAAAATCACCGACGCGCAGTTTATCTGAATCGGAAATCTTTATTTCAGTCAGATTTTTTGCTTTTTCTAACTTAAGTAAGGCGATATCAGATTGCTGATCGCCACCGATAAGCTCTGCATCATATTCCCGTCCGTCATGCAGCTTCACTCGGATTTTCTCTGCACCATTTATTACATGGTAGTTGGTGACGACATGGCCTTTGTTTGCATTAATAATGACGCCAGAGCCGAGACCACGGAAAGGGCGCTCTTGGATTTGTTCGGCTGGAAACTCGGGACCAAAGAAAAAGCGGAATTGCTCAGGAATGCGTTGCTTGGAAACTTGAGTACCTTCAACAGCAATACTGACAACGGCGGGTGTTACCCGTTCTAGCATTGGCGCTAAGCTAGGAAGCTGTTCACCGTTAACGGCTAGCGGTAATGCGGCTGAGGCTGGTATGGGGGTGATGATTGAACTTAAGCTTAATGATAAGACGGTTAAAGCAAGCAAAGGTTTTTTCATCTGATAACTCCTATGTTATTCAAGACCTTCTGATTCTGTATTTGTTTGAGAAATAAGAATTCACAAGGTACTGCTGAGAGTTATGACTTAAAAACCTTTGCAAAGTTCATCTATTATACAAAATTGCTTTATGATGCTTTGGCGGTGACGGCGTCTTCCGAGCTCAATGTTTCTTTTTCTGGCTCTTTAAGTAAGCCTGTCGCACCAGAAGCGTAGTCTTTTGGCGCTTCTTCTATTTTCGAATTAACTTCGTGTTCAACTTTTTCTTCGCTATGTTCCGCAATTTTTTTGTTAAATGGATTGTCTTGATCTGGAACATTAGGCAGCAATTCTGCAGATGTTTTTGCCATATGTTGGTAAATTTTTGTGTATTCTTTACCTAGAGAGTCCAGCATTTCTGCGGTTTGCGCAAAGTGATCCGCAAGATCTTGTTTTTGCTGTTCCAATTCAAATTTTGCTTTGTCCAGTTCTTTTTGGACGCTTTTTTGCTTCTTGTATCCTGGGGTCGTGATTCGCGCGATGATAATTCCTAAAACTGCGCCAACTAACAAACCTATTACGGCGTAAATCCAAGGCATATTTGCTCCTTATCATTGTTATTTAACATGTTTTTTACCGAGTGGTTACACATGTTCGATGGACATGGTACTATGACAAACTGAGTCAATAAAGGGAAATGAATGCGCTTTATTTGCTGCTCTTTACTCCTCTTATATTCCTAATAGGTTGTATACCAATGACGCCGATAGAAAAATATCATTTTGACTTGAAAGAACACGGTTTTCAAAAAGACGACGCGCAACTACAAGCGATTAAGGCGTTAAATCAACTTTATTTGAATCTGATAGATTTTCAAAATACACCTAAATCAGAGGTTAATACCGGGTTTTGGTCTCGTTTATGGAGCAAGCCTCAAGAACTCCCGCCTCCACCTAAAGGGCTCTATTTTTGGGGGGGCGTGGGGCGTGGAAAAACATATTTAATGGACACGTTTTACGAAACGCTACCAGGAAATCGCAAAATGCGAGTTCATTTCCACCGCTTCATGCACCGCGTGCATGACGAATTAGGTGCTTTAGGCGAAATCAGTGATCCCTTAAAGTCAGTGGCAGATAAATTTAAAACTGAAACAGACATTATCTGCTTTGACGAGTTTTTCGTATCGGATATCACCGATGCAATGATTTTAGGGAATTTATTCCAAGAGCTCTTTGCTCGAGATGTTATTTTGGTGGCAACCTCGAATATTCCTCCACAAGATCTTTATCGCAATGGCTTACAGCGCGCGCGCTTTTTACCCGCTATTCAGTTAATTGAAGAAAACTGTGAGATTTTGAATGTAGATAGTGGGGTTGACTATCGATTACGAACGTTAGAGCAAGCAGAGATCTATCATTTCCCTCTCGATCGCGCCGCAAGTGAAAACCTAACTCGATACTATGAGCAGTTAGTCGGTGAACACAAAGACATTCAGTGTGAAATCGAAATCAATCATCGAACTGTTCCTGTGATAGCGGCATCTAATGGTGTGTTACATGCCAGCTTTGCTCAGCTGTGCCAAAGTGCGAGGAGTCAAAATGATTATATTGAAATTTCTCGCCTCTATCATACGGTGCTATTAGCGGATGTTTTGCATATGAATCATAGCATTGACGATGCTGCGCGCCGCTTTATAGCACTGGTTGATGAATTTTATGAGCGAAACGTAAAGTTAATCATTTCGGCAGAAGTTGCATTAGAAGCGTTATACAGCTCTGGTCAATTAGAATTTGAATTTAAGCGTTGTCAGTCGCGTTTAATAGAAATGCAAAGTCATGATTATTTGGCAAAAGAGCATTTAAGTTAGTACGAAATTTAAGCTAAAACGGTACAAAGAAAAAAAATGATATTTTCGCGGAAAAAGAGGTGATTTTTTCAGCTGACTTCTCTATAATCCTGCGACCCACCGTTACTGCAGACCGAATTCTACAGGAATTTAGGGTCGAGAGTGCCAACCACTCGAAGGGGTGATGACTGGGCTCTTAGTCAGTGGGAGCTATGCTCCTTAAGTGTAAATTTAAATTAACGGGTTATTATTAGCATGAAAACTTTCGTTGCTAAACCAGAAACTGTAAAACGCGACTGGTACGTTGTAGACGCTGAAGGTAAAACTCTTGGCCGTCTAGCAAGTGAAATTGCATCTCGCCTACGTGGCAAACACAAAGCTGAATACACTCCTCACGTTGACACTGGTGATTACATCATCGTTATCAATGCTGAGAAAGTTGCTGTAACTGGCAACAAAGCTAAGAACAAAGTGTACTACCGTCACTCTGAGTTCCCAGGCGGCCTAAAATCAATCACTTTTGAAAAGCTGATCGATCGTAAGCCTGAAATGGCTCTTGAACTAGCGGTTAAAGGTATGCTACCACGTGGTCCTCTAGGCCGTGCTATGTACCGTAAGCTGAAAGTTTACGCTGGCGCTGAGCACAACCATGTTGCTCAACAACCACAAGTACTAGACATCTAATCGGGGATTTCGAAAATGGCAGAGAATCAATACTACGGCACTGGCCGTCGCAAAAGCTCAGCTGCACGTGTTTTCATTAAACCAGGCAGCGGCAACATCGTAATCAACAAGCGTAGCCTTGATGAGTACTTCGGTCGTCCAACTTCTCGCATGGTTGTTAAACAGCCTCTTGAGCTAGTTGAACTAACTGAAAAACTAGACCTATACGTTACTGTTAAAGGTGGCGGTATTTCAGGTCAAGCAGGTGCTATCCGTCACGGTATCACTCGTGCTCTAATGGAATACGATGAGTCTCTACGTCCTACTCTACGTGCAGCTGGTTACGTTACTCGTGACGCTCGTTGCGTTGAACGTAAGAAAGTTGGTCTACGTAAAGCACGTCGTCGTCCACAGTTCTCTAAACGTTAATTTTTCTTCGGAAGAATTATACGTTCCAGATGTACTGGATTACGCTATCAAAGCCTGGCTTCTTGCCAGGCTTTTTGTTTTTTGCTCCAAATCAAATCCCTTCATTCCTGAGAATCTCAGCATATTAATATCAGATTTGTTCCTTTTGTGACTTCACAAGCGAATTGCATTCACAAATGTTACAAAAAGGTAGCTTTATCTTGTCAAAAAGTAGGGTTTTATTTATCATTTCCAATCAAATAAATACAACTAAATTCGTATTTTGTTAGCCATGCTCTTAAAGGGAAATAACCGGGTCAAAGAGCCTGATATCCCCAAGGAGCAAGTGGGAGAATGTTTGGATGAGCAATGCGCCTTTAAATAACGGTCGCAGACGTTTCTTAACTGCTACAACAGCTGTTGTTGGTGGTTTGGGAGCAGCTGCGGTTGCCGTTCCTTTTATTAAATCTTGGAACCCAAGTGAAAAAGCGAAAGCTGCAGGTGCTCCTGTTGAAGTTGAAGTAGGTAAACTTGAAGAGGGGCAAATGGTACGTGTTGAGTGGCGTGGTAAACCTGTATGGGTGGTTCGTCGCGCTCAATCTGTGGTTGATGGCTTAACAGCGATCGACGGACAGCTTCGTGATCCTGAATCTGGTGAAGCCCAACAACCAGATTACGCTCAGAATGCTTACCGTTCTATTAAACCTGAATATTTTGTAGCAGTAGGTATTTGTACTCACCTTGGTTGTTCACCAACTTATTTGCCAGACAGTTTTAGCGAGCAAGTTCAAGGTGTTAAATCAGGTTTCTTCTGTCCATGTCATGGTTCGAAGTTTGATATGGCTGGTCGTGTATTTCAAGGTGTTCCAGCGCCATTAAACCTTGTGGTACCTAAGCACATGTACCTAAGCGATACCAAAATCCTTATCGGTGTTGATGAAGGAGGGGAAGCATAATGCAAGCTCTACTGGATTGGGTAGAAAAACGCATACCCGCAATGAACGCGTATAAGAAGCACCTCTCTGAGTATCCGATGCCAAAGAACTTTAACTTTTGGTATTTATTTGGCTCGCTAGCGATGCTTGTGTTGGTGAACCAGATCCTAACGGGTATTTGGTTAACAATGAACTACGTACCATCGGGTGATGGTGCATTCGCTTCAATCGAATACATCATGCGTGATGTTGAATACGGTTGGTTACTGCGTTACATGCATTCTACTGGTGCTTCAGCTTTCTTTGTTGTTGTTTATCTGCACATGTTCCGTGGTCTTATCTATGGCTCGTACCAGAAGCCTCGTGAGTTACTATGGATCTTCGGTATGTTGATCTTCTTGGTGCTGATGGCAGAAGCATTCATGGGTTACCTACTTCCATGGGGGCAAATGTCTTACTGGGGGGCTCAGGTAATCATCTCTCTCTTCGGTGCTATCCCTGTTATTGGTGATGATCTAACATTATGGATTCGTGGTGACTACGTTATCTCTGGTGCGACGCTTAACCGTTTCTTTGCTCTACACGTTATCGCACTACCAATCGTACTTCTGCTGCTTATCGTTTTGCACGTACTAGCGCTGCACGAAGTAGGTTCAAACAACCCTGACGGTATCGAAACTAAACTGCCAAAAGGCACGATGGGCAACGATCACAAGACACAGTTTAAGTTCCACGACTACTACACGAAGAAGTACGATATTATCGACTCGATTCCTTTCCATCCTTACGGTACGGTGAAAGATATGGTTGGTATAGCGGGTTTCTTATTCTTCTTCTGCTACGTGTTGTTCTTCAACCCAGAGATGGGCGGTTACTTCCTTGAGCCACCTAACTTTGAAGCGGCAAACCCTCTAAAAACACCTGAGCACATTGCTCCTGTTTGGTACTTCACTCCGTTCTACGCGATCCTTCGTGCGGTTCCAGACAAGCTACTCGGTGTTATTGCGATGGGGGCATCGATTGCGGTTCTGTTTGTGCTTCCTTGGTTAGATCGTTGCCGCGTACGTTCTTATCGCTACCGCAGTAAGTTCCATTTATTCAATATCATCCAATTCACGATCAGCTTTATTGCATTGGGTATCCTTGGTGCGCTTCCAGCAACACCAACATACACGCTGCTAGCTCAGATCTTCAGCTTAGCTTACTTCATGTTCTTCGTGCTGCTGTATTTCTACAGTAAGAACGAAGCGACTAAGCCTCTACCAGAAAGGGTGACATTCAAATGAAAAAATGGATTGTAATTTTATTTGCAATGCTGCCTTCATTGGCAATGGCAGCGGGTGCGAACGTACCACTTGATAAAGCAAACAACGACTTGAGTGATCAAGCGTCACTGCAAAACGGTGCGAAACTGTTTATGAACTACTGCTTCGGTTGCCATTCGGCTCAGTATCAACGCTATGAGCGTGTTGCTCGTGATATTGGTATTCCGGTGGAGTTGTTGAAGGATAATTTAATCTTTGATCCTGAAGCAAAAGTCGGTGACTTAATGGAAAATTCAATTCCTGAGGATTCTGCAGCGAAGTGGTTTGGTGCTCCACCACCTGATTTGACTTTGGTTGCTCGAGTTCGTGGTACTGACTGGCTATACACATATTTGCGTTCTTTTTATGAGGATCCAAGCCGTCCATTTGGCGTAAATAACATCGTATTCCCAAGTGTTGGTATGCCCCATGTATTAGAAGAGCTACAAGGTATACCTAAACCAATTTACGCATCAGAAGTCGTAGATGGTAAGGAAGTGCAAAAAGTGGTTGGTGTTGAGTCTGATGGTACAGGTGAGCTAAATAACGAGGAATACGATGATGCAGTGCGAGATCTCGTTAACTTCCTTGAGTATTCTGGTGACCCCGTGAAGTTGGAACGACATGCTCTTGGATGGTGGGTAATGGGCTTCCTTATTATCTTCACCATTGTAGTTGTGCTTCTTAAGAAAGAGTATTGGCGTGATGTGCACTAATTGTGCTATCATGCTGTGCTAATTTCCAAATTTTATTGTTTACAATGGAGGCTTAGCCTCCATTGTTTTTTTATATCTGTAAGTGTGCTGGAGGGCTCCATGGCTGTAGCTGCCAATAAACGTTCTGTGATGACTCTATTTTCTAGTGCGTCTGATATGTATAGCCATCAGGTACGTATTGTTCTGGCTGAGAAGGGTGTAAGTGTTGAGGTTGAGTTAGTTGACGAAGCTAATCTTCCAACTGAGCTTGTAGAATTGAACCCATACAAATCAGTACCGACTCTAGTTGACCGTGAGTTAGCGCTTTACGATTCAAAGATCATCATGGAATATTTGGATGAGCGTTTTCCGCATCCACCGTTGATGCCTGTATACCCAGTTGCTCGTGGTAACAGCCGCTTGATGATTTATCGCATCGAACGTAACTGGTATTCACTGGCTGCAAAAGTGATCAGTGGTACTGCTGAAGAAGCAGAAAATGCACGTAATAAGTTACGTAATGACTTATTAACACTTGCTCCTGTATTTGCTGAGTACGAATACTTCATGAGTGAAGAGTTTAGCTTGATCGATTGTTACCTAGCTCCACTATTGTGGCGTTTACCTGTGTTAGGTATCGATTTGGTTGGCCCAGGCTCTAAAGAGCTGAAGATATACATGAATCGTGTATTTGAACGTGATTCTTTCTTAGCTTCATTGACTGAAGCCGAGCGTGAAATGCGTCTGGTTCGTTAATGGATATTACTGAGATGACACCACGACGCCCATATATGCTTCGCGCATTTTATGATTGGCTCGTGGATAATGATCTGACACCTCACTTGGTTGTCGCTGCCACATTACCTGGTGTCAGAGTACCAATGGAATTTGTGCAGGATGGTCAGATCATTCTAAATATTGCTCCTCGTGCTGTGGGTAATTTGGAGTTAGGTAATGAAGCGATTACATTTAATGCTCGTTTCAGTGGTAAGCCTCATTCTGTGATTGTTCCTCTCTATGCTGTTCAGGCTATTTATGCTCGTGAAAACGGTGCAGGAACTATGTTTGAAGCAGAAGATGCATACATGGTGGATGAGCAAGCGGAAGAGTTTCTTGATGAGACTGACTCGTCATCTCTGTCTTTGGCATCAGAAGAAGATAGCGAAGTGGAAGAGGGTGTATTCCCTGATGATGAACCACCAAGACCCAAAGGTCGCCCAAGTTTAAGGGTTGTTAAATAAAAAAAGCAGCGTCTAGGCGCTGCTTTTTTATATCTGTATTGAAAAGGTATTTAGTCTCCGTACTGGAAAGCTTTAATCACCCGTTTTACACCAGAAATATTACGTGCGATTTCTGCGGCTTTATCTGCGTGAGCATGTGAGACATAGCCTAAGAGGAATACCTCATTATCTTCAGTGATCACCTTTATTTTAACGCCAGTTAATGCTGAATCGGTAAGTAAGGCTGATTTCACTTTTGTCGTGATCCAACTGTCGTGGCTGATCTCACCAACCGATAGTGGAGCTTTGATTTTTACTTGATTAAAGATTTCATGCACGCCTTTGACTTTACTGGCTTGATGTTCAAATTGTTCCAATAACTCCTGTGTTTGTGCTTGTCCCATTAGCACAACTGTTCCTTTGTATGAACTGGCAATGACACGAACCTTTCCACGATAAGGTGCTTTATTTGTAATGCCTGCGACTTCAAATTCAATATTGTTATCTTGCCATATTTCTTGAGTGCTACGAGTATCAATTACGATCGCTGCAGTTGTCGCGGCTCCTGCGACAAATAAGCCTGCGCATCCAGAAGTCGCAAGTAGTGTGAGAGTTAAGAATAAGGCTTTTATGGAATTCATTGAATTACTCTTCGTGAGCAGGGAATAATACTTGGTCAATAAGATCGCATAAGCAATGCAGTGTCACCATATGAACTTCGTGAATTCTCGCCGTTCTGTGAGACGGAATACGAATTTCAACGTCATTTTCACCAAGTAATCCAGCCATTTCGCCGCCATCTTTACCTGTAAATGCAATGATTGTCATATCGCGGGTAACTGCTGCTTCCATCGCCTTAATGATGTTTTTGCTGTTACCACTGGTTGAGATGGCTAAAAGAATGTCGCCTGGCTGGCCAAATGCACGTACTTGTTTGGAAAAAATTTCCTGATAGTGATAGTCATTTGCTACAGCGGTCAAAGTGGTGTTGTCAGAAGTTAGTGCCATAGCAGGCAAGCTTGGTCTTTCGGTTTCAAATCGGTTTAGTAAACAAGAAACGAAAAGTTGAGCATTAGATGATGAGCCACCATTACCACAACACAGAATTTTATTACCGTTAAGCAAGCTAGCAACCATAGCTTGAGCGGCGTGTGTGATTGCATCTGGTAATGCTTCAGCAGCGGCAATTTGGATTTGAATACTTTCGGTAAAACTGTCTTTAATGCTATCTAGCATCGGTTATCCTTGAGTGATCGCGTTCTTAATCCAGTCAATTTGTTGCCCCTGTGAGTGAATGGCGACAAGATCAAACCGAAAGTCGGTTGAATAGACTGAGAGGTTATTTTTCATTAACCATATGTTGGCCGCATGGATTAGTTTTTTTGCTTTACTCGCGGTCACTGTTTCAGCCGCGTGCCCATATGATTGATTTTTTCGGTATCGTACTTCAACAAAGATGATAGTTGAACCTTGTTTCATTATCAGATCCAACTCACCACCTTTGGTATTGAAGTTTCTCTCAATTAACGCGAGACCGCAACTGAGTAAGTACTTCTCTGCTGCGGTTTCATAATGTTGGCCTACCTTGCGGCGGTTATTGAGCACTGTGCTCCGCCCAATCGATTTCACGTTCAACAACACATTGTTCATTGATGCTCAATACCCCGGTTCGGCCTTTGACAGTGTAACCATCCACGACTTTCATTTGAGGTAATTGTTCCATCATTAGATACGCATCCATACCTAACGCTTGTAAGCGTTTTTGTGAATTGGATTCATTTGGCCACATTTCATCCATCTGTTTTTTCAGTTGCTCTTCAGGATGGATAAGCAGAGGGATATCGCTGTAAACAACACCGGATAAATCTTCGTACTGATGACGACCATTGTTACTACGTGAGTTAGAAAACAGCTTAGGTGGTGCTGTATCTGGATTAATAGCCACTTCGATAAACGGCTTAATTAAGGTCAATTCTGCGCTGCTTGCAACAATATAAACGGCATCTACATCACGGCGGCTACGTGGCTGTGTTTCCAACGAAATACCTAATAAAGATTCCATTTGCGCAATGTGTTGCTGACTGCCTTGTAGGCCAAATGCGGAGTTAATATTACGTTGTAGTTGGCGTTTATCACTAAATAGAGTCACTGCAACTTTATTCTCGCTATGTTGTTGCCACTCTCGATTAAAAGCAGAAACGACACGTTCACCTAGGTGTCCTTTCGGTGCGAGGATCAGAGGATATTTGTAGCCTTGTTCATACAAATGTTTGGCTGCTTGTTCAACTTCTTGTTCTGGTGATAGCGCTAAATAACAAGTGCTGGTGCCGTTTTCGATTTCGTCAGGGATGTTTAACGCCAGCATTGGTACTGGTTGAGCGAACTTATCTTGTGCTGCTTGAAGCTTCTCAACATCATCTTTGATAAGTGGTCCAACGATGAAATCGATATTTTTTTCAAGCAGTGTACGCTCTAACTCTTCCACTGTGATCGTATTGGTATCGACAACCGTAAGTGTTGCACTTGGGTCACGTTGCTCATCGTTCATCATTTCAAGAATAAAACCATCACGAATAAGCTGAGCTTGCTTAGCAAACTTACCTGTGAGCGGTAACAGCAACGCTGTGTTCACTGGTTTTGTTATTTCTAGTGAAAGAATGTTTTGCAGTGATTTTGGTGTGTATAGTGCTGCAGGATGATTTGGATTTTCGGCTAACCATTTTTCCAGCGTATTCTTAAGTTGAGGGATGTTGTTCGACATCGTCTTAACGTAAGTTGTAAGCTGTAACCAACCGTCTAGAACTGCTTCTTCTGGTTGTGCTGAGAAGTGTGTAATTTCATTAGCGGAGTAACGGTTTAAATTTGCCCAAACATCTTGAGCTACATAATTTTGCTGTGAAGAGGCTAAATATGAAGATAGAGCGATCAGTTCACGGCTGGCTTCAAAGTAATCCCCTTTTTTTGCAAACAGCTTGGCTCGTAGATTGTGGTAATCACGCCACTGTTCGTCTTCCAGCATCCATCCAGAGTTGAAGTTTAGCCCTGACAAGGCGTCTGAATAGTCTGATTGATTTACCAAAAGCTGTGCTCGCGCCAGCTGCCATTCCGCTTGCTGTGGTTCAGACAGAGGTTGACGGGCAAGACGTTTCAACAATAACTGAGCTTGTACGTCATCATTCTCCGCAATGGCTGATTTTAATGCCATGATCAACCAATCATTTTGTAAGCTGCCTTGAGAAGCATCCGCTCGCATGAGATAGCTTTGGGTTGATTGAGATGGATCAAGGGTAATGTCCACTGATGTCGGTGCTGAAGGTTTAGACGAACACGCCGCTAAAGTCACCGCAAGTGCAACAGGCGTCAGAATGCGTGTTACACTGAGCCGCTTATGGTTTTTGTTAGCCATGAGTATTTTAGTAATTCCGTGTAAGATTGTGTCTATATTAATCGTTGAAGTGATGGTAAACAAATGACAGATAACAAAACATTGCCAGCAGAGATCCCAACTCTCTACATTGTGCCGACCCCAATCGGCAATTTGGGTGATATTACCCAACGTGCGATAGAGGTACTGTCTGGAGTCGATCTCATTGCTGCTGAGGATACGCGCCACACTGGTAAGTTATTGTCTCACTTCAGTATTCAAACCAAAACTTATGCCTTACATGATCATAATGAACAACAAAAGGCGCAAGTATTGGTGGATAAATTGCTGGAAGGCCAATCCATCGCGCTTGTTTCTGATGCTGGCACTCCTCTTATTAGCGATCCAGGTTACCATTTGGTCACAAAATGTCGTCAGGCAGGCGTCAAAGTTGTGCCACTTCCTGGGGCTTGCGCTGTCGTTACGGCTTTAAGTGCATCTGGGTTACCATCAGATCGCTTTAGCTTTGAGGGATTCTTACCACCGAAAAGCAAAGGGCGCAAAGACAAGTTTCTAGAAATCTCAAAAGCAGCACGGACGTGTATTTTTTACGAATCACCGCATCGCATTATTGATTCACTCGAAGACATGCTGGATATTCTTGGCCCAGAGCGGGAAGTTGTATTAGCGAGAGAGCTGACCAAAACATTTGAAACCATACAAGGTCTACCACTTGGTGAACTTATTGAGTGGGTCAAGTCGGATGATAACCAACAAAAAGGTGAGATGGTTCTTTTGGTTCATGGTTTCCGTGAATCTGTTGAGGACACCTTGCCTGATGAGGCAACCCGTACTTTAGCGATATTGACCAAAGAACTGCCTCTGAAAAAGGCTGCAGCCTTGGCCGCAGAGATCTATAACCTGAAGAAAAATGCCTTGTACAAATGGGGACTAGAGCATCTAGATTGAATCGCTTTATAGATAGATAAGATTGAGTTTTGTGGCAATTGTGAATAAAAAAACATCAATTAGTGCATTCGTTTCATTATCTATGTGATCTCTCTGGACTCTAATGGGATAACTCTATACAATCCGCCTCCGGAGTTGACTGGGTAGTCGCTGCTTCATTGATGTCCTTTAACCTTGTGTTAGGGGAGACTGATGGAGGGGAGGAAAGTCCGGGCTCCATAGAGCAGGGTGCCAGGTAACGCCTGGGGGGCGAAAGCCTACGACAAGTGCAGCAGAGAGAAGACCGCCGATGGCCCGTAAGGGAACAGGTAAGGGTGAAAGGGTGCGGTAAGAGCGCACCGTGCGACTGGCAACAGTTCGTAGCAAGGTAAACTCCACCCGGAGCAAGACCAAATAGGCTTCCGCATAGCGTGGCTCGCGTTGGAGAAGCGGGTAGGTTGCTTGAGCCAGTGAGCGATTGCTGGCCTAGACGAATGGCTACCACCGTGCAAACGGTACAGAACCCGGCTTACAGGTCAACTCCCCCTATTTAAAACCCATCGTAACAACATCGTTATGATGGGTTTTTTGCTTTTAGTTGACGTAAATTATTTTACAAGCAATAAACTTAGCGCAATATCACGTGTTCCTGATGGGACAAGGTGACGATAAGTTGCCAAATGAGTACACTGGACATCAGACGCAACACTGCGATAGTAAATGAGAAGACCATGACCGACGCATTCAAACACATTTCTGTTTTACTTCACGAATCTATTGAAGGTTTAGCGATTAAACCAGACGGCATCTATATTGATGGCACCTTTGGACGCGGAGGGCACAGCCGAACAATTCTTTCTCAATTAGGCGAAGAGGGGCGCTTATTTAGTATCGATCGTGATCCACAAGCGATCGCTGAAGCCAAAAAGATTGAAGATCCACGTTTCACCATTATACACGGTCCATTTTCAGGAATGGCTGAGTATGCGACGCAGCATGGTATTGCTGGTAAAGTTGATGGGGTATTGCTAGACCTAGGTGTTTCCTCTCCTCAACTAGATGATGCGGAGCGAGGCTTTAGCTTCATGAAAGACGGCCCTCTTGATATGCGTATGGATCCAACGTCGGGGATATCGGTTTCTCAATGGTTAGCTGAAGCCGACCTTGATGACATTACATGGGTTATTCGTGAGTTTGGTGAAGACAAACATGCCCGTCGAATAGCAAAGGCAATTGTGGCTTATCGTGAAAATGAAGAAAATGAGCCATTAACTCGTACAGGCCAATTGGCGAAGCTGATCTCAGATGCTGCGCCTAAGAGTTTCAAAGAAAAGAAACACCCCGCCACTCGTGCTTTTCAGGCTTTTCGTATTTACATCAACAGTGAACTCGAAGAAATTGATACTGCATTAAAAGGAGCGGCTAGTATTCTTGCTCCGCAAGGACGTTTGTCCGTGATCAGTTTCCACTCACTAGAAGATCGTATGGTGAAGCGATTCATTAGAAAGGAAAGCAAAGGACCAGAAGTTCCTCATGGCATTCCGATGACTGAAGCGCAGATCAAAGCGTTAGGTAGTGCAAACCTAAAAGCAGTGAGTAAAGCTATTAAACCTTCAAAACAAGAGATTGAGATGAACACGCGCTCTCGTAGTTCGGTTCTTCGCATCGCTGAAAAACTTTAACTTATATGAGTGAGCAGACGCCTAATTTAGCTAAGTTAGTGGCACGGGATCTGATATCGACAGGTCGCGTCCCCCTTATTTTATTGGTATTAATTTTTGCTACCGCAATGGGGGTTGTATTTACAACTCACCATTCTAGACAAGCGATCTCTGAAAAAGATCAGGCTTTGATAGAGCGCGAGCGTTTAGATAATGAGTGGCGAAATCTATTGTTAGAAGAGACGGCCCTTGCGGAACATAGCCGTGTACAAGCCGTCGCCAAGCAAGATCTTGAAATGAAGCGTCCTGACTCAGATAAAGAAGTTGTTATAAACCTGCAATGAGCTCAAAAAAAGTTACTCCGAAAAAAACAACACCTAAGCCAGAAGCAACGTCTCCTGTTGTTATAAACTGGCGTATTTATGTCGTCCTGTCTTTTGTTTTCTGCGCCTTTGCATTGTTAGTTGGGCGCATTGCCTACATACAAATCATCGAACCAGATAACCTTATTAAACAAGGCGATATGCGTTCGGTCCGTGCCAAAACATTACATTCAGCTCGCGGTATTATCTCTGATCGAAATGATGAGCCTTTAGCGGTTAGTGTTCCAGTTCAAGCGGTATGGGCAGACCCTGCAACCATTTTTAAGCAAGGTGGTTTAGATGATCGAGATCGTTGGTATGCACTCGCTGATGTTTTAGGTCTTAAACGCCAAAGCTTGATCACTAAAATTGAAAGAAATAAAACACGTCGATTTATCTACTTACAGCGTCAAGTCAGTCCAGCGATGGCAAATTATATTCGAGAGTTAAAACTCGCGGGCATAGGCCTCAAAGCGGAATCTCGTCGTTACTATCCAGCCGGTGAAGTTAGTGCCCACTTAGTAGGGGTGACAGGTATTGATGGACATGGCCTTGAAGGGGTTGAGCGTAGTTATGATAAATGGCTAACTGGTGAGGCGGGTAAGCGGATCATCCGAAAAGACCGTTACGGCCGAGTGGTTGAGAATATTTCGCTTGAAGAGCGAGAAGAAGGAAAACCACTGCAACTGACGATCGATCAGCGCTTACAAGCCATTGCTTTTAGAGCTATTAAGCAAGCTGTTGCCGATTACCGTGCAACATCGGGCTCAGCTGTTATTCTGGATGTAAAAACTGGAGCCGTTCTTGCGATGGTCAATGCGCCATCTTACAACCCTAATAATCGCTCTGATCTACAATCGGCAAAAATGCGCAACCGTGTTATTACTGATGCCTTAGAGCCGGGTTCTACCGTCAAACCGTTTGTTGTATTAGCAGCACTTGAAAATGGTGTAGCTGATGAAAATACCATTATTGATACTGGCAATGGCATCATGCAAATTGGTGGTAGCCGCGTTCGAGATACCTCAAGAGCGGGCAAAGCAAGCCTTGCTAAAATCCTACAAAAATCCAGTAATATTGGTGTGGCGAAACTAGCACTCAGCATGCCATTAGAAGCGTTGCTTGGGATGTATAGCTCTGTTGGTCTTGGGGAGATCTCTGGCTTGAACCTGATTGGTGAAACTGCAGGTATTTTCCCGAACCGCCGCCGTTGGTCTAAATTTGAAATTGCTACCTTAGCCTTTGGCTACGGCATTTCTATAACACCTCTTCAACTTGCTCATGCATATGCAACTTTGGGCAATTATGGTAAATATCAGCCAATCCACATCATAGATAACAATCAGCAAGATTTATCTCGACAGGTTATTGATAAAGATAATGCCCGCAAAGTCTTAAACATGCTTGAAACGGTAACTCAGCCTGGTGGTACAGCCACCAAAGCCGCAGTACCGGGTTATCGTATTGCCGCCAAAACAGGTACGTCGAGAAAGGCGAGTGCAGGTGGTTATAGTGATGAATATGTGGCGGTTACAGCTGGCTTGGCACCGGTTAGCGATCCACGAGTTGCACTGGTTGTGATTGTGAATGAGCCACAGGGTGATCTCTATTACGGTGGTTCGGTAGCGGGACCGGTATTTGCTGAGATAATGAAGGGGACATTGCAAATTTTAAATATTGCCCCGGATGAAAATCGATTTAAAGAAGAATAAGCGAGAACATTGATGTTCAAGGAATTGACACTGGCTTCACTGCTTTCAACATGGGTTGATGTCAGTAAACAGCCATACGCTGATTTAATCATTACCCATCTTGAATTAGATAGCCGAAAGGTCACGCAAGGGGATACATTTGTAGCCGTCAAAGGCCACGTTGTTGATGGTCGAAATTATATCGATGCTGCTATCTCTGCTGGGGCAAATGCCGTGATTGCTGAAGCCTGCGAGTTACAGCCGCACGGTCATATTACGGAGTTACATGGCACCCCAGTTATCTATATTCAAGAACTGAACACGCTTCTTTCAACCCTTGCCGCTAAGCGTTATCCGCTCATATCCAACCAGCTTATCGGTGTGACAGGGACAAATGGTAAAACCACCATCACTCAACTTATTGCTCAATGGCTTGAGTTGCTTCACCGCCGTGCGGCAGTAATGGGGACAACTGGAAATGGCTTTCTTAACGAGCTAAAACCTGCGGCCAATACGACAGGTAATGCTGTTGAAGTTATGCGCACACTTCACGAGCTTGAAAAGCAAGGGGCTCAGTACACGGCATTAGAGGTTTCTTCTCATGGCTTAGTTCAAGGTCGTGTAAAAGCCGTGCCGTTTAAAGTCGGAGTCTTTACTAATTTAAGCCGAGATCATTTGGATTACCATGGCACCATGGAAGATTATGCTGATGCCAAGTTTCTACTATTTAGTGAACATCATTGTCAGCATGCCGTGATCAACATTGATGACTCGATTGGTGCTAGTTGGGCTGAAAAGCTGCCAAACGTGACGGCCGTTTCTCTCACTCCTAAAGAAACAGGAATTTGGGCAACTCAAGTGCATTATAGTGATGCTGGGATTGATCTTTGTTTTGACGGCCTCTGTGGTCAAGGACAAATGCAAGTACCGCTTATTGGTGAGTTTAATGCCTGTAATGTATTGCTTGCCTTCGCAACACTACTTCAGCTTGGTTTTAGCAAACAAGCACTGACGGAGAGCGCCCCATATCTAAAACCTGTTTTAGGACGCATGGAGCTTTTCCAAACAAAAGAGAAAGCCAAAGTCGTTGTTGATTATGCTCATACCCCGGACGCATTAGAAAAAGCGTTGATGGCGTTGCGCGTGCATTGCCAAGGAAAGCTTTGGACTATCTTTGGTTGTGGTGGTGATCGTGATACCGGTAAGCGGCCTATGATGGCGGAAATTGCAGAACGTCTCGGTGATGAAGTTATTCTTACGGATGACAACCCTCGCAGTGAATCTCCACAAGCCATTATTCAAGATATGCTTTCAGGGTTGCGTGAGCCAGAGCGAGCAACCGTTGAGCATGGTCGCTATGACGCATTACGCTTCGCGCTAGCACATGCGAGTGCTGAAGACATCATCTTGTTAGCTGGAAAAGGGCACGAGGATTATCAAGTTATGGCGCATGAAACGATCCACTATTCAGATCGTGAATCGGCACAACAACTGTTGGGGTTAGGTCAATGATTTCTCTTCAATTAAGCGAAATTGCAAAGGTCGTGGATGGTGAGCTTGTTGGTGATGACCAGAAGATCATTGCTGTTTCAACAGACACGCGCACGATTGCCGCTGGCGCATTATTTGTTGCTCTGAAAGGTGAACGCTTTGACGCGCACGATTTTGCCATTCAAGCCGTTGAGGCACATGCAAGTGCCTTGTTAGTGGAAAGAGCTTTACCCTTCACAACATCGCAGGTTGTCGTGGCAGATAGCAAGTTGGCATTAGGGCAGTTAGCTGCATACGTACATAGCCAATGTAATACGCCAACCGTTGCGATAACAGGTAGTTGCGGTAAAACAACCGTAAAAGAAATGGTTGCTAGTATTATGGCGGCAAAAGGCCAAGTTCTTTTTACTGCTGGAAATTTCAATAATGATATTGGTGTGCCGTTAACGCTTTTACGTTCTGCTCCTGAAGATGAATATGCAGTTATTGAACTAGGGGCAAACCACATCGGAGAAATTGCTTACACCACTCAATTAGTTAAACCGGATGTCGCATTGGTCAATAATGTGGCGGCAGCACATTTGGAAGGATTTGGGTCAATCGATGGCGTTAAGCAAGCAAAAGGTGAAATCTACCAAGGTTTGAAAGCTGGCGCAGTGGCGATCGTCAATTTAGATAGTCAAGGCGGCGAACACTGGTGTTCAGTGTTAGCGGATAAGACAGTTAAAACCTTTTCCTCAACCAATAATACAGCGGATTTTTACGCTAGCCACATTGTGTTAAATGAGATTGGAGAGGCCAATTTCACGATGCATACTCCTGAGGGGGATACCAATATTCAGCTCAGTATTGTTGGTCAGCATAATGTTGCTAATGCCTTAGCTGCAGCGGCTCTTGCTCTTGAGTTGGGAGCGACGCTTCCTATGATCCAACATGGCCTTGCGAATCTTGTGAAAGTGAAAGGTCGAGTGGAAGTTGAACAGCTTAAGTCGAATATTAAACTGATTGATGATAGCTATAACGCGAGCGTTCCGGCTATGAAGGCCGCAGTTGATCTACTCGCGGGTTTTAAAGGCTCTCGCTGGCTTATTCTCGGAAATATGGCAGAGTTGGGTGAGGAAAGTCTTGCACTTCACCGTCAAGTCGGAGAACATGCAGCCCCATTTAATTTTGAGTATGTCTTGACCTTCGGCGAGGATGCGAAAGCAATTAGCACGGAATGTCACGGCATGCATTTTTCTACTCACGACAGCATGATTGATTATATAAAGCAGCAGTTAAAACCAGGGATTGAGCCCAATACTTTATTAGTGAAAGGTGCAAATAGTGCCGGTATGAGTAAAGTTGCTGCTGCTTTGAAGGAGATGTATTCATGATCATTTGGCTTGCAGAGCTGCTACAGCCATACTTTTCTTTTTTTCGCTTATTCGAATACTTGTCTTTTCGAGCGATAGTCAGTGTCTTGACGGCTTTGGGACTTTCTCTTTGGATGGGGCCTCGTCTAATAAAGCGTCTGCAAATGCTACAAATCGGTCAGGTTGTACGTAACGAAGGCCCTGAATCGCATTTTAGCAAACGAGGCACGCCGACGATGGGAGGGATCATGATCCTCGCATCGATCATTATTACCATATTGCTTTGGACAGATTTATCCAACCCTTATGTGTGGGCTGTTCTGTTTGTCCTCACTGGTTACGGTGCCGTTGGCTTTGTGGACGACTACCGTAAAGTCGTGCGTAAAAACACAGATGGCTTGATTGCTCGATGGAAATATTTTTGGCAGTCAGCGATCGCGCTCGTTGTAGCCTTTGCTTTGTACGCGCATGGTAAAGATACATCTGCAACGCAGTTAGTGGTTCCATTCTTTAAAGAAGTGATGCCTCAACTTGGATTGATGTATATCGTTCTGACTTACTTTGTGATCGTCGGTACCAGTAACGCAGTTAACCTTACGGATGGCCTTGATGGGCTGGCGATTATGCCAACAGTGCTGGTTTCTGCAGGTTTTGCAGGAATCGCATGGGCAACGGGTAACGTGAACTTCGCGGAATATTTGCATATTCCTTATGTGCCTTATGCTTCAGAGCTGGTGGTGGTGTGTACCGCTATTGTGGGGGCAGGACTTGGCTTCCTTTGGTTTAATACATACCCAGCGCAAGTTTTCATGGGGGATGTCGGCTCACTTGCCCTTGGTGGTGCACTAGGTACCATTGCAGTGCTTGTTCGTCAGGAGTTTGTTTTGGTGATCATGGGCGGTGTATTTGTAATGGAAACCTTATCGGTTATTTTACAAGTCGGCTCATATAAGCTGCGCGGTCAACGAATTTTCCGTATGGCACCTATCCACCACCACTATGAATTAAAAGGTTGGCCTGAACCACGTGTTATCGTTCGATTCTGGATCATATCAATCGTTTTGGTATTGGTTGGCTTAGCTACCTTAAAAGTTCGCTAAGGTAAAGAGATAACAGGCATGGAACATTGGCGTAATATAAATAAGGTTGTTGTTGTAGGGCTCGGTATTACCGGGCTCTCTGTCGTTAAGCATTTAACAAAATTACCGCACAGTTTATCAATTAAAGTAATTGATACTCGCCCGCAGCCGCCAGGCGCAGAACAATTGCCGACCGAGGTAGAACTGCACAGCGGTGGGTGGAAGCAGGAATGGTTGCAACAAGCTGATCTAATTGTTGCGAACCCCGGTATTGCTCTCGCTACTCCTGAGATTCAACGTGCTATCCAAGCTGGTATTCCAGTGATTGGAGATATTGAGCTTTTTGCATGGGCTGTTGATAAACCTGTTATTGCGATTACCGGTTCGAATGGAAAGAGTACGGTGACGGACCTGACCGGAGTCGCGGCCAAAGCGGCTGGTTTGAGCGTTGGTGTTGGTGGAAATATTGGTGTTCCTGCATTGGATTTACTGGAGCAATCAGCCGATCTGTATGTGCTTGAGTTATCTAGTTTTCAGCTTGAAACAACGTCGAGCCTGAAATTGAAAGCAGCCGCTTTTCTTAATCTTTCAGAAGATCATATGGACCGATATGATGGCATGGAAGACTACCGTCAAGCCAAACTAAGAATTTTTGAACATGCTGAGTGCTGCATTGTTAACCAAGCTGATCAAGCAACTTATCCTGATGATAAAAGACCGGTGATTTCGTTTGGTTTAACCACGAGTGCTGACTTTGGGGTTAAGGAAATTGAAGGTGTGGAATATCTTTGCGATCATGACTCGCCTGTCCTTACCTCGGACGCTTTGAGTCTTGTTGGGCGCCACAATGTCGCTAATGCTTTGGTTGTGTTAGCGCTACTTCGCCAAGCTGGTGTGGATTATCGCAAAGGTTTGGATGCATTGAAATCTTACAACGGTTTGACACATCGTTGCCAAGTGGTTGCGGATAATCGCGGTATAAAATGGGTAAATGATTCTAAAGCGACGAATGTAGCAAGTACATTGGCAGCACTTTCTGGCTTGCGTTGTTCCGGCAAGTTGTATTTGTTGGTTGGTGGTGATGGTAAAGGTGCAGATTTTTCTGAGCTTGCTCCTGTGTTAGCTGAGTTAGATGTAGAGCTTTGCTGTTTTGGTCGTGATGGTGAGCGTTTTATGCCTTTGCATTCATCTGCGAAGCAATTTAAAACGATGGAACAAGTCATCAAAGCTATTTCATCGGAGCTAAAGCCTAGTGATATTGTGATGCTTTCACCAGCATGCGCTAGCTTCGATCAGTTTGCCAACTTTATGGCTCGAGGGGATGCATTTACCCAACTGGCCCAACACTATGCGTAACCGATAAGAATACAGAAATATGCAGATTCACAATTCCATCTCTGGTGTAAAAGGATGGTTTACACGCCCAGCTCCTCAAGCATTATTTGATCGCCAGTTAGTCTGGATATCACTTGGTTTGATGCTAACTGGTCTCGTCATGGTGACATCTGCTTCATTTCCTATTAGTTCACGTTTGACGGACCAACCATTTCACTTCATGTTCCGCCACGCTATCTTTTTAGTTTTAGCAATTTCTACGTCAGCCATCATCATGCAGGTGCCAATGAAACGCTGGATGCAATACAGTTCAGCACTGCTTGTTGTGTCTGTTGGGCTTTTGGTTGTCGTACTTGTTGCGGGTAAATCTGTTAACGGTGCATCACGTTGGATCCCACTTGGCTTATTCAACCTGCAACCAGCAGAGGTCGCTAAGCTTTCATTATTTATTTTTATGTCCGGTTATTTAGTACGTAAAAATGATGAAGTTCGTGCTACCTTTTTTGGTGGTTTCATTAAACCCATCATGGTATTCGGTACACTAGCCAGCTTACTTTTGCTTCAGCCGGATTTAGGTACAGTGATCGTAATGCTTGTTACCCTGTTTGGAATGCTGTTCATTGCAGGGGCAAAGCTCACTCAGTTTCTTGCTTTAATGGTGGTCGGTATCGCAGCCGTTGTTGGCCTTATCTTAATTGAGCCCTATCGGATGCGCCGAGTCACTTCATTTTTGGACCCATGGGAAGATCCATTTGGCAGCGGCTACCAGTTAACACAATCATTAATGGCTTTTGGTCGTGGGGAATGGTTAGGCCAAGGTTTAGGTAACTCCGTTCAAAAATTGGAATATCTGCCTGAAGCGCATACCGACTTCGTCTTTGCTGTACTAGCTGAAGAGCTGGGCTTTATTGGTGTTGTGCTGGTCCTTATTTTAATTTTCAGCCTAGTGCTAAAGGCGATTGCAATTGGTCGAAAGGCTTTTGAGCATCAACAGCTTTTTGGTGGCTACCTAGCGTTTGGTATTGGTATTTGGTTTGCCTTCCAAACCTTAGTAAATGTGGGGGCAGCAGCCGGTATCGTACCTACAAAAGGCTTAACATTGCCTTTGATCAGTTATGGTGGCTCGAGCTTAATTATTATGTCGGTTGCTGTTTCGATATTACTGAGAATCGATCATGAGTGTCGTATAGCCGACTCTAAGAAAGAATTACAAACTATAGATACAGATGACAAACAGTAAAAAATTAATGGTAATGGCTGGTGGTACGGGAGGACATGTTTTTCCTGGCTTAGCTGTAGCCAAAAAGTTACAAAAACAAGGGTGGCAAATTCGCTGGCTGGGTACAGCGGATCGTATGGAAGCTCAACTCGTCCCTCAACATGGTATTGACATAGATTTCATCCAAGTCAAAGGCCTAAGAGGAATGGGGATGATCAGACTTTTAAAAGCACCGTTTCAGATCATCAACGCGGTATTGCAGGCCCGTAAACATCTTAAAAACTATCAGCCCGATGCAGTGTTAGGTATGGGGGGGTACGTCAGTGGTCCCGGGGGAATTGCTGCTTGGACCTTAGGTATTCCGGTTGTACTGCATGAACAAAACGCGGTTGCTGGCCTTACAAATCAGTGGTTAGCGAAAATTGCTAAGCGTGTTTTTCAAGCATTTCCTGGGGCGTTTACCGATGCAGAGGTCGTCGGTAACCCAGTAAGAGAAGATGTCGTTGCTATATCTGACCCAACGGTTCGTATGTCTGACAGAAATGGGGCGATTCGCATTTTGGTGATGGGGGGAAGCCAAGGCGCTCAAATCCTTAACCGAACGCTGCCAGAAGTTGCTGCATTACTTGGTGAAAACTATCAAATTCGTCATCAAGCAGGAAAAAATAACCAAAATGAAGTCGAGCAGGCTTACCATAATGCTGGGTTTGAGCATGCAGAGGTAACAGAGTTCATTAATGATGTTGCAGAAGCCTATCACTGGGCTGATCTATTGGTTTGTCGCTCGGGGGCGCTAACTGTATCGGAAACGTCGGCAGCTGGAGTTGGTTCCATTTTTATTCCATTCATGCACAAAGATAGGCAGCAAGCACTAAATGCTGATCACCTAGTAGAATGTGGCGCCGCAAAAATGATAGAGCAACCAGAGCTAACGGTCGACAAACTGGCCAATCAAATTAAGAACCTTACACGTGACGAATTGCTAGAGATGGCAATTAAAGCTCGAGCTGCTGCAAAACTGAACGCTGACGACGTCGTGGCTGACGCCATCGTAGCGCTGACCAAATAACGAGAAATTTTATGACTGTTCAACATACTCAAAATCTTGCTCAAATTCGCGCGATGGTGCCAGAAATGCGTCGTGTTAAATGCATTCACTTTATTGGCATCGGCGGTGCTGGTATGAGTGGTATTGCCGAGGTTTTATTAAATGAAGGATATCAGATCACAGGTTCTGATATCGCGGAAAATGCCGTCACAGAGCGTTTAGTCAGCAAAGGTGCACAAGTTTTCATTGGTCATCAGGCTGAAAATGTTGAACGTGCGAGCGTTGTTGTTGTTTCTACTGCTATTAATGAAGAGAACCCGGAAATTATGGCAGCGCGAGAAGCACGTATTCCCGTTGTGCGCCGAGCTGAGATGTTAGCTGAGTTGATGCGTTTCCGTCATGGTATTGCCGTTGCAGGTACACATGGCAAAACGACGACAACAGCGTTAGTGACTCAGATTTACTCTGAAGCAGGATTAGATCCTACCTTTGTTAATGGTGGTTTAGTTAAAAGTGCGGGTACCAATGCTCGTTTAGGTTCTAGCCGCATTTTGATTGCGGAAGCCGATGAGAGTGATGCGTCATTCTTACATTTACAACCTATGGTCAGCATCGTAACGAATATCGAAGCCGATCATATGGATACTTATGGCGGTGATTTTGAAACGTTAAAACAAACGTTTGTTGATTTTCTACATAACTTGCCTTTCTACGGTCAGGCGATTGTTTGTATTGATGATGAGGTTGTTCGTAACCTAATCCCACGTATTAGTCGTCAAGTCATTACCTACGGTTTCTCCGATGATGCAGATGTTCGTATTGAGAATTATCGTCAAGAGGGTCAGCAAGGTAAGTTTACAGTTGTCCGTGAAGGTAAAGCGAATTTAGATATTACGCTTAACATACCTGGTCGCCATAATGCATTGAATGCCTCTGCAGCAATTGCTGTCGCGACTGAGGATGATATTAGTGATGAAGCTATCCTTGCAGCAATGGCAGGAACTCAGGGAACTGGACGCCGATTTGATCATTTAGGTGAATTTGAAACAGGTCGTGGGCAAGCCATGTTAGTGGATGATTATGGTCATCATCCTACAGAGGTGGATGTGACAATTCATGCAGCCAGAAGTGGTTGGGAAGATAAACGCTTGGTTATGATCTTCCAGCCTCATCGATACAGTCGAACGCGTGATTTGTACGATGATTTTGCCAATGTACTTGAGCAAGTCGATGTACTTATCATGCTTGATGTTTACGCTGCTGGTGAGGCACCTATTGCCGGAGCTGATGGTCGAGCGTTATGTCGGACTATTCGCAGTAGAGGAAAGCTAGACCCAATTTTTGTACCAGACAGCAAGTCGCTTCCTGCAGTTCTGGCAAATGTTTTACAAGATGGTGACTTAGTGCTAACCCAAGGAGCAGGGGATGTTGGCAAAGTAGCGAAGCAGCTTGCCGCATTCGAATTGAACATCGATGCCATGCTAGATGCATAACGCAAGTGTGAGAACTCTGATTTTTGACTAATTTATTGTGTTTAAATGATGATTTCTCACTTTCAATGTTTGATACTTTCCTTGACCCCAGTATAATCCGAAGGTTGAAATAAGTGCATTTGCCTCTATTAAGAAAAGAAATAGGGATGAGAATTGCGAGCAATTAGCAAGGACAACGGACTTTGATTCAATCTGTACTTAATGAAAGCCGTCGTTTACGCAATACACCACTAGTAAAGCAACATGCTGTTGGCGGAAGCTTTTTATTGGTGGTTTTGTTGTTGGTTGGCTCCATTCTTTACTCAACACTATCGTGGATGTGGGATGATCAGCGTCTCCCTTTATCTAAGATAGTGCTTCAGGGGAATTTGGAATATGTAACTGCGTTAGATGTCCAGCGGGCATTTGCACGGTTAGAACACGTTGGCACCTTTATGTCTCAAGATATTAATGTGCTTCAAACAACGGTTCAGTCCATTCCTTGGGTCGCCCATGCTTCTATTCGAAAACAGTGGCCAGATACAATTAAAATCTTTCTTACCGAGTACCACGCCGAAGCAATTTGGAACGGTAACTCGATGTTAAACGAGAAAGGCGTTGTATTTGATGGTGACATTGGCCAACTAGAGGGAGACAGGGTTAAATTGTATGGCCCTGAAGGTACAAGTCATAACGTGATGACGGTATGGCGAGAACTCATACCTAAATTTGGCGCACTGAATCTTAAAATTACGTCGTTGGTTTTAAACGAGCGGCGAGCTTGGCAAATTATATTGGATAACGGTATTCGTCTTGAATTAGGCAAAGAGTCTCTAGATGAAAGAATCGAACGATTTGTCGAGCTATATAGAAAACTAGGTAGTGATACTGAAAAGATAAGCTACATAGACCTCAGATATGATACAGGGGCGGCAGTAGGCTGGTTCCCTAAAGAAGAATTAGAACAAGAGAAATCAGATGACTAAGACCGCAGATGACAACATTATTGTTGGTCTTGATATAGGCACTGCCACCGTATCTGCTCTGGTAGGTGAAGTCCTACCAGATGGTCAAATTAATATTATTGGTGCTGGTACGAGCCCATCTCGAGGCATGGATAAAGGTGGCGTAAATGACCTAGAATCGGTTGTAAAATCGGTTCAACGTGCCGTTGATCAAGCGGAGCTAATGGCTGAGTGCCGTATTAGTAACGTATTTCTTTCATTATCCGGTCGCCATATTGCGAGCCGCATAGAGAAAGGTATGGGAACTGTCTCTGATGAAGAAGTGTCTCAGGACGATATGGATCGTGCAATTCACACCGCAAAGTCTATCAAAATTGGTGATGAACAGCGCATTCTGCACGTAATTCCTCAGGAATTTACCATTGACTACCAAGAAGGGATTAAAAATCCGCTAGGTTTATCAGGAGTACGCATGGAAGTCAGCGTACACCTCATTTCTTGTCATAATGATATGGCAAGAAACATTATTAAGGCTGTAGAGCGTTGCGGTCTTAAAGTAGAACAACTTGTTTATTCTGGGTTAGCTGCAAGTAATGCAGTGATAACAGAGGATGAACGTGAGTTAGGCGTTTGTGTTGTAGATATCGGTGCAGGTACCATGGATGTAGCGATTTGGACTGGTGGAGCTCTACGTCACACAGAAGTTTTTTCATACGCCGGAAATGCCGTTACCAGTGACATTGCCTTCGCTTTTGGTACACCAGTAAGTGATGCTGAAGAAATTAAAGTGAAGTACGGATGTGCACTGAGTGAATTGGTGAGCAAGGATGATACGGTTAATGTACCTAGTGTTGGTGGAAGACCATCACGAAGTTTACAACGTCAGACACTGTCAGAAGTGATCGAGCCACGTTACACTGAACTTATGGGACTTGTTAACCAAACTATCGATTCTGTTCAAGAAAAGTTGCGGGAAGATGGAATCAAACATCACCTTGCAGCAGGGGTTGTACTCACAGGTGGTGCGTCTCAAATTGAAGGATTGGTAGAATGTGCGGAACGTGTTTTCCGCAACCAGGTTAGAGTTGGTAAACCTTTAGAGGTAAGCGGCTTAACCGATTATGTTAAAGAGCCGTATCATTCTACGGCAGTTGGTTTGCTTCATTACGCAAAAGACAGTCAAGTTAATGACGATACCGAATATAACGAACCAAAGCGTCAGTCTATGTCGAGTTTTTTTGGTCGTTTGCGTAACTGGATTCAAAAAGAGTTTTAACCTGAGCAGCAGGAAAAACGGAGATAACACATGTTTGAACCGATGATGGAAATGTCTGACGATGCGGTAATTAAAGTCGTTGGAGTTGGTGGCGGTGGTGGTAACGCCGTTGAGCACATGGTACGTGAATCCATTGAAGGCGTGGAGTTCATCAGCATTAATACTGATGCACAAGCACTTCGTAAGACTAGCGTTAACACAGTTATTCAAATTGGTGGCGATATCACCAAAGGTTTGGGTGCAGGTGCAAACCCACAAGTTGGCCGTGATGCTGCTCTAGAAGATAGAGATAGAATTAAAGAAGTTCTAACTGGTGCCGATATGGTATTTATCGCAGCTGGTATGGGCGGTGGTACTGGTACTGGAGCTGCTCCTGTCATTGCAGAAGTTGCTAAGGAACTTGGTGTTTTGACGGTGGCTGTTGTGACTAAGCCATTTAGCTTTGAAGGTAAAAAGCGTTTAGCTTTTGCTGAACAAGGAATTGAAGAGCTGTCTAAACATGTAGACTCTCTAATTACTATTCCTAACGAAAAGCTTTTGAAGGTGCTAGGTCGCGGAATTACCTTACTAGAAGCTTTTGCTAGCGCGAATGACGTACTTAAAAATGCAGTGCAAGGTATTGCAGAGCTAATCACACGCCCTGGCATGATCAACGTCGACTTTGCTGACGTAAGAACAGTGATGTCAGAAATGGGCCATGCGATGATGGGAAGTGGGGTTGCTAAAGGTGAAGACCGTGCGGAAGAAGCTGCTGAAATGGCAATTTCTAGCCCACTTCTAGAAGATATCGATCTTGCAGGAGCTCGTGGTGTTCTTGTGAATATTACAGCTGGTCTAGATATGCGCTTAGATGAGTTTGAAACTGTAGGTAATACGGTGAAAGCATTCGCATCTGACAATGCTACAGTGGTTATCGGTACTTCTCTAGATCCTGATATGGCGGATGAAATCCGCGTAACAGTTGTTGCTACAGGCATTGGTAATGAGCGTAAACCAGATATTACTTTGGTGGCGGGCGGAAAAGCAAAAGTAGCACCAGCTGCTCAGCCTGCACAAACGCAAACACCGATTCCGCAAGCTGCACAAGTAAAAGTGGAAGAGAAACCGGCACAACCTTTGCAGGAAAAACCACAAGTGACGACGCAACCTTCTTCTCCGGCTACAGGTACAGCGACTAATCAAAATGCTGCACCGAAGCAAGAAAAAGAGAGCGGTTATTTGGATATTCCCGCATTTTTACGTCGTCAAGCAGACTGATATTTCGCCATAATTTGACACTGTTCAAAATTATGATACGATTCTCGGTCGGTAAGTATTACCGACCGTAATTTGTAGCGTTTACAAAGAGGCAAGTAGATGATCAGACAACGTACTCTGAAAGAAATAGTGAAAACGACTGGTGTGGGACTCCACTCTGGGCGTAAAGTGACACTAACTCTTCGCCCTGCTGCTGCAAACACCGGTATCGTTTATCGTCGTACCGACGTAAATCCGCCAGTCGATTTTCCGGCAGACCCTCAATCTGTGCGTGATACGATGCTTTGTACAGCACTCGTGAATGATGAAGGAATCCGTATCTCTACTGTAGAGCACTTAAATGCAGCTCTAGCTGGTATGGGTATCGACAATGCCGTGATTGAAGTAGATGCTCCAGAAATCCCAATCATGGATGGCAGTGCTAGTCCGTTTGTTTTCTTACTGCAACAAGCAGGTATTGAAGAGCAAAATGCAGCTAAGCGCTTTATTCGAATTAAAAAGCCAGTTCGTTTTGAAGATGGTGATAAATGGGCTGAGTTTGTGCCATTCAACGGTTTTAGAATGGATTTCGAAATTGAGTTTAATCACCCAGCGATTGATTGTGACGAACAACATTTGCGATTTGACTTCTCATCTCAAGGATTTATCAAAGATATCTCTCGAGCAAGAACGTTTGGCTTTATGCGCGATATTGAATATTTACAATCACAAAACCTATGTTTAGGTGGTAGCTTTGATTGTGCAATTGTTCTTGATGACTACCGAATTCTAAATGAAGAAGGCTTACGCTTTGAGAATGAGTTTGTGACTCATAAAGTGCTTGATGCAATCGGTGATTTATACATGTGTGGTCACCCAATTATCGGTGAATTCCGCGCGTATAAATCGGGTCACGGCTTGAATAACCAATTACTTCGAGCGGTATTAGCGGACCAAGAAGCTTGGGAGTGGACGACGTTTGAAGAAGAAGCAGGTTCACCAGTTGCTTTTGCTGACCCTAGTATGGTGTTGTCATAACGATAAGTTTGATAAAGAAAACCAGGCATAGCGCCTGGTTTTTTTATTGATTTTTTTTCTTGGCTAAATCGGCCAATCTTTCAAGTCGCTTTTTTACCCGAGGTGAAGCGGAATCAGCAATTAAGCGTAAGTAGCCCGCCGCATTTTCTGAAATAGGTTCCCTAGACTTTGTTTTCTCTTTCTTGTTTGGATATTGCTCTTGTTTGTAGAGTTCAGGGTTTATCCGGATATCGATTGCGATCAGTTTAGAAAATCCCTTCATTCTTAGCTGATTTAATAACTGCATTCTTTCATAATTAAGTTTCATTTTTAGTGCAGCACTAGCAACCTCAATAATGAGTTGCCCATCACGAATATTTGCCGCTCGGCAATGTTTCTCCGTCCCACGTGGCAATAATTCATTTAACAGTAGATTGATTGCTAGAATCTCTTCAGCATGCTGTTGCAGCTTGGCAAATTGAGAGCCTGAAACAATATCATTCCCTAAAGTTGGGCGGTGATCTCTCATATATAAACCCATCTTGAAACATACCCACATTGTAGTCCAAGTTATAGGCTCGTAATAGCGTTGTATTTGTATAAAATTGAGGCTAGAAGCGAGAAAAAAGTAAAAGTGGTTCAAACAAATACGTTTGCTATTGGTTGTTTGAAAGAAAATTCCTTAAACTAACGGCCACCTTTAAACATTTGCCCTTGAAAATAACAGTTTTCATCACAATATCTGTGGTAAGTGATTTATCTCAGTATTCTTAGTTTAAAACTGGTAGAGACTGAAGGCATAGAAGTAGATCGTAAGCGATCTGAGTAAAGAGAGATTCATAGCAAATGATAACTAAGCTACTGACAAAGGTAATTGGCAGTCGCAACGACCGAACATTGCGCCGTCTAAGAAAAATCGTTAAAGAAATTAATAATTATGAGCCGACGTTTGAAGCGTTGTCCGATGAAGAGTTAAAAGCGAAAACAGTTGAGTTTCGTCAACGTTTAGAGCAAGGCGAATCACTAGATAAGCTACTTCCTGAAGCTTTTGCTACAGTACGTGAAGCCTCTAAGCGTGTATATGGTATGCGCCATTTCGACGTTCAGCTTATTGGTGGTATGGTGCTAAATGCTGGCCAGATTGCCGAGATGCGTACTGGTGAAGGTAAAACGCTCACCGCGACATTGCCGGCATATCTGAACGCACTGCCAGGTAAAGGTGTGCACGTTGTTACTGTGAATGATTACTTAGCAAAGCGTGACGCCGAGACAAACCGCCCACTATTTGAATTCCTTGGGATGACGGTTGGCGTAAACGTGCCAAATATGCCGCCGGTAGAGAAAAAAGAAGCGTATCAAGCCGACATTTTATACGGTACCAATAACGAATTTGGTTTCGATTATCTACGTGACAACATGGCTTTCCGTGCTGAAGATCGTGTTCAACGTGAACGCTTCTTTGCTGTAGTCGATGAAGTGGACTCAATCTTAATCGATGAAGCGCGTACACCTCTTATTATTTCTGGTCCAGCAGAAGACAGTTCAGAACTTTATACGCGCATTAATACTTTAATTCCTCACCTTGAAAGACAAGATCAGGAAGACTCAGAAGAGTACCGTGGCGATGGTCACTACACTGTGGATGAGAAGTCGAAGCAAGTTCACTTGACTGAAACAGGTCAAGAATTTGTTGAAGAGCTGTTGATCAAAAATGGTCTGATGGAAGAGGGTGACACCCTATACTCACCAACGAATATCAGCTTATTACATCATGTGAATGCTGCTCTTCGTGCTCACGTTTTGTTTGAAAAGAACGTTGACTACATTGTTACCGAAGAAGGTGAAGTTGTCATCGTAGATGAGCACACAGGTCGTACAATGCCGGGTCGTCGTTGGTCTGAAGGTCTTCATCAAGCCGTTGAAGCGAAAGAAGGCGTTAAGATCCAAAACGAAAACCAAACGCTTGCATCTATCACGTTCCAAAACTACTTCCGTCTCTACGAAAAACTGTCTGGTATGACAGGTACCGCAGACACTGAAGCATTTGAATTCCAGTCAATTTATGGTCTTGAGACGGTTGTTATCCCAACCAATAAACCAATGATCCGTAATGATATGCCAGATGTGGTTTACCGCACTGAAGCAGAGAAATTCAATGCGATTATTGAAGACATCAAAGAACGTGTCGAAAAAGGCCAACCATCGCTAGTCGGTACGGTTTCTATCGAGAAATCTGAACTACTATCGAATGCTTTGAAGAAAGCGAAGATTAAGCACAACGTTCTTAATGCTAAGTTCCACGAACGCGAAGCTGAAATTGTTGCTGAAGCGGGTACGCCAGGTGCTGTCACGATTGCAACCAACATGGCTGGTCGTGGTACCGATATTGTATTAGGCGGTAGCTGGCAAGCAAAAGTTGAAGCACTACAAGAGCCAACTCAAGAGCAGATTGATGCCATAAAAGCTGAATGGAAAATTGTTCACGATAAGGTCCTTGAAGCGGGTGGTCTGCACATTATTGGTACAGAGCGTCATGAATCTCGTCGTATTGATAATCAGCTTCGTGGCCGTTCGGGTCGTCAAGGTGATGCGGGTTCATCTCGTTTCTATCTCTCAATGGAAGACTCACTACTACGTATCTTCACGTCAGATCGCATGGCAAGCTTGATTCAGAGCGGTATGGATGAAGGTGAAGCCATCGAGTCTAAGATGCTGTCACGCTCTATCGAAAAAGCCCAACGTAAAGTTGAAGGACGTAACTTTGATATCCGTAAGCAGTTGCTTGAATACGATGACGTAGCAAATGATCAACGTAAAGTAGTTTATGAACTACGTGATGAGCTAATGGTTGTTGATGATATTAGCGACATGATCGAGCAAAACCGTGAAGACGTTCTTTCGTCGATTATTGATGAATACATTCCACCACAATCTTTGGAAGAAATGTGGGACGTGGAAGGTCTACAGGATCGATTGAAGAATGACTTTGATCTTGAAGCTCCAGTGAAACAATGGCTTGAAGAAGATGACAAGCTATATGAAGAAGCGTTACGCGAGAAGATCATTAACCTAGCGGTTGAAGTGTATAAAACTAAGGAAGAAGTGGTTGGCGCGCAAGTGCTACGAAACTTTGAAAAGTCCGTTATGCTTCAAACACTAGATACATTGTGGAAAGAACACCTTGCTGCGATGGACCATCTTCGTCAAGGGATCCATCTACGTGGTTATGCTCAAAAGAACCCTAAACAAGAGTACAAGCGTGAGTCATTTGAACTATTTGAAGGCTTGTTAGAGTCATTGAAATTTGACGTTATCACTATCTTGTCGAAGGTTCGTGTTCAGCAGCAAGAAGAAGTAGAGCGAATGGAAGAACAGCGTCGAGCTCAGGCTGAAGAAGCTGCTCGTCGTGCGAAAGCTCAACACGCTTCTGCTGAAAACCAATTGGCTGATGGTGAATCAGAAGATACCGCTCATCAACCAATGGTTCGTGACGAACGAAAAGTAGGCCGCAATGAACCATGCCCATGTGGTAGTGGTAAGAAATACAAACAATGTCATGGTCAAATTAACTAGCACACGATAGCAACGTGTTTGTTAACCGTTGTTGCGGTGTATTACAACGAAGAGTCGCTTAGGCGACTCTTTTTTTAAGTCAAATTCAGAAGGAATCTACGATGAAACGTATTCATATCGTAGCGGCAATCATTTTTAACCAAGATAAGTCGCAAGTGTTTATTACCAAGCGCCCAGATGATAAACATCAAGGTGGCTTCTGGGAGTTTCCAGGCGGAAAAGTGGAAGACAATGAATCGATAGAACAAGCGATGATCCGAGAGCTTGAGGAAGAAATTGGCATTGTGACTACCGAGCAACAGCGATTTGAACATTTGGAATTTGATTATCCAGATAAGTCCCTTAAGTTTGATTTCATTACTGTGACTCAGTTTGACGGAGAGCCTTACGGACGAGAAGGTCAACAAGGTGAGTGGGTTGCTGTTTCTCAGCTGCCTAACTATTCGTTCCCTGAAGCCAATATCTCTATTCTTCAACGAGTAGTAAAAGAGTTTTCTTAAGCTTACTTACTCCCACTAGCCAGACACAATGAATGCTGTTAGTTTTATTGAGTAAAATACAGAACAAATATTTGAAAACGGAGAAAGTGCAATGGTACGTATTGCAATTGCAGGAGCAGCGGGTCGTATGGGCCGTAACCTAGTCAAAGCGACACATTTAAATGAACATGCTCAAGTTGGAGCTGGTTCAGAGCGTCCGGAATCATCGTTGGTTGGTGTTGATGTGGGTGAATTGTGCGGTGAAGGTAAGTTTGATGTCGTATTGACTGATGATCTGGCAAAAGACATCAATAGCTTTGATGTCATTATTGATTTCACTGCGCCAGTAAGTACGTTAGCGAACCTCGAACTTTGCAAACAGCATGGTAAAAGCATTGTAATTGGTACGACGGGCTTTACCGAGCAAGAACGAGAGCAAATTGATCATGCGTCAAGAGAAGTGCCTGTCGTTATGGCTCCTAACTACTCTGTTGGTGTTAACCTAGTTTTCAAACTTCTTGAAAAAGCAGCAAAAGTCATGGGTGACTACTGTGACATCGAGATTGTCGAAGCACACCATCGTCATAAGGTTGATGCTCCTTCTGGTACGGCGATTGGTATGGGAGAAGCCATTGCTGGTGCAATGGGGAACAAGCTAAGTGATGTAGCGGTATATGCACGTGAAGGCATTACCGGTGAACGTACAAAAGATGAAATTGGTTTTGCGACAATTCGTGCGGGTGACATTGTTGGTGAGCACACGGCGATGTTCGTTGATATCGGTGAGCGAGTGGAAGTGACGCACAAGGCGACAGACCGGATGACTTTTGCAAACGGTGCGGTGAAAGCGGCAGTGTGGTTAAAAGAGAAGCCCGCAGGTTTTTATACGATGACTGATGTTCTTAACTTAAATGAGCTATAAATAAATAATTATGCGCTGGACTTGTCCGGCGCTTTTTATTCCTTCCAAATTTATTCCGTATAGCCAACTGATATCCTTCCTGCTAATTTTTTGGTTTTTGCTTGTAATTTTGCCTGTCTTGCTTTGTTTTTTGTCTGTAAGCCTCAAAAGTTGTATTTGTTTTTTTGAGTATAACGTTTGCGCGCTTTTTGAGAAGAAAAGTGTGATCTCAGATTGGCTTGAAAATATGGATTTCATAAATTTGTACCGATAAATCCAAAGTCGCATCAATAAAGTTGTTTTTTTAAGTGCTTGAGTTGCTTTTGTTGCTAATGGCTATAAAAAATGAATTTATTTTTTTGGTCTCTGTTGACACAAATCACAACTCTAATTAGAATACCGCCAATTTGTCTAAAATACCTAAAATCGCTTTTTTATGGCGCAAAGGAAGGCAAATTTGCAGTTTAATTTATTATTTTTGCATTTTTATTCCGGAGGTTGTCTTGAGTAAATCAGCACTGTTAGTCCTAGAAGATGGGACAGTGTTCCGCGGTGTTTCCATTGGAGCAGATGGTTCATCCGTTGGTGAAGTCGTTTTTAATACCTCGATGACGGGGTACCAAGAAATCCTCACTGATCCTTCCTATTCCCAGCAAATCGTTACTCTTACTTATCCTCACATTGGCAATACCGGAACCAATTCCGAAGACGAAGAATCCTCTTCAATCCACGCTCAAGGCCTTGTGATTCGCGATCTCCCTCTTATCGCTTCTAACTTCCGTAACGAACAGTCCCTTTCTGATTACCTTAAGTCGCAAAACATCGTCGGCATTGCAGATATTGATACTCGTAAGCTAACTCGTATCTTGCGCGAAAAAGGTGCTCAGAACGGTTGCATCGTAGCTGGTAACAACCTAGACGAAGCTTTGGCTCTAGCGAAAGCAAAAGAATTCCCTGGTTTGAAAGGAATGGATCTTGCGAAAGAGGTTACAACAAAAGAAGCGTATCAATGGAAGCAAGGTTCGTGGACGCTTGAGAGTGGACTTCCAGAGGCGCAAGACGACAGCGAGTTGCCATATCACGTTGTTGCCTATGACTTCGGGGCAAAACGCAACATCCTGCGCATGTTGGTTGACCGAGGCTGCCGCTTAACGGTTGTTCCTGCTGAGACTTCAGCAGAAGAAGTGTTGGCTCTAAACCCAGATGGCGTTTTCCTGTCAAACGGCCCTGGTGACCCAGAACCATGTACTTACGCGATTGAAGCGACAAAAGTATTCCTAGAAAAAGGTCTACCAATCTTCGGTATCTGCCTTGGCCATCAAATCCTAGCGTTAGCATCGGGTGCACAAACTGTGAAAATGAAGTTTGGTCACCACGGCGCAAACCACCCAGTTAAAGATTTGGACCGTAATGTTGTGATGATCACTTCTCAAAACCACGGTTTTGCAGCCGATGAAGCAACACTACCTGAAAATCTACGTGCTACTCACGTATCGCTATTTGACGGCTCTCTACAAGGTATCCACCGTACTGATAAGCCAGCATTTAGCTTCCAAGGTCACCCAGAAGCGAGCCCAGGTCCACACGACGCAGCACCGCTATTTGACCACTTTATCGAACTAATTAAACAACACAGCGCTTAATTTCGGAGTAGTAGATAATGCCAAAACGTACTGACATTCAAAGTATTCTTATTCTTGGTGCTGGTCCGATTGTTATCGGTCAAGCATGTGAGTTTGACTACTCTGGCGCACAAGCGTGTAAAGCACTGCGTGAAGAAGGTTACCGAGTTATCCTAGTAAACTCAAACCCTGCGACAATCATGACTGATCCAGACATGGCGGATGCAACTTACATTGAACCAATTCAGTGGGAAGTTGTTCGTAAGATCATCGAAAAAGAGCGTCCAGATGCAGTTCTACCAACGATGGGTGGTCAGACAGCGCTTAACTGTGCTCTAGATCTAGAGAAATACGGCGTACTAGAAGAATTCGGCGTAGAAATGATCGGTGCAACTGCTGACGCTATCGATAAAGCTGAAGACCGTTCTCGTTTCGATAAGGCAATGAAGTCTATCGGCTTAGAGTGTCCACGTGCGGATACTGCCAAAACCATGGAAGAAGCTTATGGCGTTCTCGATATGGTTGGCTTCCCATGTATCATCCGTCCATCTTTCACAATGGGTGGTACTGGCGGTGGTATTGCATATAACAAAGAAGAGTTCGAAGAGATTTGTCGTCGCGGTCTCGATCTGTCGCCAACCAATGAGCTTCTAATCGATGAGTCATTGATCGGTTGGAAAGAGTACGAAATGGAAGTGGTTCGTGACAAAGCGGACAACTGTATCATCGTATGTTCTATCGAAAACTTCGACCCGATGGGCATCCACACCGGTGACTCAATCACAGTAGCTCCAGCTCAGACTCTGACAGATAAAGAGTATCAGTTGATGCGTAATGCATCGCTAGCGGTACTGCGTGAAATCGGTGTTGAAACGGGTGGCTCAAACGTTCAGTTTGGTATCAACCCGAAAGATGGCCGTATGGTTATCATCGAGATGAACCCGCGTGTATCTCGTTCTTCTGCTCTAGCATCTAAAGCAACGGGTTTCCCTATTGCGAAGATTGCAGCAAAATTGGCAGTAGGCTTCACGCTAGACGAACTACAAAACGACATCACTGGCGGCGCAACTCCTGCCTCATTTGAACCTACTATCGATTACGTAGTTACTAAGATTCCTCGCTTTAACTTCGAGAAATTTGCCGGTGCGAACGACCGTTTGACTACCCAGATGAAATCAGTGGGTGAGGTAATGGCGATTGGCCGTAACCAACAAGAGTCACTACAAAAAGCACTTCGTGGTCTAGAAGTTGGCGCTAATGGTTTTGACGAAATGGTTGACCTAGACGCACCAGATGCACTGACAAAGATTCGTCATGAGCTAAAAGAAGCGGGTGCAGAGCGTATTTGGTACATCGCAGATGCATTCCGTGCTGGTATGTCAGTAGACGGTGTATTTAACCTAACGGCAATCGACCGTTGGTTCCTTGTTCAAATTGAAGAGCTGGTTAATCTAGAAAACCAAGTCAAAGCTGGTGGTTTTGCAGGCTTAACGGAAGATGTTTTACGCAAGATGAAGCGTAAAGGCTTCTCTGATGCGCGTCTGTCTACGTTATTGGGTGTCTCTGAAAATGAGATTCGTCGTCTGCGTGACCAGTACGATATCCACCCAGTTTACAAGCGTGTTGATACATGTGCGGCTGAGTTCTCTTCTGACACTGCTTATATGTACTCATCTTACGATGACGAATGTGAAGCACAGCCTACAGATAAAGACAAAATCATGGTTCTAGGCGGTGGTCCTAACCGTATCGGTCAAGGTATTGAGTTTGATTACTGCTGTGTACACGCTTCATTAGCGCTACGTGAAGATGGTTACGAAACTATCATGGTTAACTGTAACCCTGAGACCGTTTCTACCGACTACGATACTTCAGACCGTCTGTACTTCGAGCCTGTTACTCTAGAAGATGTTCTTTCTATTGTTCGTGTTGAGAAGCCAAAAGGCGTTATCGTTCAGTACGGTGGTCAAACGCCATTGAAACTGGCTCGCGCTCTAGAAGCGGCTGGTGTACCAATTATCGGTACTAGCCCTGATGCTATCGACCGTGCAGAAGACCGTGAGCGTTTCCAAGTTGCTGTTGACCGTCTAGGTCTACTACAGCCAGAAAATGCAACAGTTACGACACTTGAGCAAGCTGTTGAGAAATCACGTGAAATCGGCTTCCCACTTGTAGTACGTCCTTCTTACGTATTGGGTGGCCGTGCGATGGAAATCGTATACGACGAGCAAGATCTTCGTCGCTACTTTAATGAAGCAGTGAGCGTATCGAACGAGTCGCCAGTGCTTCTAGATAGCTTCCTTGATGATGCGGTAGAAGTAGATATCGATGCTATCTGTGACGGTGAGCGCGTGGTTATTGGTGGAATTATGGAGCACATTGAGCAGGCGGGTGTTCACTCAGGTGACTCAGCATGTTCACTGCCTGCTTATACACTAAGCCAAGAGATCCAAGATGTCATGCGTGAACAAGTTGAGAAGCTAGCATTTGAGCTTGGTGTACGTGGCCTAATGAACACTCAGTTCGCGGTTAAAAACGATAAGGTTTACCTAATCGAAGTTAACCCACGTGCTGCACGTACGGTTCCATTCGTATCGAAAGCAACGGGTGCGCCTCTAGCGAAAATCGCAGCACGTGTCATGGCTGGGCAATCTTTAGAGTCGCAAGGCTTTACTAAAGAGATCATTCCACCTTACTACTCAGTGAAAGAAGTTGTACTACCGTTCAACAAATTCCCAGGTGTTGACCCACTGTTAGGCCCAGAAATGCGCTCTACTGGTGAGGTAATGGGTGTGGGTGCAACGTTTGCTGAAGCATACGCGAAAGCAGAACTTGGTTGTGGCAAAGTCTACCCTGAAGGTGGCCGTGCACTACTCTCTGTTCGTGAAGGTGATAAGCAGCGCGTTGTTGACCTAGCATCTAAGCTAACGAAGCTTGGTTACCAGCTAGACGCAACGCACGGTACCGCAGTTATCCTAGGTGAAGCGGGTATCAACCCACGTCTAGTAAACAAAGTACACGAAGGCCGTCCACACATTCTTGACCGCATCAAGAACAATGAGTACACCTACATCGTGAATACGGCAGCAGGTCGCCAGGCGATTGAAGACTCTAAAGTTCTACGTCGCGGCGCACTAGCAGAGAAAGTGAACTACACAACAACGCTAAACGCAGCGTTTGCAACCTGTATGTCTCACACTGCTGATGCTTGTGCTTCAGTGACTTCAGTGCAAGAGCTGCACGCGAAAGTTGCTGAGAACGAAGCTTAATAAAAATCAATAGGCTCGCAAGAGAGCCTATATGACAACCTCATTGCCCGCTCATTTGAGCGGGCTTTTTTATGCTAATTTTTATTGATGAAAATTAGGAATAGGTTGTAATCGAAGCTTTCGCTAACTACTGCGCTTTAGGCAATGATAGTTTGTTATTTCTACTGGGTTGTTGATTGGTTAAAAAATGGAATTCTCTTTCGAAATTCTTACCCTTTTATTTTTGGTAGCGACAGGCGCAGGTTTTATTGATGCAATGGCGGGTGGTGGTGGTCTTTTGACTTTACCTGCGCTGCTTGCCGTAGGAGTACCGCCGACACAAGCACTAGCTACCAATAAACTGCAAAGCTCATTTGGTAGTTTTTCAGCCAGTTGGTATTTCGTGCGCAATGGCATTGTCAATATCAAGGAAATGCGCTTAGCAATTGTTTGCACTTTTGTCGGTTCTGCTATTGGCGCTGAGGTGGTGCAGTATATTGATGCAGGTGTATTAACTAGCCTTATTCCACTGTTATTGGTGGCGATCTCACTCTACTTTTTATTGATGCCAAAAACTCAAGAGCAATCTGGTAAGGCCAAAATCTCAGAAGCCATGTTTGCTTTTTGTGTCGGTGGTGGCGTTGGTTTTTATGATGGCTTTTTTGGTCCTGGAACTGGTTCGATCTTTACCGTTTGTTTTGTCGCTCTTGGCCACTTCTCTCTTGTCGACGCTACAGCGCGCACTAAGGTGCTGAATTTTACCTCCAATATCGCGGCGCTGATGTTTTTTATTCTCGCGGGGTTACCTATATGGGAAATTGGATTAGTAATGGCTATCGGAGGTTTTTTAGGAGCGAGGCTCGGCGCAAAGGTTGTGATAAGCAAAGGGCAGCAATGGATTCGACCACTTGTGATTACTATGTCGATGCTAATGGCGTTAAAGCTACTTTGGGAACAGCATCAGCAATGGTTTCTATCAGTGCTTTAACCCTCTCATTTCGATAAGAGTTTGCGCGCAAGCAAATGTTAATAGGCCTATAGAGAGGCTTGAGTTGCCTGAAATCTTGATATAAATGCCGCTGAATGTTGAGAGTTTTGATCACTGAAAGTGGCACTAGCGCAGGAGCAACGTCAGCCAGTGCTAATTGGGCTGCTGCGGTATAAGAGTCCATCTCCATAATTGGCGAGATGCCAAGTTGATTCAGTACACTCAGTTGGTAAGTATTGGCAGGGTTTTGTAAGTCGTTCGTAATGATGTGATCAGGTAAGGTGGTTAAAGGGGATGCGCTAACCACATAAAATGGCTCATCAATAAGGTGAAATGTCATCAAGCCATGATGAGGTGGCAAGTAACCCGCACATACGCCAATGGTGGCTTTTCCTGACTGCACATGTTCAATAATTCTAGGTGTGTGATTGGTTGTCAGGCTAATGTGTTGATCCAGCTTAAAACAGTTGCCGAGTGCAGGAGCGAGATAGCCTGCAACCAATGTTTCTGAGCAGTCTAATTTAATGACGGTATTTTCACAGGCAGCTTGCTGTTCATAGATTTGCCCTCTGAGCTCATTGAAGGTCGGGGCAATATTAGCAATTAAATTTTCTGCATCCTGCGTGAGTTTGATATGTCGGCCATGTGGGACAATCAGTTTCTTCCCGATTTTCTTCTCTAGATTTGCTATCCGTTTACTTACGGCGGATTGGCTAATATAGAGTAAGCTACCAGTACGACTCATGGTTTTAGCTTTACTTAATACCAATAATGTTTCAATGCCTTCTAGTAACATAATAATGATGAAAATCGGGAATCATTTGTTAACTTTAACTCATAATTAAGCTGGATGTCATGGCTCATTGTTTACTGACAGATTGGCTGAGGCAAAAAGAGCATGAAGCAACATTCTGTGCTTGACGTAATGATTTTAATTGTTTTCTCATTATGCTCCGAGCATTGGATTTGCATACCAATTCTTGTTGGCCAAAATCTGAGTGCCCAACATCAACCTTGAGGTGGGGTGGAAGTTGCTTCGACATATGGTAAAGAGAGTGGGTTGAAGACTCGCAATGGCGTAATGCCTTACGGTAACTCAAAGCAATTAAGCTGCGGATCATTTGGAAAATAAATTGATTCATAGAGCGTCTCCTTGGTTGATTAAATTAGCGACTCGTTGACCGTGATAAAATGCCGTGTCCAGATCAACTGGATGAACTTGACTATTCTTGTCGGGGCTGGCAACTAACCCTAAGCTTGCGCCAGTGCGGTTGAGCCCGAGATCGTCCGTATGCTCAGAAGTATCCATTCCTGCCCAAAGCATCCCGTGTTGACATGCGAGTGTAATAAAACTGGCCAAGGTTTGTTGTTGGTCACCATTAATACTGCCACCTGCAGTAAAACCGGAGGCTAACTTGTTGCGCCACGCTTTGACTGCGTATTTATCACTGCTTGCATCCATAAAGGCTTTAAATTGACTCGCTGGTGCACCCATGTAGGTAGGACTACCGAAAATGACGGCATCGCAGTGATCGATTGTGTTTAGCAGCTCGTCATTTTGATAGCGGCCTGCGTTAATATCTTGTCCTAACACTTCAAGTAATTCGATTTCCACGCCTTGAGAGTGAATGCCTTCTGCTATGCTGTGTGCTAACAGCCGTACAGCCCCTTGCTGGGAAAAAAAGACAATCGCTATTTTCTTTTTCATACCTGTTCCTCGTATAGATTGCGTTGGGCTGGAACATCACTTTGATACTCGATAAATTCCCATTCAATACCGTTATCATCAAAAGCATAAAAGCGAGTTCGATGAGGCTCTATCTCCATGTCGTGGTTGTCGCGAAAGCCCGCTGCGAGCAGTCTTTTTGAGACCGCTTGAATGTCTGACACAACAAGCCCTATATGATTGATACCTAGATTAAAATAGGGTGTACGTGTCGCGTGAGGTTGCGATTTTGGTTCAGCTTCCTGAAGAGCAAGGTAGTGCTGCTCAGTACCGATATGGCACCAACGTTTTGTATTCATCCCTTGATATCGCACGCTAAAGTCGGGAAGAGCGGTTTGTAAAAAATGGATGGTCTGTTCAAGGTTGTTGACCGTAATATTGGCGTGCTCCACGTATGTTTTCATTATTCCTCCTAAACTACTGCATGAAAGTAATATGGATGATTTCTGATTGATGTATTTAGTAAAGTTATTTGTTTATTAACATAGTCTCTTAATTAGTTAAGTAAACAAAAAACTTTATATATAGAGTAAGAACAGGCCAAGATGTGAGTGGTGTTGATTATTTGTGCAATTGATATGCAATATGTATAAAAAAACGGCGCTCAATGAGCGCCGTTTTTAAATTGAATTGACTAAATATTATAGTGATTCAGTAAAAGTACGAGCGATAACGTCACGTTGCTGCTCTGGGGTTAGTGAGTTAAAACGTACTGCATAACCAGAAACACGAATAGTTAGCTGTGGGTAGTTCTCTGGGTGAGCTACAGCATCTTCAAGTGTTTCACGTTTTAAAACGTTAACGTTTAGGTGTTGACCACCTTCGATGCGTGGTGCTGTTTCGATTGAAACTTCACGGCTTTCATATTCACCTAGTTCGTTGATTGAAACTACTTGGTCAGCGTCATAGCCTGCTGATGCAGCAACGCAACGTGCTTCATCTTTCTCGTTATCTAGTAGCCAGATAGAGTTTAGAAGTTCATCATTTGCTGCTTTAGTAATTTGAATACCTTGGATCATCACTATCTCCTAGTCCACAAACGTGGTGTTATTGGTGTTAATTTTCGAATTTTGTTGAGCTACGTATTATATAGCGGATAACCACTATTTTAATATTGATTTAAGTCAAAAAAACAACTAAAAACCTTAAATTTCTCATGGTGAAAACATTGAGTTAAATCAATAAAATCTTTAAAAACATAGTGATTACAATATATTTTAAACTATAAAAATTAGTTAAATGCCAGAAATGTTGTAATTTTACTACATTTGAAGTTTGTTTTTTGAGCTGGTATAAGCGATATCCCATGCTAGCGTGGCATTTCTGAAAGTAAAAAGTGATTAAATGACAATTGAAAGAAAGTGCAAAAATAAGAAATTTATCGGTGCTCATGTGTCGGCAGCTGGTGGGGTTGATCAAGCACCACTTAGAGCGGCTGAAATTGGAGCCACGGCATTTGCTTTGTTTACTAAAAATCAAAGGCAATGGGCTGCAAAACCGTTAGAAGTGAATACGATTCGTGCATTCAAAGAAAACTGCAAGCGACTGGGATACCTCAGTGAGCAGATCCTGCCGCATGACTCTTACTTAATAAATTTAGGAGCGCCAGAGCAAGAGAAGCTCGATAAATCAAGACTGGCCTTTATTGATGAAATGACAAGGTGTGAGCAGCTGGACTTAACATTGCTGAACTTCCATCCAGGTAGCCATTTAAAAAAAATATCAGAGCAAGAATGTTTAGCCAAAATTGCTGAGTCAATTAATTTGGCGCACCAAGCGGTGCCAAACGTTGTGGCCGTTATTGAAAATACCGCGGGGCAGGGGAGTAACTTAGGGTGGCGTTTCGAGCATATCGCGGAAATCATTGCTCAAGTTGAGAACAAAGAACGGGTTGGTGTTTGCCTTGATACATGCCACACCTTTGCCGCTGGTTATGACTTGCGTGGTCCTGCAGCATGTGATGCTACATTTGCCGAGTTCGACCGTGTTGTGGGGATGCACTATTTAAGAGCGATGCATCTTAATGATTCAAAAACAGAATTTGCCGCCCGCGTTGATAGGCATCATTCATTAGGGCATGGGGAAATTGGTTGGGATTGTTTTGAGTATATAGCAAAAGATCAGCGTTTTAACGGTATCCCTTTGATTCTTGAAACAATTAATCCCGATCTTTGGAGTGATGAAATTCAAGCGCTTAAGGATTTTGATATACAATCAAAAGCTTAAATAGGTAATTCATATAATTGGCATCAATCTTTCATAAGTGGTGGTGAACATAGCATAACTAAATCACGATTAAGGAGGTTGCTATGCCATTTGCTACTCACTTTGCTGCCGTTAGACCGGCTCGTTTCCCAGTTCCCAATCGCCATATATCGGGACAGGGGCATTATCGCATTCCTCAGAAACAACATTAAATTCAACTTGTTCCTCGGGTGAATTCTGAGAAAATGATCTCTAGAATTCACTCGCAGGATATTCAATATGACTCAGGCTCAGACGTGGCAAGATGTAATCGGTCAGGAAAAACAGCAAGCATACTTTCAAGAAACCCTTCAATTTGTGGAGTCAGAAAGGCAATCAGGCAAGGTGGTTTATCCGCCAGCAGCTGATGTATTTAATGCGTTCCGTGCGACAGAGTTTCAAGATGTGAAAGTGGTGATCTTAGGGCAAGATCCTTACCACGGGCCAAATCAAGCTCATGGCCTTTGCTTTTCAGTATTGCCGGGAGTGAAAACGCCACCTTCATTGGTCAATATGTACAAAGAGCTCGCTCAAGATATTGAGGGATTTCAAATTCCCAATCATGGCTACCTTCAGAGTTGGGCTGAACAAGGAGTGTTGCTGCTCAATACCGTGCTAACAGTGGAGCAAGGAAAAGCACATTCACATTCTAAGACAGGATGGGAAACCTTTACTGATCGCGTTATTGAGTCTATTAATCAGCATCAAAGCGGTGTGGTATTTTTGCTTTGGGGTTCGCATGCGCAAAAGAAAGGCCGCTTTATTGATCGCAACAAACATCATGTATTAGCTGCGCCGCATCCTTCACCATTATCTGCTCATCGCGGATTTTTTGGTTGTAAACATTTCTCTGCGGCAAACCAGCTATTGAGTCAGCAAGGGAAAACACCGATTACGTGGCATCTCCCGCAGAACATTATGTAAGAATTCGATTACAGGATAACTTGCTCGTTTTTCGAACAGTCTCAAAGCAAACTGGCACACATCTATATACACTTACTAGAAGTAAGTGTTAAGGAGAGACGCTATGATGATTGAGAGAATCAGACGTGAGCATGGTTATATGGTGCGTTTACTGGCGATCCTCAGGGAAAAACTGTCGCTATTGAAACAGGAAAAAGAAATCAACTACAGCTTAGTAAAAGAGATCGTTGATTACTTAACAGACCATTCTGAAAAAGTGCACCATCCAAAAGAAGATATTCTGTACCAGTATTACCTTAAACATTATGGTGATCAGCAAGACATCGTAAACTTGGAAGAAGAGCATATCCGCTTGTCTGAAAAGAGCCATGCTTTTCTTGCTGTGATAGAGATGATTCTTCAAGACGCAGTCGTTCCACAAAATATCTTTATGGAGCAACTGGAGGATTTTTTGAAGGCGCAGAAAAGCCATCTTGAAATGGAAGAGCACTCCGTTTTGCCTTTGATCAGCAAACAGTTTTCGACACAAGATTGGCAGACGGTTGAGCAACTGTGGTTAGTTGTTGAAGATGATCCTGTCTTTGGGGATACCATCGCTGAGCAATACAAACAGCTCGCTCAGAGAGTGAGACAAACCGATAGCGAGTGTATCTAAAACTATTCAAAGTAAAAATAGGCACCATACGGTGCCTATTTTTTTAAATATCGATATCTTCTAAGTTGTCGTAGGTGACGTCCATATCCATAAGCTCACGTTTCAAACGCTGCCTATCTTTAATTGCTTCAATCTCTCTCCATTTACGTTTCACTGGCTTGCTACGTGTACGTGATTTTGGAAGGTCCATCTCCATGAATTGTTCGAAATCTAAGCCATCCATAAGCTACCTCTTTGTTGTTGTATTTATCACTCCATGAAGGAGCTTTTTTAATACCATTGAGTTTGGAGCGTAACTTTGATTCGTTTCTCATTTGTTACGTTTGAATGAACTTTTTAACTGAATATTGTTAGGTGGTCACAAATTTCGTGTAGATTTTTGGTGAATAAAACAGCGTTTGAATTCACGCAAACGTTTAAATTTTACTTTTTTTAATGTTAATGACAGTGCGCTTTCATTCTCATGATTAACCGTTGAAGCTTTTGGCTATTTTTTATGCACTGTTTACATTTTTGTGCTTTTTTCTTATGCCGTGGGAGAAATCAATATGCCTTATAGTTTCGGGGGTTAGTGACGGATAGCTGGGCGGTAACTTTGTGTTCATTCGTCAACGTTAGGCGTTGTTAATTTTTTATCTTATTGTTCTATGCTTGTGCTTTTCTTGTATTTTTTTGTGTTAATTTTAGGTGACTTTCTAGTGAAAAATAACAATTGTGCGATACTTGTTGCGTATTGATTTTTGTATGGCTTACCTGCATTATCCGCCCGTCAAAAATACGCTGATACGTAAAAGGGAAGCATGAAGCGAGTTTTACATATCTCGGCTGCTGCATACTACAAATAATAACTAAGATTCATTGACACTTAGTTGAGCAGCCAGATGGATGGCTTGGAAGCGGGGATCAGCGAAAACTCACTATGAGGATCTTATGACAGACTTAATTAACTTGATGAATGACCTGCTTTGGGGGTCTATTCTGGTTTATCTTTTAGTAGGTGTAGGAATTTACTTTACGGTTCGGTTGGGGTTCATTCAGTTCCGCCATTTTGGTCACATGTTTTCTGTGTTAAAAAACAGCCGTAAAGCAGACAAAGCGGGCATCTCTTCATTTCAAGCACTTTGTACGAGTTTAGCTGCTCGTGTTGGTACAGGTAACATGGCTGGTGTGGCGGTTGCATTAACTGCCGGTGGACCGGGTGCAATTTTCTGGATGTGGCTGATTGCAATGCTTGGTATGGCGACCTCGTTTGCCGAAAGTACGCTAGCGCAACTATACAAAACCAAAGACGATGATGGTAACTACCGCGGTGGTCCAGCTTATTACATGGAAAAAGGCTTGGGCATGCGCTGGATGGGTGTATTGTTCTCTATTTTCTTGATCATTGCTTTTGGTTTGGTATTTAACGCAGTACAGGCTAACTCGATTGCCAATGCGATGCATGCCGCGTTTGGTTGGGAAGACATCTATGTTGGTGTTGCGGTTGTATTGCTTTCTTCTATTGTGATCTTCGGTGGTATCAAGCGAATTGCACGTGTTGCTGAGTTGGTTGTTCCAGTTATGGCGCTGGCATATTTAGCACTTGCTTTGTTCGTTATGTTTATGAACCTTGAGAAGGTTCCAGCGGTCGTTTCTCTTATCTTTAAGAGTGCCTTTGGTCTTCAAGAAGCAGCTGCTGGTGGTTTAGGTTATGCGATAGCTCAAGCGATGATCAATGGTATTAAACGTGGTCTATTCTCTAACGAAGCCGGTATGGGTTCTGCGCCAAATGCTGCTGCTTCTGCAACACCTTACCCACCACACCCTGCATCTCAAGGTTATGTTCAGATGCTTGGCGTGTTCATGGATACCATTGTTATCTGTTCAGCAACGGTAGCGATCATTCTAATGTCTGGTGAATATGTACCTCATGGTGAGGTCACCGGTATTCAGTTAACTCAAAATGCATTGAGTTCTCAAGTTGGTGAATGGGGCAGTATTTTTGTTGCGGTTGCCATTTTCTTCTTCGCATTTACATCTATTATTGCGAACTACTCATACGCGGAAACCAACCTGATTTTCCTTGAGCATAATCATAAAGCGGGCCTAAGTATTTTCCGCGTTATTGTTTTAGGTATGGTGATGTTTGGGGCACTTGCTTCATTACCCGTTGTTTGGTCACTTGCCGATGTGTCTATGGGCTTGATGGCGATTGTTAACTTGGTAGCTATCTTGTTGCTATCCGGTATCGTGATTAAGCTTGCGAAAGACTATAACCGTCAGCTTAAAGAAGGCAAAGTACCGACATTTGATTCAAATGACTTCCCTGAGCTTAAATCTCAGCTAGAAGACGGTATTTGGGACCAAAATAAGAAGGACTAATATCACAGTTATATTAGAAACGGCGTGTTGTGACTTTGTTCCTAACGGTGGTTTCTTTATATAAGCTATAGATAATGTCTATTAGAACGATTCAAAAAGCCATGCAGACAATGCATGGCTTTTTTTGTAACCTATAAGCAATAAGATTATAAATGGATAGAGTAAAGTCATGTTAGTCGTCGTTTCCCCTGCGAAAACACTGGATTATGAATCGCCTTTAGCGACTGAGAAATACACACAGCCTGAGCTAGTGGAGTATTCTAAGGCGTTGATTGAAGTGTGCCGCAAACTGACCCCAGCAGATGTCGCTAGCTTAATGAAGGTGAGTGATAAGATTGCAGATTTAAACGTCGGTCGTTTTCAAGAGTGGAGTGAGAATTTTACTGTTGATAATGCTCGGCAAGCGATTTTAGCGTTTAAAGGGGATGTCTACACGGGTCTTGATGCGCAAAGCCTAACCGAAGATGACTTTGATTATGCGCAGACGCACCTTCGTATGCTCTCAGGGTTATATGGTCTATTAAAGCCGTTAGATCTGATGCAGCCGTACCGTCTTGAGATGGGGACCAAGCTCGCTAATGATAAAGGAAGTAATCTTTATCAGTTTTGGGGCAATGTGATCACGGAAAAGCTGAATCAAGCGATCGCAGAGCAAGGTGACAATGTTTTAATCAATCTTGCTTCTAATGAATACTTTAAAGCTGTGAAGCCAAAGTCTCTGGATGCTCAAGTGATCACGCCTATCTTTAAAGATTGTAAAAATGGTCAATATAAAGTGATCAGCTTTTACGCTAAGAAAGCGAGAGGCATGATGGCTCGCTATATTATTGAAAACAAGATCGCGAGTGTGGCGGATCTAACTCAATTTAGCACTGCGGGTTATTACTTTGTTGAAGCGGAATCAACGCCAACCGAATTGATTTTTAAACGCGAAGAGCAATAAGCGAAGAATTATGGTTACGTGGCTAAAACAACTATTGAGAAAGTATGATGCTTGGTGTGTGTCTATGGGGCTTACACCAGAAAATAAGCGAAGCTGCGTGCCATATCGTTCAGAGCCGAATTCTTCCAAACAAAGTCACAAGCACAACAAGGCGCAATGAAAATGCGCCTTTTTGATACGCACTGTCACCTCGATTTCTCCCCCTTTGCAGATGATATTACTCATCATGTAAACCTTGCACAGCAGCAAGCCGTTGTGCGTTTGTTAATCCCTTCAATCGGAGCTTCCAATTGGGAGGAGCTTGATAAACTGGCGAAGCAGTATGCATCTATCTATTACGCATTAGGGATTCATCCGTACTTTATTGATGGCCAAAGTCTTGCAGACCTCACTACATTGGAACAACGGTTAACGAATCGTAGTGAGCATTGTGTCGCTGTTGGTGAGTGCGGTTTAGATGCCATGATAGAAATGGATTTGGCTCTTCAAGAGCGCCTTTTTGTTCGTCAAATTGAATTAGCGCAGTCTTTTCAACTTCCTCTGATTTTACATGCAAGAAAGACCCACAATCGCCTTATTCAACTGCTGAAGAAACATCGTTTTATCCACGGAGGGGTGTTGCATGGTTTTTCCGGGAGCTACCAACAAGCAATGCAGTTTGTTGAGCTTGGTTTTTATATCGGTGTCGGTGGCGTGATTACTTATCCAAGAGCCAACAAAACGCGCTTAGCGATAGCGCAATTACCGCTTGATGCTTTGGTGTTAGAAACAGATTCTCCCGACATGCCACTTATGAATGAGCAAGGCAAGCCCAACCATCCCCAAAACCTGAGTAAAATATTGCGTGAGCTCGCATTGTTAAAGAATACTTCTACGCAAACGATTGCTGAAAACGTTTGGAAAAATAGCAATCTGGCGTTCAATATTTGTGAATAGTTTCGAAATATATTGTTCATTTGGTCACGCTATTTCGACTGAATAGTGACAATATTCACATTATTGGGTGAATGCTTGATGAATCTTATAAGAAAGTGTGAAGGCGGCATTACTTTATCCTCGGTCGGGTGAGTATAATTGCCCACGCTTTTGAGCTCCATTTTGTAACACGCCAACAAATAACATATAAGGAAGTCATAAACTATGAGCCTGTTTATGAGCCTAGTCGGTATGGCAGTATTGCTAGGAATTGCATTACTACTGTCAGATAACCGCAAAGCTATCAATCTAAGAACTGTGGGTGGCGCATTTGCTATCCAATTCATCATCGGTGGTTTCGTTCTTTACGTACCATGGGGTCGTGACCTTCTGGCTGGTTTTTCAGCTGGTGTACAGAACGTTATCGATTACGGTAAAGACGGTACTGGTTTCCTATTCGGCAGCCTAGTTAACTTCTCAGTTGACGGTATCGGTTTCATCTTTGCTTTCCAAGTACTACCAACGCTAATCTTCTTCTCTGCGCTAATTTCTGTACTTTACTACATCGGTGTGATGCAGTGGGTTATCAAGATTCTTGGTGGCGGTCTACAAAAAGCACTAGGTACTTCACGTGCCGAGTCTATGTCTGCAGCAGCTAACATTTTCGTAGGTCAAACAGAAGCTCCGCTAGTGGTTCGTCCGTTTGTTCCTAAAATGACTCAATCTGAGCTATTTGCAGTAATGTGTGGTGGTCTAGCGTCTGTTGCTGGTGGTGTACTAGCAGGTTACGCATCTATGGGTGTACCTCTCGAGTACCTTGTTGCAGCATCATTCATGGCAGCACCAGGTGGTCTACTATTCGCTAAAATCATCAAACCAGAAACTGACACGCCAGATGAGAGTCTAGGTGATGACATCGACGGTGGTGAAGACAAGCCAGCTAACGTTATCGACGCAGCAGCAGGCGGCGCATCAGTTGGTCTACAACTAGCTCTTAACGTTGGTGCAATGCTACTAGCATTCATCGGTCTAATCGCGCTAATCAACGGTATCCTAGGTGGCGTTGGCGGTTGGTTCGGTATGGAAAACCTAACTCTAGAACTACTTCTAGGTTGGCTATTCGCTCCTCTAGCATTCCTAATCGGTGTTCCATGGGCTGAAGCAACAGTTGCTGGTTCATTCATCGGTCAGAAACTAGTTGTTAACGAATTCGTAGCTTACCTAAACTTCGTACCTTACGTTGGCGAGAACGCTCAAGTTGTTGCAGCAACAGGTGCCGTAATGTCTGAGAAGACTCAAGCAATCATCGCATTCGCTCTATGTGGTTTCGCAAACCTTTCTTCTATCGCGATTCTACTAGGTGGTCTAGGTGGTCTAGCTCCAAACCGTCGTCACGACATCGCACGTATGGGTGTTAAAGCGGTTGCAGCTGGTACGCTATCTAACCTAATGGCGGCGACAATCGCTGGCTTCTTCCTGTCTTTCTAATTGATTAAGCGAAAGATTATATAGACGCCGTTTTAAAAAGCCCCGTAGTCACACGTTGTGTGCTACGGGGCTTTTTTATTTTTTATTTCGTCGTTTTTTGCTTGCTAACGATGTTAACTGCGAATATTCGCCCCAATCATTTAGTGAAATGAAACACCTTGGGAGTCATATTCTTGTTGCCTTTGTTCGCGAACAAAATACTTAGAAATACATCAGCCTAATTGGATTTAGGCGATAAATTCACTGCGTTTGGATATCGATAAGATTGAGCAAACGTTGAACAAAACCTTTTTTGAGATACAAACCGTTTGCGCTCTATGAGCAACTACAGTTTTGCGATAAATATCTATAATGTATATGTCTATAGAAAGTAGGGTAGAACTCATGAATGAAGTTATCCTCGCAACCCTAGCTGGGTTTGTTGTCGGAATCCTGTTTTCTGCCATTAGGTTGCCAATACCTGCTCCCCCAGTGTTATCTGGTGTGATGGGCATTGTAGGGGTGTACTTAGGTGGCATTACTTATCAATGGATTATTGAGAAGTTTTTTAGCTAGCGCTGATTGATACAAGGAGTATGATGAGCGCTGGCGATATACATGTTAGACACCGCAATCACAGATTGTTGTGCCATAGACCAAACTGGTACTGTGCGGTGACAAGGATAGCAATTGGTATACGCAACCCTTTTAGCAATGTTGCTAGAGGTGTTTCATTCGCTGTATATACCGAGTCTTCAAGGAACCAAGTCCGTTCATTAATGACTGTTTAGCCATAAACTCACGGTGGAGTGCCGTGGGCTGAGTAGTGAAATTTTTGAATATTGATCGGAGATAGAAATGAGCGATTTAAAAGCAGCAGCACTACGTGCACTTAAACTAATGGACCTAACTACGCTGAATGATGATGACACTGATGCGAAAGTTATCTCACTTTGTCATGACGCAAAATCAGCAGTAGGTAACACAGCTGCAATCTGTATTTACCCTCGCTTTATTCCTATTGCTAAGAAGACACTTCGTGAGCAAGGTACACCAGACGTTCGCATCGCGACCGTAACTAACTTCCCACACGGTAACGACGACATCGAAATCGCAGTTGCTGAGACAAAAGCGGCAGTCGCTTATGGTGCGGACGAAGTAGACGTAGTATTCCCTTACCGTGCTCTAATGGCAGGTAACGAAGAAGTTGGCTTTGAACTAGTGAAGCAATGCAAAGAAGCATGTGGTGACATCCTTCTTAAAGTGATCATCGAAACAGGTGAACTAAAAGAAGAAACACTAATTAAGAAAGCTTCTGAAATCTGTATCAAAGCGGGTGCAGACTTCATTAAAACTTCAACGGGTAAAGTGCCAGTAAACGCAACTCCAGAATACGCTCGCATGATGCTTGAAGTGATTCGTGATATGGGCGTTGCAGAAACGGTTGGTTTCAAACCAGCTGGTGGTGTACGTACAGCTGAAGACGCGCAAGCGTACTTAGCAATGGCTGATGAAATCCTAGGTGACAACTGGGTTGATGCTCGTCACTACCGTTTCGGTGCGTCAAGCCTGCTAACTAACCTACTTAATACATTAGAAGTAACAGACGAGACTGCTGACCCAGCAGCTTACTAATTCTCTCGTCCTATTTGACGCCGCAGCGTTGTTGACTGCGTAAGTTCATCCTAATCACATAGAGCCTCTATGCTCATAGGAATGAACTTACTTGTCGCCTAGCTGCAACGCCAAATAGTTTGAGAGTAAATAATGACAAAGTCTGTTTGGTGGAGTAGCGACCTGCTGCTCCACATTACCTCTTTACCTTACAACCTTGCTGTTCAAAGCATGGGAGGATCTAATGTACTTACCTCAAGAAATTATTCGTAAAAAGCGTGACGGCGAAGTTCTAACAGCCGAAGAAATCAACTTCTTCATTCAAGGCGTTGCAAAAAATGAAGTGTCTGAAGGTCAGATCGCAGCATTTGCAATGGCAATTTTTTTCAACGAAATGACAATGCCTGAGCGTATCGCACTGACGTGTGCAATGCGTGATTCTGGCATGGTGATTGATTGGAGCCACAAAGAGTTTGGCGGCCCAATCGTTGATAAACACTCAACCGGCGGTGTAGGTGACGTAACTTCACTAATGCTTGGCCCTATGGTGGCAGCATGTGGTGGTTTCGTTCCTATGATCTCTGGTCGTGGCCTTGGTCACACTGGCGGTACGCTAGACAAGCTTGAGTCAATTCCAGGCTACAACATCACACCAACCAACGAAGTGTTTGGTGATGTGACAAAAGACGCAGGCGTGGCGATTATCGGTCAAACTGGTGACTTAGCACCTGCAGACAAGCGTGTATACGCGACTCGTGATATTACCGCGACAGTAGACAACATCTCGCTTATCACAGCGTCAATTCTGTCTAAGAAACTGGCTGCGGGTCTTGAGTCTCTAGTTATGGATGTAAAAGTAGGCTCTGGTGCGTTTATGCCAACTTACGAAGCATCTGAAGAGCTAGCGAAATCAATCGTAGCGGTAGCAAACGGTGCCGGCACCAAGACAACCGCAATTCTAACTGATATGAACCAAGTACTGGCTTCTTCAGCGGGTAACGCAGTAGAAGTTCGTGAAGCGGTTCAGTTCCTAACCGGTGAATACCGTAACCCTCGTTTACTAGAAGTGACGATGGCGTCATGTGCTGAAATGTTGGTATTGGCAAAACTTGCTGATGACACAGCAGATGCGCGTGCAAAACTGATGGAAGTACTCGATAACGGTAAAGCGGCACAGTGCTTCGGCAAGATGGTTGCAGGCCTTGGTGGCCCAGTAGATTTCGTAGAAAACTACGACAACTACCTAGAAAAAGCAGAAATCATCAAGCCAGTCTTTGCTGATGAATCTGGTGTCGTTTCAGCAATGGATACCCGTGCAATCGGTATGGCAGTTGTTTCTATGGGTGGTGGTCGCCGCGTGGCAACTGACGTGATCGACTACGCAGTCGGCTTTGATGACTTTATTCGCTTGGGTGAACAAGCGTCTAGTGACAAGCCTCTAGCTGTGATCCACGCTCGCAATGAAGAGCAGTGGCAAGAAGCGGCGAATGCACTGAAAGCGGCGATTACGATTGGTGGCGAATATACGCCAACGCCAGAGGTATATCGTCAGATTCGCGCGGAAGACCTTTAATCCCGTCATACTTGAAGTTGCAGCGTTGTTGACGGCGAAAATTCACCCTAATCACATAGAGCCTCTATGCTCATAGGGCTGAATTTTCTTGTCGCCTAGCTGCAACTCCAATTATTTAGGGATTAGCATAATATTAATTAGATTGGTCGATTGAGCTTTTGCTCTCGGCCAGTTAAAGGAAGAGAGCAATGAAAAGAGCATTTATTTTAGTCTTAGACTCATTTGGTATCGGTGCAACCGCTGATGCGAAAGATTTTGGTGATGTGGGTTCTGACACCCTAGGTCACATCGCAGAACAGTGTGACAAAGGTTTGGCTGACAACGCAGACCGTAGCGGCGCACTTAAGTTACCTAACCTATCTAAGCTAGGCCTAGCGATGGCGCACAAAGAGTCAACAGGCAGCTTTGCTCCTGGCCTTGACGCTGACGCTGAAATCATCGGTGCATACGGCCATGCGGCTGAGCTTTCTTCTGGTAAAGATACTCCATCTGGCCACTGGGAAATTGCAGGCGTGCCTGTACTGTTTGATTGGGGCTACTTTACTGATAAAGCAAACAGCTTCCCGAAAGAGCTAACAGACCGCATTCTTGAGCGTGCAGGTCTAGACGGCTTCCTAGGTAACTGTCACGCGTCAGGTACACAGGTTCTTGATGATCTGGGTGAAGAGCACATGAAGACTGGCCAACCCATCTTCTATACGTCTGCTGACTCTGTATTCCAAATTGCATGTCATGAAGAAACATTTGGCTTAGACCGTCTTCTAGAGCTGTGCCAAATCGCACGTGAAGAGCTTGAAGAGTACAACATTGGCCGTGTTATCGCTCGTCCATTCATCGGTCCAGGTAAAGGCCAGTTTGAACGTACCGGTAACCGCCGTGACCTATCAGTTGAGCCACCTTCAGCAACGATTCTTCAGAAGCTAGTTGATGAGAAGGGCGGTGAAGTTCACTCAATCGGTAAGATCTCTGATATTTATGCTGGCTGTGGTATCACTAAAAAGACCAAAGCAACGGGCATTCCAGCTCTATTTGAAGCAACCAAAGAAGCAATCAAAGAAGCGGGTGACAATACTATCGTATTCACTAACTTCGTTGATTTCGATTCAGCTTACGGCCACCGTCGTGACGTAGCTGGTTATGCAGCAGCGCTAGAGTACTTTGACGGTCGTATCCATGAAGTAATGGAGTTGATGGAAGAAGATGACCTGTTAATTCTTACCGCTGACCACGGTTGTGATCCTACATGGCCGGGTACTGATCACACACGTGAACATATCCCTGTCATTGTCTACGGGAAAAAAGTGCCAGCAGGTTCACTGGGTCGTCGTGATAGCTTTGCTGATATCGGCCAAACCTTGGCGAGTTACTTTGGTACCTCTCCTATGGAATACGGGAAGAATTTCCTGTAATTACAAATAGTTTGATTTAAATAGAGGGCTTGTCCCTCTATTCTTTTGTTTATTGCTAACTTACTCCGATTAAGAAAAGGAAATTGAATCATGGCAACTCCACATATCAACGCAGAAATGGGTGCATTTGCAGATGTTGTTCTTATGCCGGGCGATCCATTGCGAGCAAAATACATCGCAGAGACCTTCCTAGAGGACGTAGTACAGGTGTGCGATGTACGTAACATGTATGGTTTCACTGGTACATACAAAGGTCGTAAGGTGTCTGTTATGGGCCACGGTATGGGTATTCCGTCATGTTCAATCTACGCGACTGAACTAATCAAAGATTTTGGTGTTAAGAAAATTATCCGAGTGGGTAGCTGTGGTGCGGTAAGTGAAGATATCAAAGTTCGCGATGTTGTGATTGGTATGGGCGCGTGTACTGACTCTAAAGTGAACCGTATTCGCTTTAAAGGCCACGACTTTGCAGCGATTGCAGACTACAAGATGGTGCGTGCAGCAGAAGATGCAGCGAAAGCACGTGGTATTGAAGTTAAAGTTGGCAACCTATTCTCAGCAGAGCTGTTCTACACGCCGGATCCAGAAATGTTCGACGTCATGGACAAGTACGGCATCGTCGGTGTTGAAATGGAAGCGGCAGGCATCTACGGCGTCTGTGCGGAATATGGTGCGAAAGCTCTGACTATCTGTACGGTTTCAGACCACATAAAAACAGGTGAGCAAACCACTTCAGATGAGCGTCAAACCACGTTTAACGACATGATGATCATTGCCTTAGATTCTGTATTGCTTGGTGACGCAGAATAACTAAAGAAAATTAAAAAAGCCTCAGCAATTGCTGAGGCTTTTTTATATCAGTTAGACATTTTTGAGTAGGAGGTTTTCCCCTTTGTTTCGAGGTTTTCTGCGTAGGACAAACGCTAGTAGTAACCCGCCGATAAAACTCATTCCAACCATTGAATACATGTAACGATCGCTTTTGCGATAGTAATGATCCGAAAACGCTGTGACTTTTCCTGTTTCAAAAGTAATGCGGACAAAGCCAATAATACTGCTGTCATGTAAGATCGGTTCAACCAGTTGTTGACGGCCAATTCGTGCTGTTTCTAGTGGCGTATCAAGCCCTAAGATCTCTCGTACCGATTTTGATGTGTCACTTGCAGCTAGGCGTACCCCTTCAGAGTCGTAGATCGCGGCATCAAACACCAAATTATCTTTCGCTAGCTGGTTGGTGAGTTTCAGCAGACGCTCTTGATCTTGTTGAATGATCATCTCGCTAGCGGACAATGACGCTTGAGAGATCAGCACCTTGGTTAATGTTTCTAGCTGATTCGCTTGAATTTGCTCATTACCTTTGGTGATCTTGACGCTGTTGACACCAATCACTCCGACCATTGCGATCAGCGATAGAATGGCTAACACCCTCAAAGCCATGCGAAATGAAAATAAAGAAGTATCCATAACAGTCCTATACGGAATATTCATACTATAGAGAATATTGAGACTTGCGTTTGTAAATTGCAATAGGGTAAGTTGTTGGGAGTTTAAATAAGGATTTAATTACATGGAAACGTTGAAGACATTCTCTATTCGTCGTCAAACTACTTTACTTAATCGCCTTCCTGAAACCCGTTTTGCTACCCAGTTTGATAAAGCAAAAGCGAGTTGGATTATCTACGGTGAATTCTTGTCACCACAGCACTTTGAAGACATCGACTTCTTCGTTGGTGACTATACTCCTGTTGTGGATGTATGGGCAGTAGGAAAATATGAAGTTGCGCTTATGGGCGTAGAGCTAACTCAAGAGCATGAATCAATTCTTCAAGCACTGGAGCTGGACTATGCGCGTTTAACAGAGGTGCCAGATTTATCTAAGCCCGGTTTGATCGTCATGGACATGGACTCAACAGCCATTCAGATCGAGTGTATTGATGAAATTGCTAAGCTCGCAGGCGTTGGTGAAGAAGTCTCTGAAGTGACTGAACGAGCGATGCAAGGAGAGCTCGACTTTGAGCAAAGTTTACGCCAGCGTGTTGGAAAGTTAGCTGGGGCGGATGAAAGTATCCTCGAGTCGGTTCGTGCAGAATTACCTCTGATGCCAGATTTAAAAGAGCTGGTGGCGACGCTACATCAATTTGGATGGAAAACAGCGATCGCGTCAGGCGGCTTTACCTACTTCTCTGATCATCTCAAGTCCTTGCTCGACTTAGATCATGCTCAGTCTAATCAACTGGAAATTATCGACGGTAAGCTCACCGGACGTGTATTGGGAGAGGTGGTTTCAGCACAGACTAAAGCTGACATTTTAGTTCAGCTTGCAGAGCAATATGACGTAGAAGTTCACAACACTATTGCTGTTGGTGATGGTGCAAATGATCTGGTCATGATGGAAGCGGCTGGATTAGGCGTTGCGTATCATGCAAAACCTAAAGTTGAAGCGCAGGCACAGGTTGCAGTGCGCTATGCTGGACTTGGCGGGGTATTGTGTGTCTTATCTGCCATGTTAGCCAAACAGAAGAAATTAAGCTGGAAACCAACACCTTAAATAGAAAGCGAGGCATAAGTCCTCGCTTTTTTATTTGGTCAGTTCGAGTCGAATAAGTACTTCTTCGGTGATATCAATCAGCTCGCCATAGCCAACAATGGTGGCTATTTCTTTCTCTAAGCTTCTTGCCTGATGCATGCTGATCTGGGTTAATTCTTCAATGTCTTTTCGTAACAAGGCGGTGATGGGTTCAAAAACTGGCGCACCACAAATTCGTAGCGCATAAAAGTCGCCCATCGCCTGTGCCTTTTTAATAAAGCTAATTCGCTCTTTGATTGACTCAAAATCACTGGCAAGTTTGGTCTCCAACGATTGAATTCGTGTGCCAAATTTTAGCGCGGAAAGGTACAGTTCGTGATATTGAGGTTCCGCCCCTTCGATACGCTTCATTGGCGTTGCAAGTAGGGTATTGGTACGTCCTTTATAGATGGGCTCAACGGAGAAGCTTTGCTCTTGTCCCAGCTTGGCAAGCAGGGCAAGGTGAGGTAGGAGTGGGTAGTTCACTCCAATAATACTAGGACTTAAGTTCCCCCCTTTTTTCTCGAAAAACAGTGGCGTACTGACCATTTTGTCGAGCAAGATATTATGCAATCCTTCAAGTAACTCATTACTAGGCAACAGCTCTTTCTTCGCATTGAGTTTCTCTTTATTGTGGTCGATTAAGGCACCAAAAAATGCGATGGTTTTGTTCGTATGGCTGTCTTCGTGAATCGCTAATTGAAGTTGTTTCCCACCCGGGCTGATCCGTATCACTTTATAAGGGACGGCATCCAAAGGTAGTGACTTGTCATACAATTGAAGTTCACGGAAATTGACGAAACAGTTTTCTCCCGCTTTGAGCTTACTTGGCTCTGCCAACGCAACACTGCAGCCATGTTTAGATATATCAACGGTGACGCCAGCATTTTGCTGGTTAGAATAAGTTAATGTTAATGGGGAGCGGAACTGATAGCGTGGCTCTCTACGTCGTGACTTTGCATCAAAGTAGAGACAGGCAGGCTGCGAAGTCGATTGACGTGAGTGGATGAATTGATTAAGTGTGTTTGTTGGTAACCTAGGTTTTTCGGTCAGAATGTAGTCTCTACCCATGGATGAGTCAGAGATCTCTTGCAAGAAACCACAATGTGTCAATTCATCATTGTTTAGCTGAAGCTCAGATGTGTGAGGGGCAAGCTGGGTTTTGTCTTCCTCAGACAGTTCAAAAACAGATAAGCGAAAGGCTTTCCAACAACTTTTTTTTGCTCCAACATGCCAAAACAACTGACGAATTTCTCGTGAAGCTTCAGGCATCATCATGGAGAAAAATAGTTTCTTATTTTGATGCTCATGGGTGAAGGAGTAGAGCACATTATTGCTGCCTCTAAGGCCCGGCATTGTTAAGTGCTTCATTCTTTCTTTATGAAATAAACTGCTTAAAGTCTGTTGGTTACGTTCATCGTGCCAGTACTGCCATATTGGCTTGTTGTTCTCTGTCATGAGCACCAACTTCAACTCATTGCCACTAAAAAAGACAGGTAAATTGCAAGTGTGCTTTAGGTAGGCGTGCTCGTAGCCTCTTGTTCTAGCTCGGATGATTTTGTCTTGATTATCGTGTCGAGCTTTAAGCGAATCCGATTGAAGGTTTTCTTGAATCACTTGTTCAATGACGTTGGTCTCTGTTAGCCTCAATACGCGCAAAAACTTTACGGCATCATTCTCATAAGACTCATCAATGCCCACAATGCGGTATTGAAGCGGTGCCGCAATCTCGTAAATCTCAGAATGTTTTGCCAGCTCAACATAGGTGACTTCAATCACTTCGCCGAGTTTATAGTCAAATGCAGTCGGAACTTTGAAACGAGCACCAGAAGGGGAAACATCAACCGTTACGGCATGTACGAGTTGATCTCGAGGGAGCATGATTTCAATTTGAGAAGAGAGTTTAAGCCGGTTTTCTCGCCGCTTTAAATCGTAGCCGAGTGTGATGGGTTCAACTTCAAACTGATGGTCTTCGTTACTTAGACCTTTGTTTTTCAGTTTTCCTCGTTGTTGCATTACGCGGAAGTTGTTTCGAGTATTGCATAACGCTTCCCACACACCTTCGGTGTAACCACCAAACTTGCGTGTATTTTTGTGATAGGCATTAAAGGCGACATCATCCAGCCAGTGTTTGATCCCATCTAATTCGTATTCACGGCATTCGCCTTGGACTCGGCCGCGCAGATCTATACTCTTCGAGCATGGTGCCATGACTCGATTCAACTCCATTTTTACCAGAATTTTGACAGACGGCGCTTCACCTTCCGTCATTTGTGATAAAACGAAATTAAAATCATCAGAGTTGTAGGCTGGAATTAGTCTTTCCGCCAATGAGAGTATTTCAGATTGCTGCATACATTTCTGTTAGAGTATTCCATACCTAATCATATCGACCTTGATATAAAGATCTTTAGTGATATGTTACGGCTAATCAAGTCAAAATGACGATGAATAACCCGTTTATTGTCACAAGTAAATAAATTTGAGGACTCATGGCAAAAGCAAAACGAGCCTACGTATGTAATGACTGTGGTGCAGACTTCCCTCGTTGGCAAGGACAATGTAATGCATGTGGTAGCTGGAATACGATCAGTGAAGTCAGGTTAGCGGCTTCACCCGCCGCTGCAAGAAATGAACGTTTGACAGGTTATGCCGGAAATAGTGGTGAGACTCAGGTTCAAACATTGTCTGAGATCGATCTACAAGATGTGCCTCGTTTTAGCAGTGGTTTTAAGGAGCTTGATCGTGTGCTGGGGGGCGGAGTGGTCCCAGGAGCGGCTATTTTGATTGGTGGTAATCCAGGTGCGGGTAAATCGACATTATTGCTGCAAACTATGTGCGTGTTATCGTCTCAGATGCCAACGTTATACGTTACAGGTGAAGAGTCGTTACAACAAGTTGCGATGAGGGCTTCAAGACTCGGTCTGCCGAAAGAGCATTTAAAAATGCTATCAGAAACCAACGTCGATCGTATTTGCCAAGTCGCAGAAAAAGAGCAGCCTAAGATCATGGTCATTGATTCGATTCAGGTTATGCATGTCTCAGATGTTCAATCGTCTCCCGGTAGTGTGGCTCAAGTCCGCGAGTCTGCAACGGCGTTAACTCGTTATGCTAAGCAAAACAATGTCGCAGTATTCATCGTGGGCCACGTGACCAAAGATGGCACACTTGCAGGTCCAAAAGTGTTAGAACACATTATTGACTGTTCGGTGTTGCTAGATGGCGGTACCGACAGTCGATTCCGCACCTTACGTAGCCATAAAAACCGTTTTGGTGCGGTTAATGAGCTTGGCGTATTTGCAATGACAGGACAAGGACTGCGAGAAGTGAGCAATCCGTCGGCGATTTTTCTTTCAAGAGGGGAAGAGGATACCGCTGGTAGTTCAGTTATGGTTGTTTGGGAAGGTACCCGGCCTTTATTGGTTGAAATTCAAGCTTTGGTCGATTATTCCCAACTTGCAAATCCACGCCGTGTTGCGGTTGGTTTAGAGCAGAACCGCTTATCGTTGTTGCTTGCCGTCTTACATAAACATGGTGGGTTACAAATGGCTGACCAAGACGTGTTTGTTAATGTTGTTGGCGGTGTGAAGGTCACTGAAACCAGTGCGGATTTAGCACTATTAATGGCCTTGATTTCTAGCTTCCGTGACCGACCATTGCCGAAAGATGTTGTGGTCTTTGGCGAGATAGGATTGGCGGGGGAAATCCGCCCCGTACCGAGTGGGCAAGAGCGCCTCAACGAAGCATTTAAGCATGGCTTTAAACGTGCCATTGTTCCAGCGGCCAATATGCCAAAAGGTGGTATCGCAGGAATGCAAATCTTTGGCGTGAAAAACCTTTCTGAAGCTATTGAGCATTTTGATGATTTGTAATGATAGTATAATTAATAAGACGCAAGTTTTTGCATAATTGATAAGACATTACGTATATAAGGATATATTCGTGAAAATTTATGCAATGTTGCTGCTTTGGATGTGTGCCACTTTTAGTTGGGCACATCCAGAAACAACCGTTGAAACGAGCCAGTCTGTTCAGTGGTATCAAGGAGGTAAGTGGCAAGCAGGCTCGTCATTACGTCATCACTTGTATTCGTTAAAGCCAAAGGACGAGTTTTCTCTCACCGGAGGTAAGCAAGTTAGCTTTTTTCGCTTTACCGTTCGTCAACCTCAGCGATTTGTCATCGACTTTCGTAATTCAACTTTGATTGGGCACTTCCAGCATGTTCTGTTTGATGGAGGTGAGCAGTCCATCCAAGTTTTTACGGGAGGAATTCTTGAACAAGAAGCCAATCCGTATTTTCTCCGCCATGGTCGAGTGGTAGATCTTATCCCAGGGGATTACTCCTTACTTACTTTCCAGCAGTCACAGTTTAATATTGCCCCGCCAACGCCTTTTATTATGCCGGAAGCAGAATATATTCAAGAGATTAAGGTCGGAAACAGCATCACTCTATTAGGGCTAGGTATTTTTGCTAGTCTATTTTTTTACTATTTGGTGCTATCTATTACCCGGCGCTCTCGTGTTGATCTGGCATACGCTCTGTTTATTCTTGGGAACCTTCTATTCAATGCCACATCGTTACTATTCTTAAGTGATGTGCTGGGTGCTACATGGTTCACTGGTGCGAGCTGGCCGATCTTGCTATCGAACATTGCTTATGTGGTTTTTGTTCTTGCATTGCTGGGTATTACTCGTTTGCAGCACCCTTGGTTATGGTGGAGTGGCTTTGCGATTGTTGCATTGTTTAGCGCTTTTTTTATCGTATCGTTTTTCTTGCCAAATTTTCAAAATGAGTTCAATCGGTTGGGGGTCGCCATTTTCTTGTGCTTTGGTTTGTGCAGTGGTTTGGTTCTCAGTTGGCAAAAGAACATTGTTGCAAGGTGGTATTTGCTAGCGAATCTCGGCTTTTTTATTCTAGCGATGATAGCGATTTCACAAGAGCAAATTGCTGGTGTGACAACGATTTATATGTCTCATATTGGGTTGGTTGCGGTTGCTTGTGAGGTGCTTTTGTTGTCTTGTGTGGTGGCATATCAGATGACTCGAATTGAACATGAGCGCCATGAAGCGTTGCAGCGTTCCGAGTTACATTTGCAATTGGCCCATCGTGATCCTTTAACTCAATTGCCAAATCGATATGCGATGGAAGAACGGTTACAAACGGCATCAGAGTCAGAGTCATTCATCTATATTGATTTGGACGGATTGAAGCAATGCAATGATTGTTATGGTCATAAGGTAGGTGACAAACTTTTGGTTTCGTTTGCTTCCCACTTAGCTAAGGCGTTACCGAAAGAAGCGATGCTTTTTAGGATTTCAGGTGACGAATTTGGCTTGTTTTACGCTACGGCGATACAAGGTCATGTAGAACACGCGCTCATTAGTGTTGAAACGAAATTGAAAAAAGAGTTTTCCTCGTTTTGTGGTATCAGCTATGGCATCGCTGAGTTTAGTCAGTACATGAATTATCACGATACGGTGCAACAAGCTGATGAAAGAATGTACATCAATAAAAGAAAAAGGAAAGCAGCCAACGGTTGAAAGTAGGGCAATATAAAAAGAGGGAGCTTTCGCTCCCTCTTTTTATGGTGATTAGAAAGTATTGATACCCAATGCTTGGATTTCAAAACCATCACTTCTCAGTAGGTGAGATTCAAGTTGAGACTCACTTAAGTTGTGCTTGTCTTGCATTGTTACGCGGTGAGTTTTATCGGCAAAGCGAATCGCAGTTAGGCGACAGCCTTGGTACTCTTTGCCAAACTGAACATTAAGCGTACGGTTGGTACGAAGTAGTTGCTCGTTGCTTTCGTAACCTGGTAGCAACTCATCATATTCACCGATATCAGCGACCGCTAGCCATGAGCTTTCAATCTCGCCATTACGTAGACATTTTAGCTGAACTTTTGTGACACCTTGCTCTGGGTAATCAGCAAATGTTCTGTTGTAACCACCACCAGTGAATTCACGAACAAAGAGAGATTTACCTTGAACTGGACAGTTTAGTTTCACTGTTGTTGCACCTGCACGGCCCACAGAGTAGAAGGTTGAAGAGTCTTCTGCACCTGTCATGTTTTCTGGGCGGTAACGTGTTTGGTCTGCTTCCGTACGAACACCTTCTTTGTTGATACGAACGTAGGCATGACGGCTGCCTTCTGGAGCTTCTTCTTTTCCATAAACGATAGTTTGAAGTGCTTCATCAACATTACATGACAAAACATTTGTGTCCGGTTCTGGATTGATCAGACACTCTTTTAGGTTCTGGCTGTATGGTTCATACAAGCTTTCACATAGTTCGATATGGATATCAGTCAGGTCTTGATCATCACTTGGCTGTACTTTTAGTGAGTTAAGTAGTGGCCCATATGAGTTCGCTTTATCATTCGCACGAACCGTGATTGGTGTGAAGAATCGGTCAGCAACGAACTCAACTGTTGCTTTGTTAAAGCCGTTGTTTTGCTGTGTACGAGTTAAAGGCAGGTCAATACGATGTGCATCCACATTATCTTCAGGTAGAGACTGACCATTGACTTTGATTGTCTCTAATTGATCCGATTTTACGTTAACAATGAGTTTGTCTTGAGTGCGATCGTAACCATAAATGCGTTTGGCATAGTCAAGATCGAATGTATAACGTACCCCTGGAGTGGTTGGAATAAAAGTTCGTACGCGGACAGAAGATGGGTTACCACGTTTATCCAGTTGATACCATCGACCATAAGGACTAGCGTACGGATTGTCGCTGTCTTTGATCTTAATGTAGTTTCCGCAGTGGTATAGATCAGAATCTAACTCTGCGACATTCATGTGGTATGGGTAAGGACCGTAAATAGATGCTTTGCCCACCTCCAATTTTGCTTTACAGGTACTATATGGTCCATTAAAAGCTTGGCGAACTTCTTTGACTGACAGAGTGTCACTCCATTGCCACTCTAGTAGATCGCGAAGTGTACGTTCAGCCCAGCGAACATCAAATAGAATGCGGTTATTCGGGGTGTATGCTAATTTTTCTTCAATGGATAAAGCACTATCATCGTAGCGATATGGGACTGGAGCAATCAGTCCCCAACCGTGTTGACGGTAACCACTAAAATCTTGCTCAAAAGTTTGATTGGTATCGTCCGCGATAGCCCAGCAGCTTGCTAACCCAAGAAAGGTTGCAGGTAATAGTTTCTGTAACATTAAGTCATTCCTTTTTTAGTATGAACTAATAAACAAACTGATGTTGTATGTTTCTTTTTTGTTGTTCGGACTAAAGGGTAATGGCATCTCTTGTGATGATAAATTGACACAGTCAATATAATGTTATTATTCTCATCAATGAGATGGTTTGGGAGTAAAAATCATAGACTTAGGACATGAGGTACGACCAGAACAGCCAAAAAAAGGGGAGCGTAGCCCCCCTTTGTTATGCATTGAAGTTAATGGATACTTAGTGCTTGAATTTCAAAACCATCACTTCTTAATAGATGTGATTGCAGTTGAGACTCTGACAACTTATGGTCATCCTGCATTGTGACTTTATGTGTTTTGTCCGCAAAACGAATTGCTGTTAATCGGCAACCTTGGTATTCATCTCCGAACTTAACATTTAGCGTACGGTTTGTTCGTAGAAGCTGTTCGTTGTTTTCGTAGTTGCTGATCAGTTCGTCAACTTCACCGATATCTGCAATGGCATGCCATTTGATTTCAACTTCTTCATTTCGTAGACACATCATTCGAACTTTGGTTTCTCCTTGTTCAGGGTAGTCAGCAAATGTTCTGTTTTGAGGGCCACCGGTAAACTCACGAACATAGAGAGATTTGCCTTTTATTGGGCAGTTCATTAATACAGTTGTTACGCCAGAGCGACCTACAGAATAAAAGGTGTTAGAGTTTTCAGGCCCTGTCATACCTTTTGGATGGTAGCGGCTAAAGTCGAACTCAGTGCGAATGCCTTCATCAGTAACACGTACGTAAGGAATTTGAGTTCCAACTGAAGGTGTTGCGTTCTCACCGTATACAATGGTTTCTAACGCTTCATCAACATTACATGAGAAAACATCTCCACCATCTTCAACTTCAGTTAAGCATCGTTGTAGCTGTGGACTGTATGGTTCATACAAATTCTCACAAAGCTCAACATGAACATCTGTCACATCTTGCTTCTTACTTGCTTTCACTTTCAGTGCATTGAGAATAGGACCATACGAGTTTGGATTATCGTTAGCGCGAATGATAATTGGTGTAAAAAAGTTGTTTGCCACAAAAGTCATTTTAGCGTTGTTAAAGCCGCTATAATGATGTGAAGTGTTTAATGGAAGCTTGATAGTCTGTAGGTCGATATTCTGACTACTTAAGCTCGCATTGTTAACTTTGGCACCTTCAATCGTTGCGGTGTTAATGGATACGTATAAATCTTTTTGAGATTTGTCATACCCATTCACTCGCTTCGCGTAATCCAACGAAAAGTCATATCGAATGCCCGGAGTTGTCGGAATAAACGTACGAATTTGAATTGACGAAGGGTTACCGCGCTTATCAATAGAATACCAGTTTTGTTTGATCTTAATGCGATTACCACAGTCAGCCAGATCAGAATCTAACTCAGCAACTTTTTGATTATGGGGATAAGGACCATAGATTGAAGCTGCGCCAACTTCGAGCTTTGCTGTACAAGTACTGTGTGAAGCACCGAACGCTTTTAAAATGTCACGGCTTGTTAGTGAACTTCCCCATTGATTGTCTAACATATTGCGGAATGTACTAGCACTCCAGCGTACATCAAAGAGAATTTGATTATTTGGCGTATAAGCAAGTTTCTCAGAGGTACTTAAATGTTGTTTGTTGTAATCAAAAGGAACAGGAGTAATTAACTGCCAGTTAGACTTATAACCATTAAAGTCTTGAGTGTAGATTTTATGGTGCTCACTTGCGATAGCTCCGTTGCTGGCAGCAGCAATAATGGTTAAAGGTAATATTTTACGTAACATTAAGTTATTCCTTAATTTTATGTTTAGGGAATAAGCTTACGTTTTATGTTGCTATGTTGTTGTTGGTGGGTAGATTAATCGGATAATACTTAAGAATAAATCACCAATATCAATAAGATGTAACTTTCTCATATGTGAGATGTGTAATCGTCTCTTATTTGATTTAATGCTCGGTTAGGAAAGCAGAAAAGTCGAATTGGTAGGTAGTATATAGAGGGAAGGAATTTTTTTTTATCCAACAGCACGCAAGGGTATCAGTCTTGACAGATTGTGGTATACTCTGCGCGCACTTTATACCTTATTAACAGAGTAAGACAATGACTGATTTATCAAAATACAGAAACATTGGTATTTTTGCTCACGTAGACGCGGGTAAAACTACCTCTACAGAGCGTATCCTTAAGCTAACTGGTAAGATCCACAAGATCGGTGATACTCACGATGGTTCAACTACTACTGACTTCATGGAGCAGGAAGCTGAGCGTGGTATTACTATCCAGTCTGCAGCAACAACTTGTTTCTGGAACGATCACCGTCTAAACATCATCGATACTCCTGGACACGTTGACTTCACAATCGAAGTTTACCGTTCTCTAAAAGTACTTGACGGTGGTATCGGTGTATTCTGTGGTTCTGGTGGTGTTGAACCTCAGTCAGAAACTAACTGGCGTTACGCTGACGAATCTGGCGTATCACGTCTGATTTTCGTTAACAAACTAGACCGTATGGGCGCTGACTTCTACAAAGTTGTAGACCAAGTACAAAACGTTCTAGCAGCAACTCCGCTAGTAATGACTCTACCTATCGGTATCGAAGAAGATTTCGTAGGTGTTGTTGACGTACTAAGCCAAAAAGCTTACGTATGGGATGAGTCTGGTCAGCCAGAGAACTACGAAGTTCAAGACATCCCTGCAGACATGGTAGACAAAGCGGCAGAATACCGTGAAATGCTAATCGAAACTGCAGTTGAGCAAGACGACGACCTAATGATGGCTTACATGGATGGCGAAGAGCCTTCTCTAGAAGACATCAAACGTTGTATCCGTAAAGGTACTCGTGACCTAGCGTTCTTCCCAACTTACTGTGGTTCAGCGTACAAGAACAAAGGTATCCAACTTATTCTTGACGCGGTAGTAGATTACCTACCATCTCCAACAGAAGTTAACCCTCAGCCTCTAACTAATCCAGAGACTGGTGAACCAACAGGTGAAGTTGCAACTGTATCTGCAGACGAGCCACTAAAAGCGCTTGCGTTCAAGATCATGGATGACCGCTTCGGTGCTCTAACGTTCATCCGTGTTTACTCAGGTAAGATGAAGAAGGGTGATACTGTTCTTAACTCTGCTACTGGTAAAACTGAGCGTATCGGCCGTATGGTTGAGATGCACGCAGACGAGCGTAACGAGATCGATTCAGCACAAGCTGGTGACATCATCGCTGTTGTTGGTATGAAGAACGTTCAAACTGGTCATACTCTATGTGATCCTAAGCACGAATGTACTCTAGAACCAATGATCTTCCCAGATCCAGTTATCTCTATTGCTGTTAAGCCTAAAGATAAAGGCGGTTCTGAGAAAATGGGTATCGCGATCGGTAAAATGGTTGCAGAAGATCCATCATTCCAGGTTGAAACTGATGAAGATTCAGGTGAAACAATCCTGAAAGGTATGGGTGAACTTCACCTAGACATCAAAGTAGACATCCTGAAGCGTACTTACGGCGTTGAGCTAGAAGTAGGTGCTCCACAGGTAGCTTACCGTGAAACTATCACTCAACCAGTTGAAGATAGCTACACGCACAAGAAGCAGTCTGGTGGTTCTGGTCAGTTCGGTAAGATCGATTACCGTATCAAGCCAGGTGAAGCAAACTCTGGTTTCACGTTCTCTTCAACAGTTGTTGGTGGTAACGTACCTAAAGAATTCTGGCCTGCAGTAGAGAAAGGCTTTGCGTCAATGATGGAAAACGGTGTTCTAGCTGGCTTCCCAACTCTAGACGTAGAAGTTGAACTATTCGACGGTGGCTTCCACGCAGTTGACTCTTCAGCAATCGCGTTCGAAATCGCTGCGAAAGGCGCATTCCGTCAGTCTATGCCTAAAGCTGGTCCACAACTTCTTGAGCCAATCATGAAAGTTGACGTGTTCACTCCAGAAGATCACGTTGGTGATGTAATCGGTGACCTTAACCGTCGTCGTGGTATGATCAAAGACCAACAAGCTGGTACTACTGGCGTACGTATCAAGGGTGATGTACCTCTATCAGAAATGTTCGGTTACATCGGCTCTCTACGTACAATGACTTCTGGTCGTGGTCAGTTCTCTATGGAGTTCTCTCACTACGCACCATGTCCAGCAAACGTAGCTGAAGAAGTTATTGCTAAAGCTAAAGAAGAGAAAAAATAATTCTCTGATTTAGTTTGCTAGCTTAAAAGCCCCTGAAGTTTACTTCAGGGGCTTTTTTATATTCTGGCGATCTTCTTTAAACGAATTATTTGTTGCAATGTATTCGTATTTATAGCGCTGATTGTGACTCAGAGATTTCTTGGTGTAACCAATTGGCGAAAGTTTGAATACGATTTCTTCGAGGTGATTCTTCATCATAGAACAGGTTAAACTGAATACCAGGTGTCAGCCCGATATTGAATGGTTTGACAAGTAGGCCTCGCTCAACATAGTCATTGGCAAGTGAATCTGACGCAAGACAAGCTCCGTGTCCAGCCATGACTGCATTCATCGCATGATCAAAGGTACTGACGTCCATCCATTGTACTCTCTCTTTATCCATTATAATGCCGGCTTCTGCAAACCAACTCTGCCATGGGTAACCACCGGATTCATAATGTATTAACCAGGATTTAAGTAGCTGTTCTGGTTGCGTTAGGTTAATTGTGTTGGCGAAGTGGGGGGAACAAAATGGGTAAATGCTTTCTTCAAACAAGAACTCTTTATGCAGTTTTTTCTCGTTGTCAGTGTCTAACTCTTCTCCTTGCCAAATTGCGAGATCGGCCGCTCCCTGTCTGAGGTTAGGGGCGTCACAGCTGGTAATGATACGAATAGGGATCGCTGGATATTGGGTCGAAAATTTCCAGAGCCGAGGTAGTAACCAACGAGAAGCAAATGAAGGAGTGGAGCTGACACAAAGTAGCCCATCGATGGGTTCATCTTGAATTTGGTTAAGTCCGGTAATGATGTGACTGAAGCCTTGTGATACGTGTTTGAACAGGTTTTTACCTTGTTCCGTTAAGCGCATTTCGCGCCCTTCACGCACAAACAGTTTGCAGCCAAGGCCTTCTTCAAGTTGGCGAATTTTCTGGCTGATAGCTGCTTGACTAAGGCAAAGTTCTTCTGCCGCACGACTATAACTGTTGAGCCTTGCTGCGACTTCAAAATAACGTAAGCCATTTAGATGATGCAACCTTGCATCCATGGGTACTTCCTATACTCGATGTTATTGCTTTTATGCATCTTAATCGCTTCAAGTGAAAAAGCCAAAGAAGGGAGTAGGCTCTTCTTTGGCTTAACGTCTTTTCTATTGAGGCTGAAGGGTGCGGTTAGCGCTTACTCTTCCCAGACGACTAGTTGATCTTTGGGCCAATTGTGTCCGATATCATGATATTTCTGCTCTAATATGTGGCGTTTGATTTTTAATGTCGGTGTCAGAATGCCGTTTTCAATACTCCACGGATCTTTAATCATCAGTACGCCTTTAATCTGCTCATGAGATTCCAGTTCAGCGTTCATGCGAGCAATGACTTTGTTGGTGGTTCGTTCATAGCGCTTGCGATCAAAATTGGGAAAATCATGAGGGACGACCAGTAAAATGGGAGCGGGTAGTCCCAATCCAATAAGGCACATCATTTCTACCCGACTGTATTCAAATAGCTTTTTCTCGATAGGCACTGGAGCAACAAATTTCCCTTTAGCTGTTTTAAAGGTGTCTTTTTTACGTCCTTGAATAGTCAGGTAGCCATCAGAATCGATAACACCAATATCACCTGTATGAAGCCAACCCTCTTGATCGAATGATTCTTGAGTGGCGATATCGTTTTTGTAATAGCCCGAGAATAAGCCGTTACTCCGAACCATGATTTCATCGTCATCTGCTATTTTTAGTTCTATTCCAGGGCCTGCATTACCAACGCTACCAATCTTGTCTGCTCGGAATGGGTAATTCAGTGTGCTGTAAGCGAAAGACTCAGTCATTCCCCAAGCTTCGGTAATATTAAGGCCAACACTGTGGTACCAATCGAGCAAAGCTGGAGAAACTGGAGCTGAACCACAACCGAGTACGCGAGCTTTGTTTAATCCAAGACCATCAGCTAATTTCTTTTTAATCAAATTATTAATGAATGGGATCTTCAGCAGAATATTCAATTTCTTTTGAGGCAATTTATCTTGAATACGCTGCTGGAATAAGGTCCACAGGCGAGGAACTGAAATAAAGAGTGTCGGCCGCTGCATCTTCACATCTTCAATGAAAGTATCAAGCGATTCTGGAAATGCCGTTTGTACGCCACCCATGATGGATGAACCAAAGATATAAACGCGTTCAGTAATGTGCGCCAAAGGAAGGTAGGAGAACAAGCGATCATTTTTCTCGATGCCAATATGTTGAATCAGTTTATCGACAGACCAACTAAAAGCACCGTAAGTTAGCATAGCTCCTTTTGGTAGCCCAGATGTGCCGGAGGTATAAACCAAGGACATTAACTTATCATCGTAGTGCTCCGGACGTTCTATGCTAGCTTCTGCCTCTTTGATGAGCTCGCTATATTGATGTTGACACTCTGGAGCACTGTCATAAGGCAAGGCGATGCTAATGAGTTCGGGTAGATTAGCAAGAACTTGGTTTGTTGCCGCTGAGTCATCAAGCTTTCCGCCAATTAAGACCTTACTTTCACTATGTGTTAAGCAGTACTCAATCGTGTCTGCGCCTGCCGTTGGGAAAACGGGGACACTGACATAATCCCCCAACATCATAGCAAGGTCGCAAATAAACCACTCTGCACAGTTTTTGGAAATCAAAGCGACTCGATCGCCCGGTTGCACACCTAAGTTACGTAGTACAGTGACGAGGCGTAAAGCTTGGTCTGCAACTTCGGCATAGGTAAATTCAACAAATTGTCGGTTGATAATTTGCTTAAGATAAACCTCGTTTGGGCGTTCCTCGGCCCATTTCAAGATCATTTCATTCGGTGGTGGGAGAGCACAGGTTGGTTTGCTTAACTCGTTAGGTTGAATCATTCTCTAACTCCGTGTTATTGGCAAAATTTATTTTGTAGTAGTTATGTTAAGATCTTGTTAACTCTAGCATGTTGTCTTAATAACTTAAAAGATAATTTGTAAGGAAGTGGAGGAGAGAGCGAATAATGAACTCCTTTTAGAGTAGGTTGGTCGCGTTTATTCGCTCTTAACATATTGAAATGATATGTGAGATTTATGGTGTTAATGCAATTGGCGATAGATGGCTGGTGTTAAGCCTGTCTTTTTCTTAAATATGCGGGAAAAATAGGAAACGTCTTTGTATCCACATTGAAAGGCAATAAAAGCAATTTTTGTTTTTCGATCTTCAACGAGCAGCTGTTTTGCTAAAGAAATTCTTTTACTAATGAGATAGTCTCGAAAACTCATCCCCACTGATTTGTGAAATAGTTTGGAAAAATAAGTAACAGAATAATGGCAATAGTCAGCAATATCCTCTTCTCTTATAGTTTTTTCTAAGTTTTGTTCTATATATCTTAAAATTTCAATGATGTCTTTATTGATTGAGTGTTGCTCAAAGAGAGACTTATCTTTATGTATATCAATAATATTTTTTGAGTTTTTAAAATGGAAATAAACGTCTCGGCTCATATTTTCTATCCAATCGTTATACTTCCCATTTTCAATATCAAAGTGGTTATAAACGACCTCCAGATCGAGGATTTCTTTAGCAATTTGGCCTTTATGAATAACAATGAGTTTTTTATTTAGGTTCTGACATATCTTGACCGCAGTAATCAGCAGAGGGTGGTTAGTGTGCGGCTCAAAAAAGAAAAAACAAAACTGAGTGTCTGCTTCACTTAACACTGAAACATCATGACCATTTTCTACAATGTGGAAGTACTTTTCGATTTGAAACATCATGTCTCTTGGGACAAATGAAATGGACTTTCCTATCCAATATCCCTTGTGCAGTACATTCATTTTTTTTTTACATTCCATTGTTCTGATTAAAAGGGCTAATGCTTAAAGACTAGAACATGGAGTTTTGACTGCAAATACGAATACCGATTGCGGTTTAGTTTTGTTGTTAATTCGACCTCAGTTTAGGGATAGAAAAGCACTTACGTGATATTAATCACATGTACTGTTCCGTATAAATATGTCAAGTTTCATTAATGAGACTTTTGTTTAATTTATTTGAGCGAAGGCGTGGTGAATTATATTTTGTACTTTTATCTCTATTAATCAGTTTGTTAGGATTTATTAGTGCAAGTGGGTTCTTATAAGGTTGGATGTGAGTTAATTAACAGTATTGTCATTAAATAATTCTAATTAGATTAAAAACTCCATAATTTGATGGCAAAAAAGTGCCAAATATTGGCAATAAAATCCTAACAATTAAGTTAATAAGTCTCTAAATTAATAGTTAAGCAATGACGCTGCATTGCATTATCTGGAAGGAGACCAAGAGATGGATAATTTAGTAAAAAACGTGAAAGCTTTCATGCAGGACGAAGAAGGGTTGACCGTTGTTGAGTACGTTGTCGGTGCAGGGCTACTGGTGGCAGCATTAGCTGCTGTATTTAGCCAGTGGGGAGCGACTATTTCTGCAGAGCTTGCTACCGTTTTTTCGACTAGTTGATAAACGTTCAAATAAAGAATCCCATGCAAAAGTTCTATACTTGCATGGGATTGTTTTATTTTAGGGCTAGCAGAATGATGGTTTTAATTCACCAATTCTTCAGCGATGAAGAAGGTTTAAGTGTTGTTGAATATGTCATTAGTGCGGCGTTGCTAGTGGTGGTATTAGCTGGTGTCTTTTCCGCTTGGCAAGATACATTAATTCAGGAGGTTAGCGCCTTGTTTAATTAATTTATGCACTAGACTTTAAGTTCAATAGTTCACTAAAAGGGACGGTGCATGAGCTTTGCCTATGGCGGATGGTTGATCTTAATTTTAATTGCGGTGTTTGATGCTAGAGAGCATCGCATTCCTAATTTACTTGTCGCTACGTTGATTATTTTCTGCTTGTTTCAGCAATGGGTTATGACCCATGAACTTTATTCTGTTCTGATTACGCTCGGCTGCGGCATCACGTTATTTGTATTGGGACTAGTCCTCTATTTTGCTCGGGTTATGGCTCCTGGTGATGTGAAATTACTCGCTGGGATTGGGTGTTTCCTTGGGTGGGAACAGCTACAGTCAGGCTTATATTGGATTGCCATTGCAAGCGTTGTTGTCGGTTTATTTTATGCGAGTCTTCACCTAGCGATGCAACCAGAGTCATTACGCCAACTCCTCGGTCGCTATCAAACTTACCTCTATCTAAACAAAAGTGCTATTCGAGCTCCGCAAGTATCGAGATCTTCTTCTAAACTTAGAATGCCGTTCGCTCCAATTGTCGTAATCGGACTGGCTCTGAATAACTATTTAGGATGACAAGGAGTCACCATGGCTATTACTTCGAGGGAAAGCCATCATCGATGCAAGTTAACACCACAGGCTGAAGCTCCTAAAGTACCGACGTCATTCGACGAGTTGTTGGTGCCTAAAGTTGTGTTAGAAAACTTGTTAATTAAGCAATTAGCCGCCTATCCAAAATCAGACATTTTAGAACTGACCCGTTTAATGGCGATTAATAGCCATATGATTGAAGATCTTATTGCTAATCTAAGAAAAAAATCCCTTGTTGAAGTTTTTCAAGCTGAGTCATCGGGTTTCAATAGCCAAAGTAGTGGCCATGTGCGTTATGGTTTGTCTGAAACTGGGATGACAGAAGCAGATATCGCCTTTGCAAAAGATGCTTATTTAGGGCCGGCACCTGTCTCGCTCAAGCAATATGATGCCATGGTTAAAGCTCAGGATGTGCGAGCAAAAGTCGTTACCAAAGACGATGTCACTTCAGCTTTAAGTGAAGTGTATGGTGCTGAGCGCATGATTTCTGTCTTAGGGCCAGCGATTAACTCTGGTAGAGCCTTGCTGCTTTATGGCGACGCAGGGACAGGGAAAACCTTCGTTGCAACACGAATTCTTGATTCTCTTAATACCTCAGTTTATATCCCGTATGCAGTCTATGCTGCGGGAAACATTATTAAGGTTTTTTCTCCGCAACACCATAAAAAAGTTGCGACGGATGATGAACGAAGTCTGCTGTACAAAGAGCAGTTTGACCGCCGTTGGGCTTTATGTGAAAGACCTAGTATCCAAGTTGGTGGTGAGCTGACAATGGATATGCTTGAGGTGAATCATACGGAGCATAACCGCGTCTGGATGGCACCACTGCAAATGATGGCCAATAACGGTATTTTCATTATTGATGACCTTGGACGCCAACCCATGCCTGTCGCGACGTTACTTAACCGTTGGATAGTGCCAATGGAGTATTTCTTTGACCATTTATCTCTCCCTAATGGCCAGCAAATCACCATTCCCTTTATTTTAACACTCGCTTTTTCAACGAACTTAGATCCGGAAAAGATCAGTGATCCAGCCTTCCTCAGACGGCTTGGTTACAAGATCCAGTTCTATCCATTAAAAGAACATGAATATAAGGCGCTGTGGGAAAAACTTGCTCAGGGCCGTGAACTAAATCTAGAACACTCGACATTCGAACAATTATTTGACTTACACCGTCAGCACAATGTTGGTTTTTATCCTTGTTTGCCTAAAGACATTGTTGGGATCAGTCGTGACATCATTGCATTTGAAGAAGTTCCTCCGATGATCACGCCAGACATTTTAAGTAGAGCATGGGAAGTCTATTTTACTGCTGATGGTAAAGGAGGAGGCGCCCGATGAGCAGAAACCAAGTCATATTACTCTTCTTATTGTCCATTATTTTTGGCTTAGGGGCGGTATTTTTTGCCAAACAATGGATGGATCGGCAAATGCAACCCCAAACGGAAGTAGAAGTGGTTGAACGAGAGCCTGTTGTGGTTGCGGTACAGGAAATTACCGCAGGAAGTGTGATTGAAGAGCAGCACTTAACCACCAAGCTGCTTGAAGTCGATTGGCGAAGTGAAGAGCAGTTTAGCAATGTTGATGAATTATTGGGACAAGTAGTGGCTACGACCATATTTGCTGGTGAGATAGTCACATTGCCACGTTTATCGACACCAGGAGAAGGCTCTACATTGGCGGCTCTTATCCCTGAAAATAAACGCGCGGTGACCATACGAGTTAATGATGTGATTGGGGTCGCGGGCTTTTTGTTACCGGGCAATCGTGTGGATGTTCTAAACACGATTAAATACAGCGATACGTCAGCGAATACGATCACTGTTTTGAAAGATATTAAGGTCCTTGCTGTTGATCAAACGGCAAAAACAAAAGAGAACAAGCCAGTTATTGTTCGAGCGGTCACGCTCGAAGTTTCCCCCAAGCAAGCTGAACGGTTATTAACGGCGAGAAGCCGAGGTGAAATTCAGCTTACGTTACGTAATCCATATGAAGAAGAAAAAGTGGTTAAGCGGTACGTGGCACCTAGTGTGACCATTATAAAAGGTACCCAGTCTTCTAACATCAAAGTCAAGGACTGAGGTGAGCTATGACAAGAATAATCACCCTTATTACGTTGTTTCTGTTTTCTGTTTTTTATGTTCATGCAGCGACTCAAACTGGGCAAGTGGTTACGGTGCCACACCATAAATCGACCCACGTGACCCTTTCAGCCAAAGCAAAACGGGTTTCATTGGGCGATTCGGAAGTCCTCGATATTGTGATGCTTAAATCCAACGAACTTTTTCTGATTGGTAAAAAGTTAGGCTCGACAAACTTGATGGCATGGAACAGTCGAGGCGAGTTGATTGAATCGATAAATATTCAGGTAACTCATGATCTTAATAGCTTGAAAGCGAAGCTGTATGAGTTTTTGCCAGATGAGTCTATTCAAGTTCATAGCGCGCAAAATCGATTGATCCTCAGTGGGCAAGTCAGTAGTCAGGCCAATATGACCAAAGCGCTTCGCGTTGCTGAAACCTATGCATCAGGGCAAACGGCAGATGCAACCAAAGAGTCGCTCAGTGTGCAAGTAGAGCAAACTGGCGTGATAAACCTGATGACCATCGGTGGTGCTCAACAAGTGATGTTGGAAGTCACCGTTGCAGAGGTTCAGCGCAGCTTAGTTCGTCGATTTGATGCGAACTTTCACTTCTTTGAGCTCAATGGGAAATTCTCGTGGGGAGGAACATCTGCAGGGGGCATTATTGATGATGTCGATGGTATTGTTGCGCCGATTTTCAATGCGCCTGCAATTGAAGGTACTGGCTTATTAGGCACCTTCATTGACAGTGACACCTTGTTCACATTTGCTCTCGATATCGCGAAACAAAATGGTTCAGCAAAAGTACTGGCAGAGCCTAATTTGACCGCATTAAGTGGCTCTAAAGCGGAGTTTTTGGCCGGAGGAGAATTTCCGATTCCTGTGCCAGATCGGGATGGTATTTCCATTGAATACAAAGAATACGGTGTAGGCCTTAAATTCATTCCGACCATATTAAGTGATAAGAAAATTAACCTCAACTTGGCTGTTGATGTCAGTGAAATCGCTAACACCACGTCATTGACATTAAATCCGGGTAACACCAATGGGACGTATGTTATTCCTCCTATTACACGCCGTAGCGCTTCTTCCACATTGGAATTAGCAGACGGTCAAACCATTGGAATTGCTGGGCTACTAAGTGAAAACGTTCGTGACGTCGTGAGCGAGATGCCCGGCTTCAGTGATATTCCGGTATTAGGCCAGCTGTTTAACAGCCAAGAGTTTGTTTCTGGTGAGACTGAATTAGTCATACTGGTAACCCCACGTTTAGCTCGTCCGATCGATCGCAGCCGCGTAACGTTACCCACCGATGCTTATGTTGAACCCACTGACGTGGAGTATTACTTGTTGGGTCGAGGCTCGAGAATAATAACGGATGATTCCATGAGCAAACCCGTTTCTAAAGCAGAGCCGGGCGCATTTATTGAGCACTCAAAAGGCGGCACTGAAGGCTCATTCGGGCACAGCTTATAGGAGAAAGAACATGAAAACGATCATCATTCTATACAGTGCTTTATTTGGGGTTTTGTTACTCACTGGGTGCGCCAATCAAGAAGGCCTTGGGACTCATGTTGCTAAGTTGCGTGCAGAGCAAACATACAATCCAAATGCGAGCAAAGAGAATTTGGAAATCATTCCATCAGGCAGTGGTGAAAGAATGGAAGGGGCTTATCAAGTCTACACGGGCCAACAAAGTGAAGACTTGAAAGGTACAGAAAGTCAATTCTTAGAAGGATTCGCAGGCAGTCCTTAAGGAATCACTATGACGCAGGCAACACGAAACGGTCCCCCCGCGAAAAAGCAGCGGGGATTAGTCTTGGTTATGGTTACCGCCGCTATGATGGCTTTACTCGGCATAGCGGCGTTGGCTATTGATGTAAACCATGCTTTGCTCAATAAAACGCGACTACAAAATGGTGCGGATGCAGCAGCATTAGCTGCTGCGATTGTGCTCGATAATGGAGGCTCTACCGACGATGCAACGGCAGCGGCCAATTCCGCATTATCAAACCTTGCCACTGCAACAGGAAATGCGGAGATGGATTTTTCTTCTGCCAACTTTGCTGTTCAATACTCCAATGATCCGCAGATTTTCCCCTATTCAGGATACAGCTCAACAGAAGATACCTATGTTCGTGTGGCAATCAGTGGCTACCCATTGGAAGACTTTTTTGCTGGCATATTTGGTTTTACTAAGGATATCGGGGCAACGGCGGTAGCCGGTCCGAGTCCATCGATCCAAATTCTTGCCAACGTGGTGCCGATTGCAATCTGTGAAGGTGAAGACTCTGGTACCAGTGGTTATAACCAAGGGCAAGTTTATGCCCTAAAACTTGCGGATCAAAATCAATCTGAGATGGGGCCCGGCAACTATCAATTGTTGGACTTTGGTTCTGGTGCCGATACGGTTCGCGAAGCCTTAGCTGGTGGTTACGAGGGAACAATTGATATCACGGAGCCTGTGATAACCAAACCGGGCAGTACCATTGGACCAGTAGGGCAAGGGCTAAATACTCGTTTTGGCGTGTATTCGGGTGGTGGAGTTAACGCGGTGGATTATCCCCCTGATGAGTACGTAAAAGAGCCTGCCGTCAAAGCCTCATTAGATCAAAATGGTAACTTAACCTATAACGATAATACCGGAGCCGATGGGGCATGGAGCTACGATGATTATCTTGCTGCGTTGCCATGCGCTGAAGGCAGCACAGCCTGTGAAAGCAATGGGCAACCTAACCGACGTATTTTACCTGTTCCTATTGTGGATTGTTCTGGAGCAACAGGTGGGACCAGTAGCTATAATATTACCGCAATAGGGTGCTTTTTCATGTTACAAAAAGCCCCAACCAGCGCCTCAGGAAAAGAGGCGGTATTTGGAGAGTTTATTGAAGATTGTACAGTGACCGGGGGAACTCCAGGTGACAATTCAGACACCGATGGGCCATACCGAATTGTGCTTTATAAAGATCCGCTGAGTGAGGAGTCTTAATATGATTTCCTATCAACGTAAAGAGCATGGTGTAGCAGCGGTGGAGTTTTTAATTACCATTCCCGTTTTGATGGTGATTTTAGTGGGGATCACCGAGCTGGGTAATGCGCTTATCCGTTACAACTCGATAAATAAGTTGGTGCAAAACGGTGTCCGATACGCAACTTCTGATATTACGGGTACCGCCACTTATGATGCTATCGCATTGCCAAGTGAGATCAAAAATATGGTGGTGTATGGTAAGCCAACTGCGAGCACAGGGGATACACCTTTACTGAGTGGTTTAACAACTGCGGACGTTTTTGTTGTTCATGATGCAGGTTATGTCACCATTACGGTCAACCACACATACACCCCTCTACTCAATATCATTCCTGATAGTGTGAATTTTAACGTTCCGTTGAATGCCTCTGCAGTCATGAGGACTGCGCCATGAGAAAGCAGCATGGATTGAGCATAGTGGAATTTACTCTTGTATCGACGGCTTTGCTGATTGTAATTTTCGGCATGATAGAGGTAGGACGCTATGTCTATTCGTTGCAGTTGATCAATGAAATGACCCGAGTCAGCGCAAGGCTTGCAGCTGTTTGTCGAGTTGAAGATAGAGACGATATTCCAGCCTTAGTTGTGGCAACAAATGCACCGGATGGTTTCACCGCGGATAACTTACAGATTGATTACTTAGATGAAAATGGTGGTGAGATCGATCTGACAACTGCAAATGCCTTTTCTAGAATTAGATATGTAAGAGCCAAAGTTGTTGATTTTAATTACCAGTTTGTCGGCCTACTCGGCTTATTTGATTCGATCGGTGTTTTGACGGTTCCAGATTATGAAGCCATTAGGCCGAGAGAGAATTTAGGGTTTCATCGAGGGACGGATGATAATCCTACTGGGGAAACGGATTGCTAGGAGAGTGTAAATGGGAGAGGCGGTGAAGTTGACGCGAAATGATGAGAATCGCTTGCGGTTAAAAACCAACCTCAGCATTTGGGTATTTTATTCAAGTGACCGCTTTCACATGCACATTAGCCATGAACTTGGTAAATGCAAGAGCATTAACTTTGAGGCCATCTCTTTTCATAGTTTGGTGGTGTCGAATTTAGCTCAGTTTTCACCACCTGATCTGATATTTGTCGAAACGGGCCCAAATTGGGCGCAAAAGATCGTCGAACTGCAAACCTATGAAGGGCCTACTGCTTCTGAAGGACATGAAGCGTCGCTGATTGTATTCGGCAATGAAAATGACAATGGCGCATTAAAAATTGCATTACGTATTGGTGCGGCGGACTTTATCTCCGATAAAGCGGCGTTCGAAGAACTGATTCCGATGCTCAAAAACGTGGCGGAAGAGAAGATCGCCAGTCGCCATTTGGGTGAGTTGTTGGTCTTTGTGAATAGTAAAGGTGGGGCTGGTGCTTCAATGTTGGCGCTTAACTCTGCAATGGAAGTCGCTAAAGCGTATCCAGAGCAAGTGTTGTTATTAGACCTCGATCTGCAATTTGGGGTGATTGATGACTACCTAAATGTATCTTCCCCTTACAGCTTGGCGGACGCCATTGCCCACGTGAATGACCTTGATGAAAGCTCCCTCGGTGGTTACGTGACCAAGCACCCGAGTGGCTTACATATGTTGAGCTTTAAGCACGAGAATGGGCATGAAAATTACGAAAAAGCGCATAATCTAAATAAGCTTCTGCCGCTTTTACGTGAGTTTTACCCTTATGTTGTTGTTGATATGTCTCGTGGGGTTGATCAGCTGTTTGCCTCGGTGTTAGCTCCAGCCAGCAAGATTTATTTAGTCACGCAACAAAACCTTGTTGCTGTTAAAAATACGACTCGTATTGCCAAGATGCTCTCGTTTGAATTTGGGATCCAGAAAGAGCAGCTCGAGGTGATCGTTAATCGTTATGAAAAACGTCAGTCAATAAAAGTGAAAGACATTCAAGAAACCATCACAGGGGTTCAGGTTCATATCATTCCCAATGACTTTAAGGTTGCCATAGAAAGTGCCAACTTAGGGCGACCCTTTATCGAAGCCAAGAAAAACTGTTCATTATCCAAAGCCGTCAGACAGTTTGCACAAACAATCATTCCACAACAAGAAACTAAACAGAGTTGGTTTAAACGTCTGTTTTCCTGAATTAAATAGGGGAGTTATATGTTTTTCAAGCGAAAAAACATTAACCCTGAGTTACAGGAAAAATTAGCCGCCGCAGAGAAACAAGAGCTCGAAGTACTGCAAACAGAGGCTACTTTTGAAGTTGGTGAAGATACACAACCCGAAGCATCTCAGGACAAAAAAAAGCAGGAAGCAAAAGCGAAAGAGCAAGCAATTGACGAAACGCTTAAACAATTGGAACAAGAGCAAGAAGTGAAGCATTACTATCACCAATTGCTATTGGAAACACTTGATTTAGGGTTGTTATCAAGTTTAGAGAAGGATCGAGCGAAAAAAGATCTGCATGACTCAATCGTGCAGTTGATGGCCGAAAATCAGTCCCATGCACTCAGCGCAGAAGCTCGCAAACGTATCATTCAACAGATTGAAGATGAAGTGTTTGGTCTTGGGCCTTTGGAACCGCTTCTAAATGACTCCACGGTATCGGACATATTGGTGAATGGCCCGAAGAGTGTCTTTGTCGAGCGTCGCGGTAAGCTAGAAAGAACACCATACACTTTTTTAGATGATCGCCATCTTCGTAACATCATTGATCGGATTGTAAGCCAAGTTGGACGACGTATTGATGAAGCATCTCCCATGGTGGATGCTCGACTCGTTGATGGTTCGCGGGTTAATGCCATTATTCCGCCTCTTGCTCTCGATGGCGCATCCGTTTCAATTCGTCGCTTTGCGGTGGATAAGCTCACGATGGACAATTTGCTCAATTACAACTCCTTGTCAGAGCAGATGGCTAAGTTTGTTGAAGCGGCGGTTCAAGGGGAAATGAACATCTTGATCGCTGGTGGTACCGGTTCTGGAAAAACCACAACCTTGAATATTTTCTCCGGTTTTATTCCCAGTGACGATCGCATCATTACCATTGAAGACTCGGCAGAACTACAGTTGCAACAACCCCATGTGGTTCGGTTAGAGACCCGTCCGGCGAATTTGGAAGGCAAAGGTGAAATTACTCAGCGGGATTTAGTGAAAAACTCATTGCGGATGCGACCTGATCGTATTGTACTTGGTGAGGTACGTGGTGCAGAAGCGGTTGATATGTTGGCAGCAATGAATACCGGTCATGATGGTTCATTGGCTACAATACACGCCAACACCCCTCGTGATGCCTTAAGTCGGGTTGAAAATATGTTTGCGATGGCCGGTTGGAATATCTCGACAAAAAACTTAAGGGCACAAATTGCCTCGGCAATACACCTTGTTGTTCAGATGGAGCGTCAGGAAGACGGTAAGCGTCGCATGGTGAGTATCTCAGAGATCAATGGCATGGAAGGAGAGATCATCACTATGTCGGAAATCTTCAAGTTCCAACGGCAAGGAATGGATGCGGAAGGGAATGTTATTGGTTACTACACTGCAACAGGAGTAGTGCCTGCGTGCCACGACCAATTGTCAAAACGTGGCCTGCATTTGCCATTTGAAATCTTTAACGAGACTTATCAATAAGGAGGAATGCCATGCAACAAGATGCCACCTTCTTTTTCGTGTTGTTGTTTTTTGCAGTGATGTTTATCTCTCAAGCGCTGATTCTTCCAGCTGCGGGCAGTAAGGCAAAGCATAAGGAGCTTTCAAAACGGCTTAAAGACACCCAAGCCAATTTGGATGAAGAGACGCGTTCGTTATTGCAAGAGCACTATCTGAAAAGTTTAACGCCACTCGATCGCAAACTGGTTTCAATTTCGGTGTTCTCTTCGTTGAAAAAGACCATTGAGTTGTCTGGGTACGATTGGAGCTTGACGCGTACGCTATGCATCACCTTGTTGATCTCCAGTAGTTTAGCGTTGATTGCTGTTCTATTACGCCAACCATTTTATGTTCCACTCGCCCTGTTTGGCGGGGTATGGGTGATCTTAAAGATGGTGCTGCAACAAAAGATCAGTAATCGTCTCTCTACGTTTGAAGAGCAGTTACCTGACGCGTTGGACATTATGCGCCGAATGCTTCAAGCGGGTCAGCCCATCACACAGGCATTTAATGAGGTTGGAAACGAAATGCCTGATCCGATTGGCAGTGAATTCAAAAATACCTTTAACTTGCTCAATTATGGCTATGACATGCGCCTAGCGATCATGCAAATGGCAGAGCGCTCGCCCACCGTGTCCATGTTGGCATTTTCAAGTGCTGTATTGCTGCAAAAAGAGACTGGTGGGAACTTGTCGGAAAACCTAGAAAAAGTGTCTCATGTTTTGCGGGCACGTTTTAAGTTAGCTCGTAAAATCAAAACCATATCGGCAGAAAGCCGTTTATCCGCTTGGATTTTAGTGTTATCGCCTTTTGTATTGTTTGTTGGTATGGCGGTACTTCATCCCGACTATGTTCGACCGTTATGGGAAGATCCGCGAGGGATGAAGTTGGTGACTGGCGGCATCATTAGCCTGTTTATTGGTTCAATTTGGATCCGCAATATCATCAATTTCGAGGTGTAGCATGGAAGAGATCTTAGCGGTATTGGAAAGCTATCAAATTGATGAAGAGATGCTGTTTCTTGGGTTGATTTTAATTTCGACTGTTTTGATGGTTGTCACCGTCACATTAGTAGTGGTAGGCGGTCGCTCACCCATTAAAGACAAACTAGAACAAATACGCCAAGACAGTGGTGCCGAAAAACTAAAGAAAAACCGTCGCTTAGATAATACCTTGGAATCATTGGCACCGATTATGGCACCTAAAAGTAACAAGGAACGGGAGTCAGTGCGTCATCAACTTATGCATGCGGGCTATCATGATGCCAATTCACTGACATTTTTCTATGCCCTTAAAGGCATGTCTTTAGCCATGGGGTTGTCTATTGCAGGGATGATGTACTTCTTCCAACCGGATATGAGTAATCTGAATTTGATGATGGTGATCAGTGTTGGTGTAGGCCTGTACTTGCCGAATATTGGCTTAAAACAATTGGTGAATAAGCGTCAGTCTAAAATTCGTGGAGGGGTGCCGGATGCGCTTGATCTGCTGGTTGTGTGTACGGAGTCTGGTTTGGGGTTCAATGCCGCACTGAGACGCGTTGCTGATGAGTTGATGATCTCTCATCCTGATTTTGCGGACGAGTTGGACACGGTATGCGCCAAAATAAAAGCGGGTATTGAAATGTCGGATGCGTTTGAAGATCTGGTGGATCGCACCGGATTGACGGAGATCACCGGACTTGTCAATATGCTCGCGCACGCCTCACGGATTGGTGGCAGTTTGGCGCAGACATTACGGGAATATACCGAAGATTTTCGTGACAAACGCAATCAAGAAGTGGAAGAGATTGCAGCAAAGATCCCCACTAAAATGATCTTCCCATTGCTTCTATTTATTTGGCCCTGTTTCTTTATTGTTGCGATCGGGCCATCAATGCTGTCTCTTTCTGCCAGCCTTGGAAAATAAGGATTCACTATGAAAGGACTTCCGTTTGCTCTACTGACCTCATGCTTGCTATTAACGGCTTGCGCCGCAAAGGATGAAGGGCCAGATATTGATACCTCGCTTTACACGGGTAAGCCAATTGATACATTAACCAGCGATGCACCACCATTGAATGAAAAAGAAGCGATTCAACGTGCTGACATCGCACTGAATAACAACAACTTTGATTTGGCTTTGTATGAATACATCCGCTCATTAACCTTCGCTAACGCCAAAATGAAGGATCGCTCACTCTACAATATCGGCCGGATCCATCAGGCGAGAGGGAATTTTCCCTTGGCGGAAAGAGCTTATTTGATGGCGATTGAAGAGAACCCGAATAACGTTCAAGTATTGGAACAGCTTGGTAGCTTGTACACCAAAAGCGGTGATGTGAGCCAAGGGGCAACCTATTTTTATAGAGCGTTGAACGCTGATCAGTTGCGCTTAGGCAGCAATGTGACGGTTAATAAGCATAACCTGATCGAAAGCCAGAAAGTAAACACATTGGAAATTGATAACGCTTCACCGCAAGTCGCTTATATTGGTTTAGGCGTATTAGAAGATGTGAAAGCGAATCATGAATTGGCTCAAGCATTTTATAATCAAGCACTTAAAATTAATCCACATTCACAAAAAGCATTGATCAATGTGGGTTATTCCTACTACATGTCTGGAGATTATCAGCTTGCTCAGCGGTTCACATTGTCTGCTTTAGAAAAAGACACCGACAACGAAAAAGCACTCAACAATCTAGCGCTGATTTATTTAGGGAAGGGGGAGGTTAAGCGAGCGTTGAACGTATTCCAAAAACAGATGGATGTACCAGAGGCGTTAAACAACGTAGGGTACTTTCTAATGCTGCAAGGACAGCCAGAGAAGGCAATTCCTTACTTAAAACAAGCGATTGATAAAAAGCCTACTTATTATCGTGTTGCGAATGAAAACTTGGAGCGTGCATTGGCAATGGTTCGTGAAGAGCAAAGTGAGCCCTAAATTTAAAAGGTTAGATGTAATAAGGGAGAGCCGTCGCTCTCCCTTGTTTTTTGAGTTTAGAACATACCGCGAATAGCGCCGGAAGTTATAAAGAAAGCTACCATCCAAACAATCGGTAGTTTCAGCTGTTTGAGCAAATAGAAACCGAGCAGTACCAGAGAAATGTCAATGACATTGAGTACAGCACTTGTAAAAACGGGTTGGTACAAAGCGGCGAGCAATAAGCCAACAACAGCGGCGTTCACACCATTTATGGCCCCCGAAACTTGATGGTTTTGAGCAAGTGCTTGCCAATTTTTGAGGACGCCAAGCAGCAATAGAAAACCCGGAAGGAATACACCGGCGGTTGCAATCAATGCTCCTGTAATCGGGGCTTCTGGCATCATTTCATAACCAATATATGTGGCAAAAGTAAACATTGGACCCGGAACGGCCTGAGCAGCGGCATAACCGGTGAGGAAGCCATCTTGCGTTAACTGATCACCAACAATGTTTTGCAACAGTGGAAGCACAACATGACCACCGCCAAAGACTAAGCTACCAGCTTGAAAGAAATCACTGAACAGTTGTAGCGGTTTTACGTGCAAACTCACCAGAGGTAACAGGACAAGTAGAGCGCCGAATAGCATCAGAGGGGCCATCGAAGGTTTAAATCGAGAGTGATGACTGATTTCTGCTTTAGGAAGGTATTTGATGCCAATTAACGCAGCTCCAAGTAGCACCAGTATTTGCGTTAATATGCTTGGCATAACGAGCAATGCAATGGCTGTGAAGACACAAAGCCCTGTCGATAGTTTGCTTTGGCAAAAGTTTTTATACATTCCCCAAGTAGCATCTGCGACCACAACAACCGCCAGTAATTTCAATCCATGAACGACGCTTTGGAATAAGGCCGTCTCTGTGAGCTGACTGCTTAACGCTGCTAGCGCCAACATGATCAAAACAGATGGCAAGGTGAACCCTAAAAAGGCCATGCAAGCGCCTGAAAGACCACCGCGTTTATATCCTAGTGCAAACCCTACCTGACTGGAGCCTGGCCCGGGTAAGAACTGGCTGAGCGCAACAATTTGCGCGTAATCTTTATCATCTAGCCACTTAAGCTTTTCTACAAATGTATTTCGGAAGTAGCCAATATGTGCCGCTGGGCCACCAAAGCTTATCCAGCCGAGCCAAAAAAAGGTTTTGAAAATCGAAAACATGAGGATCACTCACTTTGGTTTTAACTGCCTCCACTGTAAAAAAAAGAGTAGAATGACTCAAATTGATAGTTTTAATTAACTATATGAATGAAATGGGATTAGGTAATGAAAGAGTTTAACTGGAAAGGGGTCGACCTAAACCTGTTGGTTGCGTTTCAAGCTCTTTACCAAACTCACAGTGTTAGTTTGGCGGCTGAGCAGTGTTACATCAGCCAATCGGCTATGAGTCATACATTGCAACGAATGCGGGCTTTATTTGACGATCCTCTGTTTGAGCGGGTGGGACTGAAAATGGAGCCAACGCAGCGTTCACACGAACTTGCCCCGCTTATCGATAGCTTATTAGCATCGATAAAGAATGATTTGCTGAGCAAAAAACACTTTTCGGCACAAGAGTTCGCTGGCAGTTGGAAAATCGGGTTAACGGATTATGCTGAGCAGCTCTTTGCTGCCTCGCTTTATGATCAGATCAAACTAGGCTCTCCACATTCACAAATCAGTTTCTACAATGTGAACCGCAGCAACTACTTTGAGTTGGTGGAGCGAGAAACATTAGATGTGGTGATCGGCAGTATTGAAAACCTTAATCGTCGGTTTTTATCGGATAAACTCTATACTGAACAGCACATGTGCTTGTTTGACCCTGAAGTCGTTGATTTTTCACCACCCATTAGTCTGGAAGATTTTGTCGGTATTGAACATGCGCTGGTTAGCCCTGATGGTAATTTACAGACTCAAGTGGATAAGCAATTAGCAAAACTGGGTTATGAGCGCAGAGTTGGGGTAGCATCGCGACATTTTTTAACAGTGCGCCGATTACTAAAAGGACGTGAGCTGGTTTGTATTGTGCCAAAACGTTTTGCGCAAAGTGAAGGATATGATGATCAGCTTTGCGCGCTACCTGCGCCAATAGAAGTGGCGGATTTTGATATCCAGTTGCTTTATCTCAAAGCTCACAAGCATGAAGAGAAAAATCGTTGGCTAAGAAAAGTAGTGGCTGAGGCAGTGCTCAGCCACGCGTAAATAAGGACTATGTGGCGGCGATCAGCGCATCAATATGAGGGTGGTGTTCGCAAGTTACACCTGCGAGGTTAGCGTATTTCGGCGCGAGTCTGTCGTTTTCTCGTGGAAAATGCCATCCGATGGTGTGCTGAACAAATTGTTCGGCAAATTGCTCTGAGATCTCTAAACAGCCCGCTAAAACCGTATCGACATAAGTTTGCATAATCGGGCTTAAATCACAGGGTGGCTCAGGATTGTTTTTAATGTAAACCCACACTTCACTGTCGTTTGGTACCGATTCATCGCAATGGAGCTGCTCAAGTGGTACCCGAACGCGATGATAGCCTCGCTCTCGTCGATCAAACTCTTTTAACTCTTGCTGGCAGACTTCAAGCAAAACGCCATTCACCTGACCTTCGCCTTTATCAACAACCAGTGGTGACAAAATGTAGCTCTCATCTACTTTTCCCCAATAACGAACATAACCATGTGCAATTGCGGGAATAGCAGGAGCGGTTTTGCCTGTAAGTCGTCGCGATGCTGAATTGATCAAGCTACCATAACCGAAAATGTACATGGTCATTAACTGTCTCCTAGTGTTAGAACAACCAGTGCTGTGTTGCATTTAAGCTAACGGCTTTTCATCCAAAGATACAGCAGCTAAATTTCATAACATATACTTAGTCGAACATGTGATATTGTATTTTTGTAGTCATAATGACTTTATTTTGATGGGTCATTATGACTCGTATTTATATCTTTTTTGTCATTATCACTATGATTTTTAATGAATTAAATTCTTGGAACAAAAAATGCTTTATTAGCGAGTATATAAGTTTGAGGAGCCATACATGCTCAATATTACCGATAAGAAAGTAGAAGAGGCGATTCCCGCTTGTTTGCGTTTAGGATTTCGCCCGTTTTTTTTGCTAGGCAGTATCTATGCGGTTATCGCCATTGCTGTCTGGGTCTGGATGTTTCAAAAAGGTCAGCCCAGTGTTTTGTCTGTTCCTGCACTTTGGTGGCATGTGCATGAGATGTTATTTGGCTTTGCGATGGCGATTGTGGTGGGGTTTGTTTTAACTGCGGTGCAAAACTGGACTGGCATTAACGGGACCAAGCATTACCGTTTGGGATTGCTGGTGGCGTTATGGATTGCACCAAGAGTGATGTTTTGGACGCCGGCGCCGCTTTGGCTCATCTCAAGTGTTGAAGCGCTATTTTTATTGGTTGCAGCCTACGAGATCGGATGGCGAGTGGTGCAGGCTAAAGGTTGGCGCAATTTGTTTTTTGTGCCTCTATTTCTGTTAGCGATTGCGGCTAACTTTGCAAGTTATGCAACGATTAAAGGGATGCCACCTTTTACCGCATCTGCGGTCTGGAGCGCAATGCTCTGGTGGTTTACCTTGCTGCTTTCCGTCATGGGCGCACGAGTGATCCCATTTTTTACTGCTCGTCGCTTTAACTTCGAAAAACCGCAGCCATTGCTTTGGTTAGAGTGGCTCGCCAATGTTCCAGTTGTTTGCTTGTTCTTAATGAGCTTTTTCCCAGTCACAATAGCGGAAGTAGGTCAGCCATTGATGCTGATTGCAGGGCTTGCTCATCTTGCGAAGTTGCTTCGTTGGCAACCATGGAAAACGTGGAAAGAACCTTTAGTATGGTCATTGCATTTAGCGTATTTCTTTATTCCTGCTAGTTTGTTGTTACGAGGTGTATTGAATAATCCGTTTGCAGCGCACAACATGCTGCACCTATTTGCGATTGGAGCTCTGGGTGGTTTGATCTTAGCGATGATCGCGAGGGTGACCATGGGCCACACCGGACGTGCCATTTATCAAGGGCCTTCGATGAGCTTAGCATTTGTTGTGATTGGGTTAGCTGCGATCATACGGGGTATTGGAGTCGCTTTTTCCCCCGCGCAATTGATGACATTAGTAAATATCAGCGCATTATTATGGTGTATCGGATTTACGTTGTTCGTGATGAAGTTTGGTTTAATGCTTATCACGCCCAGAGTTGACGGTCATCCAGGTTAAGGGAGATTAAAGAGCTCGCTGGATGAAAAAGGCTTGGAAAGAATCCAAGCCTTTATTTATGAGCCTATTTCATCTTGGTTAGATGCATTACCTTAGCATGATTAACTCACCTTGCAGAAATCCAAGACTTTGTTTTCTGGATGCTGCTGGGCGATGTAGTCACACACATTTTGCTGTTCTTCTTGGGATAGATAGAGCCCTAGTTTGGTCCGGCGCCACAGTAAGTCCTGCCCATTTTTAACCAGTTCATGCTCAATCATATAGTCGATTTCTTGTTGATAAACCCCATCAGCAAAACGCGTTCCCATATCCATTTCTGAATGGGTGTTTGCTAATACTTTCCTTGCGTAGGTACCAAACTGGCACACATAACGAAAAGCGTGTTTATCACTGAGCCATGGGTATTGAACTTTAAGCGATTGAGCCAATTGCTCGCGGCTGCAACTGAAGTTACCGCCGGGTAAACTGTCTGTTGCTGTCCAAGGTTTCCCCATCTTGGTAAAGAAAGGCTCCAACTTCGTCATCGCGGCTTCACCCAGCTTACGATAAGTTGTGAGTTTTCCACCAAATATTGAGAGTAATGGGGCTTGATCGTATTCCTGATCTAACTCTAAGGTGTAATCGCGGGTAATCGCTTGTGGTGAATCCGATTCATCATCACATAAAGGACGAACGCCGCTGTATGTCCAGACCACATCATCACGACTGATTTGATGGATAAAGTGCTGATTGACGATATCAATCAAGTAATCGACTTCTTCCTCGTTGATGGCGACATCGCGTGGATCGCCGTTGTATTCGACATCGGTCGTACCAATGATCGAAAACTCTTTCATATAAGGGATCACAAAGACGATACGGCCATCTTTGTTTTGTAGAATGTAGGCTTGTTCGTCATCGTGTACTTTTGGAACCACAATGTGCGAGCCTTTGATCAAACGAATATTACGTGGTGATGGGATATTCATTCCGTCGTCAAAGAACTGTTTCACCCATGGGCCGGCCGCATTGACCAAAGCTTTGGCGTAGCGCTCATAGCGAACTCCGGTGATCTGATCTTCAATAATGACGCGCCATACTCCATTTTCACGGCTAGCATGGGTTACTTTGGTGTAGTTGCTTACCTCCGCCCCGTTTTCTTTGGCGGCTAAAATGTTGAGCAACACTAAACGTGCATCATCTACCCAGCAATCTGAATACTCAAAACCTACTTTCATCTCTTCTTTGAGTAGACCGGTTTGTGCCAAGTTCACCATGTGGCTTGCAGGCAAGGTTGTACGCTTGCCTAAATGATCATACAAGAACAACCCGCAACGGATCATCCAAGCAGGGCGAAGATAAGGGCGATGTGGAAGGCGAAAACGCATCGGCTGAGCGACATGCGGTGCTTTCTTGAGGATCACTTCACGTTCAGCAAGCGCTTCCGAAACCAAGCGAAATTCATAATGCTCGAGATAACGCAAGCCGCCATGAATTAATTTTGAACTGGCAGAAGAGGTTGCGGATGCGAAATCTTGAGCTTCGTAAAGCCCTACGGTTAAACCACGGCCTGCAGCGTCTGCTGCGATCCCAGCACCATTAATACCACCACCAATGATGATCAAATCTAGCAAGCGAGAATCACTGCGTTCTGTTTTGGTATCCATAAAACTGACCTTGTTATTTTGAGCGAACGAACATTTTAGAAGCTAAAAGAAGAGTAGCTTATGTTTCGTTTGTGATCATCTTTTATTTTCGTTTTTGTTCGTTTGTGTGATTTACGCATAAAAAAACCTCCTCAATAATGAGGAGGTTTTTAAAACGAACAGTGGTGTATCAGAAAGGAAGGTAGCGTTTCTTAAGAGGAAATGTGCCCGACGTTATTCGTTTGATGCGGCAGTGAGTGCTCGTTCTTCGGTCAAGGTTTCCACCGGGATATTGTGCTCGTCAAGAATTGCCATGATCTCAGCAGGTGGCTCTTCGTCGGTGAACAGGGTGTGGATCTGGGCAATATTTCCGAGCTTCACCATTGCATTTCGACCGAACTTTGAACGATCAACGGCAAGAAAAACACTGCGGCTGTTTTCAATGATGGCTTGTTTTACCCGCACTTCGTGATAATCGAAATCCAATAATGACCCGTCGAAGTCGATGCCGCTGATCCCTAGAATGCCGAAATCCAAGCGGAATTGCTTAATGAAATCTAATGTCGCTTCGCCAACAATGCCGCCATCGCGATTTCGGACCTCTCCCCCGGCAAGAATGACGGTAATGTCGGGATTGGGCAGTAAAATTGTTGCAGCATTGAGATTGTTAGTAACCACCCGCAACTGTTTGTGGTGCTTGCACAAAGCACGTGCGACTGCTTCTGGAGTGGTGCCGATGTCAATAAATAGCGTCGCGCCATTTGGAATGTGTTTGACCAACTCTTCTGCGATGAGGTCTTTCTCAGTAAAGTTTTGTGACTTTCGCGTGCTGTAGGACGTGTTCTCTGAACTGAGAGGAACCGTAGCACCACCATGATAGCGGCGAATTTTATTTTCATCAGCGAGTTCGTTTAGATCGCGACGGATGGTTTGTGGACTGACATTAAAGCGTTCGACTAGCTCATCGGTGCTCACGTATCCTTGTTTTTTCACCAATTCGATAATTTCTTGATGTCTTGGTATTTGCTTCACTCTTAGCTCCCTGAGGTGTGCAGGTAAGACTGCTTTCTCAATCGAAATAATTACTTTCGCTATTGTGCGCTAAATCAGTCAGGGAGAGAAGGCAAGGGGTGTAGGAATTCACCGTAAAACGCAAAAAAGAGCGCTCGATGAACGCTCTTTTGCTCATTACAAGAAGAAACTGTGACGTTAGTCTTCGCTATCGCGCAACTCTGCCCATGTTTGTGCGCACTTCACTGCACGCTTCCAGCCTTTGTAGCGGCGATCGCGTTTCTCTTCGTCGTGATGTGGTTGGAATGAACGATCCAGCTCTGCTTTGCCTTGAAGTTCATCAATGCTATTCCAAAAACCAACCGCAATTCCCGCAAGATAAGCGGCCCCTAGTGCGGTCACTTCGGTCACTTTCGGGCGATGCACTTCGGTATCAAGAACATCGGATTGGAACTGCATTAAGAAATTATTGGCGACAGCTCCACCGTCCACGCGAAGTGCGGATAGCTTAATTCCTGAGTCAGCTTGCATCGCATCCAGCACATCTCGTGTTTGATACGCAATACCTTCCAAGGTTGCACGGATGATGTGGTTGGAGTTAACGCCACGAGTTAAGCCAACAATGGTACCGCGAGCATAGGCATCCCAATATGGTGCGCCAAGTCCAGTGAATGCAGGAACAACGTACACGCCATTGGAAGAATCTACTTTGGTCGCGAAATATTCAGAATCTTTCGCATCGGCTAAGAGTTTCATTTCATCACGCAGCCACTGGATTGAAGCGCCGCCCATAAAGACTGCCCCTTCTAATGCGTAAGCAGGTTCACCTTGCGGCCCACATGCGAGTGTGGTGAGCAATCCATTCTTTGATGTAACTTTCTCTTGGCCCGTATTCATCAATAGGAAACAGCCAGTACCGTAAGTATTTTTTGCTTGACCGGCTTGGACACACATTTGGCCAAAGAGCGCGGCTTGCTGATCCCCTGCAATACCAGATATTGGGATACGTGTCCCGCCTTTACCACCGATGTTGGTTTGACCATACTCTTCAGATGAGCGTTTAACCTCTGGCATCATTGAAGCGGGAATGCCCATTTCTGCCAGCAGTTTTTCATCCCAGCATAGGTTGTTAATGTTAAACAGCATGGTTCGTGATGCATTGGTGTAGTCAGTAACGTGTACGCGGCCTTGGGTCATTTTCCAGACCAACCAAGTATCTACTGTACCAAAGAGCAATTTGCCCGCTTCCGCTTCTTCGCGTGCTCCTTCAACGTTGTCGAGAATCCACTTCACTTTTGTTCCTGAGAAGTAGGGGTCTAATACCAATCCGGTATTTTCGCGAATGTAATCTTCCAAACCGCGTGCTTTCAACTCTTCACAGATCTCTGCAGTACGACGACATTGCCAGACAATGGCGTTGTATACGGGTTTGCCTGTTTCTTTGTTCCACACAATGGTGGTTTCACGTTGGTTAGTGATGCCAATAGCTGCCACTTCATCGCTACGAATCCCTGATTTACCTAGTGCTTCGACCAACGTAGAGCTTTGCGTTGCATAAATCTCGAGTGGATCATGTTCAACCCACCCAGCTTCTGGATAGATTTGGGTAAACTCGCGCTGAGCAACACTGACAATATTGGCATCATGGTCCAGAACGACGGCGCGTGAACTGGTGGTGCCTTGATCCAGTGCGACAATGTATTTTTGCTCGTTCATAGGGGAGTCCTTTTGTTTCTCTATATGTTTATTTTAGGTGATGCGTTAAACGCGAGCTTGTTCTGTTTCTTCAGTGCTGTCGCACTGATTTGGAATGGTACAGCCTTGGCCAATCTGAGGCAGGTGTGCTGCAATTGCTTTTGGATAGAGCCAGCCGCCAAAGCAAGCGCCAGCGATAGGTGCCAAAATAGGTACGATGAAATAAGGAATATCACGGGCACCGGATAGGGCGTAATCCCAACCTGCAAAGTAGGCAAATAATTTCGGACCAAAATCACGCGCTGGGTTCATGGCAAATCCGGTTAGTGGACCAAGTGAACCCCCAATGACGGCGATCAGAATACCGATCAGCAGCGGGTTCATCGCACCACGTGATGCGCCATTGTTCTCATCACCGAGAGCCAAAATGGCAAACATGAGAACTGCGGTAATGACAAATTCAACCGCAAAAGCGCCAAAGAATGAGAGTGCAGCGTTCGGGTAGGTAGAGAAAATACCCGCAGTCGCAAGGGCTTCTTCACTACTGCGCACAAAGTTATGTGCGATTTCGTATTCAGTAAACAGGTTACTGTATAGGCTGTAAACCAAAGCCGCAGAGCAAAAAGCACCAAGAAGTTGAGAGATAATGTAAGGCAGTACTTTTGCTTTATCAAAACCGTGGAAAGCCGCTAAAGCGATGGTCACGGCAGGGTTTATGTGAGCCCCTGAAACGCCAGCGGTACAGTAAATCGCGATGGAGACCCCGAATCCCCAAACGATACTGATTTCCCATTGCCCGAATTGTGCACCCGCTAATACCAGTGCGGCGACGCAGCCGACGCCAAAAAAGATTAAGAGTCCTGTACCAATAAACTCGGCCAGGCACGCTCCCAGTAGGGAGGGTTGTTTTGTTGTAGTCATGTGCAGAGTCCTTTTTGTTTCACATGCACCAGAGTGGTTCTGGCACGCTGTCATTGTGCATATAAAAACGATTGCGAAAATAAACAAACAATCAAAATGAGCGTTCGAGCATGCTTTTATTAAATGAAAATAGATTTTTTGTTAAATATGTCATTATTTACGCAAAAACGAATAAAAGGGGTATGTACAACAAGGAAGGCTGTATTGGTAAGGGGTGTAGAATCGTAAAAACTTATTGAGATAATGCTAACTTATTGTGTTAATTACAATTTGTTAACCATTATTAATGGGATGTGAAGGGTTGAGGTAAAGAAAAATACCGCGCTAGAGTGAAAAATGATAAAAGAATGAGGGAGGATTATTGTTCTGGTCGTACCAATTACAATGGTTTTCGAAAGAAAAATCCTCGGCCAATATGACCGAGGATCGACTAAAACTTTATCACGAATGTGATTAGTTATTGCTGTGTAGCTCGCTGTTTAGCTCAACTGCAGATTTGTTTGCTAGGCATTCGATTTGACCCGTCACTGAGTTGCGACGGAATAGAAGATCGGAAACGCCAGCAAGGTCACGTGCTTTAACGATTTCCACTTCTTGACCAGAAGAGTCAAGCATACGTACTTTCGAACCTGCAGTAACATACAAACCAGACTCAACAGTACAGCGATCACCTAGAGGGAAGCCTAAACCTGCATTGGCACCAAGTAGTGAGTTCTCACCGATAGAAACAACCACAGTACCGCCGCCAGATAGTGTACCCATGATAGAGGCACCACCACCGATGTCTGAGCCATTACCAACAACAACGCCTGCAGAGATACGACCTTCAACCATGCTCACGCCAGTAGTACCCGCGTTGAAGTTGATGAAACCTTCGTGCATGACGGTAGTACCTTCACCTACATGTGCGCCTAGACGTACACGTGATGTGTCTGCAATGCGAACGCCAGTTGGTACTACGTAATCAACCATTTTCGGGAATTTGTCTACACAGTCGACTGACAAAGCGCGGCCTGCTAGACGAGCTTCAATTTGGCGATCCGCTAGCTCTGGTAGATCGATTGGACCTTCGTTAGTCCATGCAATGTTGTGCAATAGACCGAAGATACCATCAAGTACTGTGCCGTGTGGCTGAACAAGGCGATTAGAGATCAATTGAAGTTTTAGGAAGCCTTCAGAAACAGACGCTGGCTTTTCGTCAGTTGCTAGCACAACAAGAACTAGAGGCTGAGAAGACTCTGCTGCTTTCGCTGCAAATGATGCATTTGCTGCATCGCCATTTGCTTCAAAAGCTGCGCTGAGTTCTGCACTTTGTGCTGCAGAGATTTCGATAGCTTGGTTACCTTGTTCGTAACCTGCCACTTTTGCTACAGCCTCAACAAGAGCGTCTGCTGGGTTAAGGACTGGGTTTGGAAAAAATGCTTCAATGATTTTTCCATCGCGGTTTTTGGTTGCCGTACCAAAGGCCAAAGAAAAGTAAGCCATAGTCAATCTCCATGTTGAAAGCGGTAACGGGCAATTAGGTGCCCTGATTTAATTTTTACTCATCATAAAGAGAGCGCATTCGAGTTTAAATAGCTGGGTTTCAGAAAGTCTGTAAATCGATACGCCTTGTCTCTTTAGAGATACTTTTGTCTATTAAGCAATATTTCTAAATGCTCTGTTGCTGAAAAATAAAAAGCCCGAAGTTTCCTTCGGGCTTTGATTCAGACTTTACTTATAACTGATTGGCGTATGCGCTTTTTGCGCTTATTTACTTTATATATCGTCCAACCAACTACCCGTTGAGCGCGGGCAGTAAAAGCAGATTACTTGCTTAGGTCGTCTGCGTGCTCAGATAGGAACGCTGCAACACCTTTTGGTGATGCGTCCATACCTGCTTTACCTTCTTCCCATTGTGCTGGGCATACTTCACCGTGTTTTTGGTGGAAGTTTAGTGCATCTACCATGCGTAGCATTTCGTCGATGTTACGACCTAGTGGTAGATCGTTTACTACTTGGTGACGTACAAGACCGTCTTCGTCGATTAGGAAAGAACCACGGAAAGCAACGCCTGCTTCTGGGTGCTCTACATCGTACGCTTTACAGATTTCGTGCTTAACGTCAGCAACTAGTGGGTACTTAACTTGACCGATACCGCCATCTTCGATAGCAGTGTTACGCCATGCGTTGTGAGAGAACTGAGAATCGATAGAAACACCGATTACTTCAACGCCTTTAGCTTGGAAATCAGCTAGACGGTTGTCGAAAGCGATCAGCTCAGATGGGCAAACGAACGTGAAATCTAGTGGGTAGAAGAAAACAACCGCTTTCTTACCTTTAGTGAATTCTGCAAAGTTGAAGTTTTCAACGATCTCACCGTTACCTAGAACAGCTGCTGCAGTAAAGTCAGGGGCTTGACGACCTACTAGTACCATTTTTTTGCTCCTAAAATGTATGGTTAGTTCCAAACCACTCTTTGTTGTTTTGGTTTGGTCCGTGTTTGTACGAGACAAACTATAGTACAAATTGTAGTATTGAAAAAAGCGAAATAAATAGATTGAGTTAATCGAAAAAAACGATAATACGAGATCTTATAACGCCATCAAAAATGCATGACGAGATATTAATATAATTATGAATAAATGGCCCAGTTTGAAGCAGTTGCACTATTTGGTCACCTTGCACGAAACACGGCATTTTAGTGAAGCTGCTGAGCGATGTTTTGTTAGTCAGTCTACCTTAAGTAAAGGAATTCAAAACCTAGAAGAGCTTATTGGTTGTCCTTTGTATGAGAAAAAAGACAAAAAAAGCCCACTTGTTTTTACCCAAGCAGGAGAAATGGTGGTTCTCCAAGGGCGTGAACTTTTAGCCAAAGGACAAGATCTTGTTGAGCTTGGGCAAATTTGCCAAGGTGATGAGATGCAAGGTCAGCTCAAATTAGGATGTATCCCAACCATTGCACCGTTTTTGCTTTGCGATTTGGTGCAAGAGGTGAACCAACAATTTCCTCAATTGAATCTGCTTTTAAGAGAAGACACCACCACCAACTTATTGGCGGCGTTACGACATGGTGAGTTGGATGTGTTGATCTTAGCTTTGCCGGTCGAAATTGAAGGCATGGACAGTCAAGTAGTAGGGCAAGATCCTTTCCGAATGGTGATCAGCCGTAATCAGGCAGATGCGATCCGTGTCCCCATCAAATATGATGATCTGCCCGATGAATCAGTATTCTTGTTAGAGAAAGAGCACTGTTTAACAGAACATGCTGTCTCTGCCTGTAAACTGACAGATAGAGAAAAAATCAATCCTTTTACCGCCACCAGTCTACATACCTTAGTTCAAATGGTAGCTAATGGACTTGGTACGACATTCATTCCTCAAATGGCGATTGATCATGGATTGCTTGATAACCAAAACTTGGTGATTGTCGAGCCACCAGGTCAAAAGGCGTATCGTGATATTGGCTTAGTTTGGCGACCAAGTTCATCACGGGTGAGCTGTTTCCGCCAATTAGCGGAAGTGGTATCTGAACTGCTGTAGAAAATAGTCTTAGTCCTTCTTAACCAGCTAATACGATAAAAAGCACACTAGTTTTAGTGTGCTTTTTAGCATTTTATGCTGCGTGTAAACTTTAACTTGTAAAATTTTACAGCTCTTTTTTGATGAAGCTTTCATTAAATTGTGAAATTTCACAATGTTAATTTTACAGACTTGTCTTCTTGGTTTGTTTAAGGCTTCAAATGTCGTGACGCTTAATCCCTTGCCAGTGATGACGTTCTGTCCACTTTCTCTCATTCAAAACCCTGTTTAAAACAATTTTACATCATCAATTTCACTGTAATTAAATTACGTAATTACTTACATGCTGGAGGCTCAATTTAACCGGTTATTAGAAACGGAATAAAACTTTGAATTTTACTTTTTTGTAACTTTTGAGTTTTAACTCTAATGTTTGTTGGTGTAAGTTAAATAAAGGCTTTGTAAGACTTATGTCTAGATTGCAAAGCGAATTTAAGTGAGTGAAGGTATAGACGAAAGGCAGTAAAGAGACAGTAAGTATGCAAATCACTAGGATGTTTGGTTTGTTGTTTTATAGTTACAAATGTACCTCACTGCATCAAGATAGCTTTAAGGAAGAAGATTATGCTTGCCCAAACACCAGAGAAGAATCATATAACCGCAGAAGCCCAAGCGACCTTAGGCATGCTTGAGGTTACTGGTACCCTTTCGCCAGAACATCAGGCTATTTTCCCTGTCGAAGCCCAAACCTTTTTATCTCTGTTGTGTGCAAACTTTGCTGACAAGGTTGAGCCATTGCTTGCTGCTCGCGAAGAAAAACAAACTCGTATTGATCATGGTGAACTGCCCGATTTTTTACCGGAAACACAAGACATTCGTGAAGGCAGTTGGAAAATTTTAGGGATCCCGGAAGATTTGCAAGATCGCCGCGTTGAGATCACTGGACCGACGGATCGAAAAATGGTGATTAATGCCTTAAACGCCAATGTGAAAGTGTTCATGGCTGACTTTGAAGATTCAATGTCACCCGCATGGAGCAAAGTACTCGATGGCCAAGTGAATTTACGAGATGCGGTAAACGGTACCATTGAATACACCAACCCGGGAAATGGTAAACAGTACCAATTAACAGAAGATCCAGCGGTGCTGATCTGCCGTGTTCGTGGCCTGCATTTGAAAGAGAAGCATGTCTCTTTTAATGGGGCGATCATTCCGGGGGCTTTATTTGATTTTGCACTGTACTTCTACAACAACCACAAAGCCTTGTTAAACAAAGGCAGTGGCCCTTATTTTTATATTCCAAAGCTGCAATCTCACAAAGAGGCGCAATGGTGGAGCCAAGTGTTTCACTTTACAGAAGACTATTTTGGTTTAGATACCGGAACCATCAAAGCGACTGTTTTGATTGAAACATTACCGGCGGTATTTGAAATGGATGAAATACTGTTCTCGCTAAAAGAGCATATTGTTGGGCTCAACTGTGGCCGCTGGGATTACATTTTCAGTTACATCAAAACACTTAAGAAACACACCGACCGCGTGCTGCCGGATCGCCAAGTTGTGACCATGGATAAGCCGTTTCTCAACGCATATTCGCGTTTGTTGGTACGGACTTGTCATCGAAGAGGGGCATTTGCAATGGGGGGAATGGCCGCCTTTATCCCTGCAAAAGACCCACAAGCGAACCAAGTGGTGTTAGATAAAATCCATAATGATAAATCACTGGAAGCAAATAATGGTCACGATGGGACTTGGGTTGCCCATCCGGGGTTGGCGAATACTGCTATGGAAGTATTTACCGAAGCCTTAGGTGAGCGAACAAATCAATTGGATGTAAGTCGTGATGATGATGCGCCAGTAACAGCCGCAGACCTACTGCAACCCTGCGATGGTGAGCGCACCGAACAAGGTATGCGCCACAACATCCGTGTTGCACTTCAGTACATTGAAGCGTGGATCTCTGGCAATGGTTGCGTGCCGATTTATGGTTTGATGGAAGATGCAGCTACCGCAGAAATTTCTCGCGCTTCGATTTGGCAGTGGATTCAACATGGAAAAACGTTGGACAACGGTCAAGTGGTTACGAAAGCACTATTTGAGTGCTATCTCGCTGAAGAGATCGAAGTAGTAAAAACTGAAGTCGGGGAAGCTCGTTATCAAGCAGGGCGTTTTGAGGAAGCTGCTGACTTGATGGCTCGGCTGACAACCAGCGATGAACTGACCAATTTCTTGACCATCCCTGGATATGACTATCTGGATTGAGTCAAAACCTAATAACCAACAATAACGTGAAACATCGCTTTCAAAGACAGATCAGGAAGTACTGTCAAAGAAAAGGAAGAAGAGTGCGCTCAGCGCACAGCAAAAAGAGGGATAGACCAATGACACTAACTCGCCGCCAACAAATTGAAGCTCTGGAAAAAGATTGGGCAACCAACCCACGCTGGAAAAATGTAAAGCGCCCATATACTGCTGAAGAAGTGGTAGAACTGCGTGGCTCAATGGTACCAGCCAACACCATCGCACAACGTGGTGCAGATAAATTGTGGTCACTGGTCAATGGCAGTGCCAAAAAAGGCTATGTGAACTGTTTGGGTGCACTCACCGGTGGGCAAGCGGTTCAACAAGCCAAAGCGGGCATCGAAGCAATTTACCTCTCAGGTTGGCAAGTCGCCGCGGATAACAATACGGCTTCGACCATGTACCCAGACCAATCGCTCTATCCGGTGGATTCGGTACCTTCAGTAGTAAAACGTATCAACAATTCGTTCCGCCGTGCTGACCAAATTCAATGGTCAAATGGTAAGTCACCACAAGACGAAGGGGGGATTGATTACTTCCTGCCGATTGTTGCCGATGCAGAAGCAGGCTTTGGTGGCGTATTGAATGCCTATGAACTGATGAAATCAATGATTGAGGCGGGGGCTGCTGGGGTTCACTTTGAAGATCAGCTAGCCTCAGTGAAAAAGTGTGGTCACATGGGCGGTAAAGTACTGGTTCCAACTCAAGAAGCAGTACAAAAATTGGTAGCAGCTCGTCTAGCGGCGGATGTTTCGGGCACAACAACACTGGTGATTGCACGTACGGATGCGAATGCGGCCGATCTACTGACTTCGGATTGTGATCCATACGATAAAGACTTTATTGAAGGAGAGCGTACGCAAGAAGGCTTCTATCGTGTGCGTGCAGGAATTGATCAAGCTATCGCTCGTGGTCTTGCTTATGCACCGTATGCAGATCTTATCTGGTGCGAAACTGCAACCCCTTGCTTGGAGGAGGCGCGCAAGTTTGCAGAAGCGATTCATGCGGAATACCCAGATCAGCTGCTTGCTTACAACTGTTCACCTTCTTTCAACTGGGAGAAAAACTTGGATGCAGAAACCATCGCGAAGTTCCAGCAAGCACTTTCTGATATGGGCTACAAATACCAGTTCATTACACTAGCAGGCATCCACAATATGTGGTTCAACATGTTTGAGCTGGCTCATGATTATGCGCAAGGCGAGGGGATGCGCCACTACGTTGAGAAAGTTCAACGCCCTGAGTTCCAAGCGGCTGAAAAAGGTTACACTTTTGTCGCGCACCAACAAGAAGTGGGTACTGGTTACTTCGATAAAATGACCAATACGATCCAGGGTGGAAAATCATCGGTCACGGCACTGACGGGCTCTACGGAAGAGGATCAATTTTAATCCATGCTGTGAATTTCTGTTTAGGCATAAACTTTGATGCATTTGAGCGGCTTAGGCCGCTCTTTTTTATTCATATGAAAATTAAAGCTGGGCAACGAGGCATTAGCATCAAATTAAGTGCTGATGGGAGAGGCTGGCACTCAATGTTAGAGTAACAGCCTATAAGGAAAAAATTACAAAGTTAAACAATCAAGTAATGTTGTTTGATCGGGTAATGCACTTATCGCGCCTTTTTTCGTGGTTGCTAATGCGCCGCAGATATTGCCCCAACGAACGGCTTCAATCACTTTAGCTTCTTGCTGCCAATCATCATGCTGTGAGAGGTAGGCAAGTAAGCCACTGACAAATGCGTCCCCAGCTCCTGTCGTATCGACAACGTTGACGGATATTGAATCGACGTGGTGTTGCTGACCGTTAACGATCGCCAATGCACCATTTTCTCCCAGGGTGATGAGCACCAGCGGAATCGAGTAGCGAGATAGCTCTGTTAATCCCTCATCAAGAGAGCAAGTTTCAGTTAAATAGAGCAGCTCTTCTTCTGAAAACTTAACCACCTCGGCCAGTTTTATCGCACTCATCACAACGGGACGAATTTCTTGCGGCTGCTGCCATACTTCATCACGTAGGTTGGGATCAAAGCTGACAAAGCCATTTGCCTCTTTCATCGCTTTCATTGCTGCTAAGGTCGTTGAACGGCTCGGTTCGTTGGCAAGGGCAATCGAACAGCAGTGAAGCCATTGGTTTGCTGCAAACGAGGGGATATCCGTGAGCTGAGTAAACTGGTCAGCGCTAGGCTTAACCATAAAGGTGAAGGAGCGTTCGCCTTGATCGTCTAGGTCAACAATCACGGTTGAAGTTCGTTGCTCAGGGTCGAGCTTAAGGCTGTTTACATCAACACTTTCTTGATTAAGTACTTCAGCCATAAAACGCCCTAGAGGGTCATCTCCGACTCGGCCGAAAAATCCACATTGGCCAGAGAGTCTTGCAATCCCAACTGCAACATTTGCTGGAGCGCCGCCCGGACATTTTAGGTAGGTATTGTCGCCATCTGGAATCAGGTCTACAACAGCGTCACCGGTGAGCCAAACTTTGTTCATGATTTGTTCCTTACAAAGGCGCCCATCGGAGCATAGCAAGATGGGCTGGGTCATTGGTGTACCTAGGGGGCGGTACACCAATGAATTTATTGTTATTGACTATTTTTTACTGGGTTGTAGATACGAGTCAGGACAAAAGCGGTCGCAAATGCACTCGAAATAACCGTTAGATAACCGAGAACTGCCGTTAATGACTGCGAGTAAAGTAAGATACCTGGAATGAAGGTAATTCCCATACCGGTCGCACTGATGTTTAGTACGTAAGTAACCAAACCACCTACAGCGCCACCGACCATACCGAACATGAACACTTTACTGTATTGAAGGTTGACGCCAAACAATAACGGTTCAGTGATACCAAACAGTGTCGACATTGACGCGCTGTAAGCATTACCTTTCTTGATCTTATCTTTTAGTAGCGTCGCCACCGCGATAGCAGCGCCAAATTGACCAGCCATTGAAGCCGTACCTAGAGGCTGAAGTGGGTTCACGCCTGTTTCATTTAGTAGACCAATTTCAATTACGCCTAGTGCGTGGTGCAGACCAGTGATCACGATCATCTGCTGTACGGCACCATAAAGGATGTAACCTAGGCCAAGCGGTAGGTCTAGTGCCATACGCACCAATGAGGTACAGCCGTGTTCAATGGTTTGTAGGATTGGGCCAAAGCCGAACAGGATGACGAACACGGCAATCGTGATGGTCAAGAATGGCGTAAAGACTAAGTCCATACTGGCTGGAATAAAGCGGCGCAGGTTGCGCTCTAAGTAAGAGACAAACCAACCAGCAAATATCGCAGGTAGCACCGTGCCTTGGTAACCGACCAGTGGGAAGTTGATACCCAGCAGATTGACCATCATCGGCTCTGCGCCACCATTGGCGACCACCCAAGCATTAGGTAATTGCGGAGCAACCATCATCAAGCCCACAACAATGGCGATAATGGCATTGCCACCAAATTTCTTTGCCGCAGAATAAGCGATTAAAACGGGTAAGAAGGCAAAGGCGGTATCGGTCAGCATGCTAAACAGCGCCAGCGTCTCTGGTGAGAAATCGACGCCAGAGTGCAGCATCATGCCACGTAAACCCATCAATAAGCCGGTGGTGACCAGTGCTGGGATCAGCGGAATCAAAATATCAGCAAGCGTACGAACGACTTTTTGGCTTGCGGTCATATCGGCAAACGCATCTTGTTTGAAATCGTTGGTGTCAAACTCGCCACCCAAGGCGCGCTTGAGCGAGTCGTAGACATGAGAAACCTTGCCAGTACCAATAATGAACTGGTGTTGGCCTGACTGATAAAAGTACCCGCTGATTTGGTTAATCTCTTTTGCTTTGTCAGTGTTTACCTTGTCATTGTCTTTAAGGATGAGGCGCAAGCGCGTAGCACAATGCTCAGCGTTGCGGATGTTGTCTAGGCCCCCGATACTATCCAGTATCTCGGTTACGGTAGCGTCATAGTTCATTCTGTTCACCACTTTATTATATTGTAAGGTAGGTTAGGTGGGTATCGAGGTCAGCACCTTTTTCAGTCGATATAGTTAGCTGGTGGTTTTCTTGCTCAGGGAAGAAAAGACAGGTAAATACATCTCGACCATCATTAATATAAATTTCAATAATGCTTTGATCGCAAATGAAGTGAATATTGTTAATGTCGTAATCTGTTTGGTGTTGACGTTTATTTCCAAATTCCCAATCTTGGGTATGATGGTCATATAACGCTCTATCTAAAGTAATGGTGTTATTATTGACAGTCAGCGTTAACTCTTTACCACTTTGTGTGTTCAAAGAAATAGTTATATTTTTCTCTTTTGATAAGTGATTAACTTCTAGAGAAAAAGATAAGCTTTCTAGTTCAACTCCTTGATATTTTGATTGATATCCATTGTGTTTTATTAATGAATCTGAATTAATAATACTTGGGCGCTGAATTAATCGATTATTTTCAACGGCCAGTTCTCTAGCCAGCGTCAAGCAGTTAATCCAGCCCTGCTGTTCGCTCGGCAAGTGGTCATCTGTTCCTGCCCATGCAATCAGTGTTTGTTTCTCTGGTGCATTAGCCATGGTTTGTGGCGCGTAGAAATCAAAGCCACGGTCGAGTTCATCCCAATGACGAACAGTGAACGTCAGCTGCTCGAAATCCACTTGGCCCAAGCAGTAAATGACGTTGAATTTATTGTGGAAGCGCGTGCCATCAGCAGTCACGCCTTGAGGGGAAAAGATCAGCACGTCATGACCATCGACTTCTAGCAGGTCAGGACACTCATACATGTAGGCGTCAAGAAAGTCGCCGCTGACTTGAATATCTAGCGTCCCTTTGAACTCCCAGTCGAGTAAGTCAGGCGATTGGTACACGATGATCTCACCGCTTAAATCGATTTCTTGCTGAGCGCCCAGTAACATAAAGTAGTGATTACCACGTTTAACGATTTTTGGATCGCGTACATGGCCGGTGTAGCCTTGTGGTACTGATTCAATCACCGGGTTGAGAGCGTGTTTAATCACTTGATTGTTTTTATCTAAGATTGCTAAACATTGGTTGGCATCGCGTTCATCACCGCGTTTAACATTGCCGGTGTAGAATAGGTAACTGCGATCATTTTCAACCACGGCACCACCTGAATAAGCACCATGGGATTCATAACTTTCTAACGGGGTTATTTTTGAACCATGTTCAGACCAATTTAATAAATCATCAGAGGTTAAATGCATCCAATGTTTCATTCCATGATAAGTATCAAATGGAAACCATTGGTAAAATAAGTGATATTGGTTATTAAAATAACAAAAACCATTCGGATCATTTAATAACCCATGTGGTGGGGTAATATGAAATAGTGGACGAAATAAAGTGTTTGATTTTATTTCCTCAAACTTTTTATTATCTAATTCCGTTGCTGTGTTGATGGTTTTATATTTTTGTTGTTGCACGTTACTTACCTAATAACCTTGGGTTGAAGAAATCATAGAGAGCTTGATATAGGGTGAAAATAGCGCCGCACTTTTATTCACTCAATTTGACGGTGTTTTGAACAAATAGAGAACAGGTTGTGATGTAACACAAAGTCTTGTTACATGGCGAAGGTTAATATATGACGTTGATTGATAGAAAAGCTGGATGGGAGTGCAATGACGATTCGTGATGTCGCCAAAAAGGCAGGGGTCTCTATTGCCACTGTGTCTAGAGTGCTTAATGGCAGCGAGCGAGTTTCAGTTGAAGCTAAGCAAGCAGTAGAGCTAGCTATGACAGCGCTGAATTATCAAAAGCCTCCGCAGAAGCGCAAGAAACCAACCAAGCTGTTTGCCGTTATTGTGCGCAATATGTCCAACCCGTTTTTTTCTCAGCTTGTCGATGTATTGGAACAAGAAGCATACAAGCATGGCCGCAGTTTACTGTTGTTTAATAGCCGCAATAATCTTCAGCTAGAAAAGACCTTTTTGTCTGAGTGTATTAATCATAAAGTAGATGGGGTATTTCTTATCCCTCGCTCGCTAAAAGAGGGGTATTTAGCGCCATTGAAAGCGTTGCCTTTTCCTGTGGTATTGCTGACAGCAACTGCACCCGGCACCATTAGTATTGGTACTCATCATCAGCATGGTGGCGAGCTAGCAGCAAAACATTTTGTCCAGCAAGGTTATCGAAGGCTGGGTTACATCGGAGCCAGTGATACGCAGTCTGATCGTTTATGTGGTTATCGAAACCAACTCCAGAAATTGGGCGTTGACTTACCCAAATCTAGTGTACTGGCACCATATAACTCAGACACTTTGTACCAATTCATCGACAATAAAATCATTCATAGTGATAGCCCAATTGAAGCTGTATTTTGTTCAGATGATCTAGCCGCTGGCCATTTGCACCATGCTTTAAGGGAGAAACAGCTTGAGCAAGAGGTTGATATAATAGGTTTTGATGATACCTATATTGCCCAGTCATTAGGCTTTTCAAGTATTAAGCAACCGATAGGAAAAATTGCCCTACTTGGGTTTGATATGATGATTGAAGCTATCCTGCAACAGGAGTTAAAGCAGCGATTAGTATTATTAGAGCCAACACTCACAGTAAGGCAACACACACCACTTAGTGTGATTTCTCGTCAGCCAGAAATTTTACGTAGTAAATAACCTCACTAACGCTAAGAAGTGAACCTTCTTAGCGCAAATAAACTGAGACTATTGTACCTATTCCATTTCTTCTGGCTCTACTTCTTCTTGCAGTTCAAGTAAGTTAATCGCAATCGCAACAAAGTCACTGTCAGTGATGATCCCAACTAATTCACCATTATCAACCACAGGAAGACAGCCTACTTTATGTTTTTGCATATAGAGGGCGCTTTGTTTCAACCCTGCTTTCGGTGAAACGGTCACCAGCCCTGTGTGCATCACTTCATGCAGTGGAGTACTGAGTGTATAAGTATCAGTGTCGGGAAGTTTTTGTAAGCTAGATTCTTGAGCGGCAAGAATATCGCGCTGCGAAACGATGCCAAGCAACTTTCTGTCCGCATCAACAACCGGAATATGTCGAATATCAAGGGCATGCATTGTGCTTTTGGCATCGGCCAGTGAGTGAGAACGCAACAGGGTGTGCGGGTTGCGCGTCATCATATCTTCAACTTTGAACATGGGCTGCCTCCTGTCGTTGGCCTTATACTATTTAATATAGGAAGAAATCGTATACAGTTCTGAGAGCAGCGTCCTCTTTCGATAAAATATTCGTTATGGATAGAAGTGATACCTCTGAAATATCAATGACTTCAGAGGTATCAATGGACTAGATCCTAAAGAAACTTAATAGTACTTTTTGCTCAGATGCCAGAGTAGAAAGTTCTTCGCTGGTGGTTTTACTTCGCTTCACTCCAGAGGCATTCTCATTGACGATGTCGAACGTGCTCGAAACGTTTCGAGAGATGTCCTGAGTTACACTAGATTGCTCTTCTGATGCAGTGGCAACTTGGGTGTTTACATCAGAAATCTCAGTGACTGATTTCGAAACCTCAGCAAATGAAGCTTGTAGATCAGAGTTAATGGTTTGTGATTCATTAATCAGTACCAGATTAGATTGCATGTGTTGGCTGGCAACATCCGCTTGGTTTTGTAAACGAGAGATGATCTCTTGAATATCAACAGTAGATTGTTGAGTCTTAGCGGCTAAAGAGCGAACCTCATCAGCAACCACTGCAAACCCTCGACCCTGATCACCAGCGCGGGCAGCTTCGATCGCGGCATTCAATGCCAGTAGATTTGTTTGCTCAGAGATACTGTTGATCACATTGATAACCTCGCCGATTTCATGCGAGTAATCCACCAACTGATCGACGATGACATTGGTGTCTTCGATTGAGTGGCTCATCTTATTGGATAGTGCATCAGAACGGTTCAAGGCTTGTTGACCATTGTTGACATAGTTCGTGGCTTCGCTTGCCGCTCTCTCTGCGTGTGCCGCGTTTTCGCTGACATTGCTCGCTGTACTTGCCAATTCAGTTATTGCTGTCGCGATTTGTTCAACTTGACTGAGCTCTTGCTGAGCATTGCTTTCCGTATCAGACATGGTCATGTTGAGCTCTGTTGCCGCAGACGATACACGATCAGAGATCCCGTGTAAGCCGGTTAGCAACTTACTTAGCTCATCACGCATCAACAAAATATTGGCGTAAATCCCGCTCTCATTCCCAGTGGTCTTAATTTGACTGGATAAATCGCCTTCAGAAACGGCATGAACGATTTTTTCGATTTCATTTGGCTCACCGCCAACCGTGCGTAATATGCTTCTGTATATGTAAATACCTAAAAACACGGCTAACAAGGTTGCAAGAATGGAGATAAATAGCAGAATGGTTTTAGAGCTTTCTGTGGTCGAAATAAGCTCAGGGCCTACGGTGTCTTGCTGCTCTTTGGTGAGCAGTTTTACGTTTTCTATTTGCTGCGCAGCGGATGAACCAATTTCATTTAGTCGTGTTCGTAGTTGCGTTAGGCTTTGGTCGATCGTTTCGATGGCTAAGAACTCTTTTTCGTAGTTATCGATACCACGGTTAAAGTCCTCGAATAATGACTTTTCTTCGGCAGAATAAGCAATGAGCTCTAAGTTTTTCCAGTTAAAGCGAATTTTGTCGATGACTTCCAATACTTTGGCTGCGTCTTGTGTCGTACCAGTAGTAAAGTAAGTGACACTGCTATTCCAGCCCACTCGAAGTAACTCCAGTATCTCGGTGAGACGAAGCGCTGTGTCGAGTTGATTGTTGTTCTTAGCTTGTTCTATTAGGGTATTGAGGCTTTGTCTTACCTCGGTTCCTGCTTGTCCCAATTTACCATTAATAATCCGCTCTTTTTGCGCCAGCTGCGCCGCTTCTTGGTTAAATAGCAGACCATAGTCAGAGACCAGTAGCTTAATACTATTGAATTCAGTGTTTAGCTCAGGCTCCGATGTACGTTGAATCGTGGTATCCAACAACAACAAACTTGCTTGCAGGCGCTTTTCTACCGTGGCTTTGTATGTCTCATCTTGTTCGTGAATGTATTTGAGGGCGGCGATACGTGCTTCAAGAATGTTCGCTTGTATTCGTCCTGTGTATACGCTGGCTTGCGCTAAGTAGCGATAGTTTTGAAATCCCTTATAGGCTTCATCAAATCGAAAAAACGACAATGTGGAAATGATGAGTAGTAACGTCACGACTACACCAAATCCAAACCCCAGTTGATGTCTTAACAGCATTCTTACCTCTTTATTACTGTCTATAAAGTTAATGAAATATTTATTGTTGTTATTAATCCCGTGTTAAGGATTTATTAACCTTATTAATAATGTTGTTTTTATCAGTGAGAAGCTTTGCAGTTTTTATAAACGAAATGTTTTGTTTCAATTTAATACTGCACCTTGCTATTGCGCGTGGCCCGCCTATACTAAGCGGCTGGATTAAAATACTGGCCCATTCTCAACCACATAAATGGTTGGTTGAAGAGCAATATCTGAGTAGTACCTGACATGCAAGTATCTGATTTTAATTTTGAATTACCTGATGAGCTGATTGCCCGTTATCCACAACCTGAGCGCACAGCAAGCCGTCTTTTACAACTGGATGGTAATAGTGGCACCTTGGTTGATGGGACTTTTACGGATGTATTGGCACAGATCCAACCGGGTGACTTAGTGGTATTTAACAATACACGCGTTATTCCTGCTCGCATGTTTGGTCGCAAAGCCTCTGGCGGTAAGCTAGAAGTTTTGGTCGAGCGTATGCTTGATGAACAAAGCATTTTAGCCCACGTTCGTTGCTCTAAATCACCAAAGCCAGGGTCGACGATTTTCCTTGGTGAAAATGATGAATATCAAGCTGAAATGGTTGCTCGTCATGACGCACTGTTTGAGCTCAAGTTTGATGCTGACAAAAAGGTGTTGGACATTTTGGAAGAAATTGGCCACATGCCACTTCCTCCGTACATCGACCGCCCAGATGAAGACTCAGATAAAGAGCGTTACCAAACAGTCTACAACCAAAAGCCGGGTGCAGTAGCAGCGCCTACGGCTGGTTTGCATTTCGATGAAGCATTGCTTGCCCAAATAAAAGAGAAAGGCGCTCAGTTTGCGTATGTCACTTTGCACGTTGGTGCTGGTACTTTCCAACCTGTGAAAGTGGACAATATCAATGAGCACCACATGCATGCCGAGTATGTGGAAGTACCGCAAGATGTGGTTGATGCGATTAATGCAACCAAATCTCGTGGTGGCCGTATTGTTGCGGTTGGTACCACATCCGTTCGTTCATTAGAAAGCGCAGCGCAAGATGCGCTGAAGAAGGGGAGCGAATTGGTGCCATTCTTTGGTGATACAGAAATCTTCATTTATCCGGGCTACGAATATCAGTTAGTGGATTGCTTGATCACTAACTTCCACCTGCCAGAATCGACACTTATCATGTTAGTGAGTGCTTTTGCAGGTTATGAAAATACAATGAATGCATACAAACACGCCGTCGAGAATAGCTACCGTTTCTTTAGTTATGGCGACTCTATGTTTATAAGCAAAAAAACAAACTAGCTCTGCTGGTTAGTTCTAAATTACAAATATTTACGAGTGCTAGCAGTAGGCTAGGAAGCAAGGTAAAAGGTTACTTTGTCTCTCGCATGGAAGGCGACCGCTCCTTACTATACCCGTTATATTTGGCGCAGCAGCGTTGTTGACTGCGTAAATTCACCCTAATCACATAGAGCTTCTATGCTCTTAGGGCTGAATCTACTTGTCGCCTAGCTGCAACTCCAACTATTTAGGGTTGAGAGGGTTAAGGTAATTACTATCTTGCTCTGAACTTAATGTCAGACTGTTTCTCTGATACTTGGAGGCTTCGTGAAATTATCATTCGATCTTAAGAAGAAAAACGGCAACGCTCGCCGTGGTCAACTGACCTTTGAGCGTGGCACTGTGCAAACACCAGCATTTATGCCTGTTGGTACTTACGGCACAGTAAAAGGCATGACGCCAGAAGAAGTAAAAGGCACGGGTGCTGAAATTCTTCTAGGTAACACTTTCCACCTGTGGCTACGCCCTGGGCAAGAAGTGATGAAAATGCATGGTGACCTGCACGATTTTATGAACTGGCAAGGTCCTATTCTTACAGATTCAGGTGGTTTTCAGGTATTCAGCTTAGGCGATATCCGTAAAATCACGGAAGAAGGGGTACATTTCCGTAACCCTGTGAATGGTGACAAGATTTTCATGGACGCAGAAAAGTCGATGGAAATTCAAAAAGACCTTGGTTCAGATATCGTAATGATCTTCGACGAGTGTACGCCATACCCAGCGACACACGATGAAGCAAAGAAATCGATGGAAATGTCACTACGTTGGGCACAACGTTCACGTGATCACTTCGATAAACTTGAAAACCCGAACAACCTGTTTGGTATTGTTCAAGGTGGTGTTTATGAAGATCTACGTGATGTATCCGTTAAAGGGCTGACTGAAATCGGTTTTGATGGCTATGCCGTTGGTGGTCTTGCTGTTGGTGAGCCAAAAGAAGACATGCACCGTATTCTTGAACACACATGTCCTCAACTTCCGGAAGACAAACCACGCTACCTGATGGGTGTGGGTAAACCTGAAGACTTAGTGGAAGGTGTTCGCCGTGGTATCGATATGTTTGACTGTGTTATGCCAACACGTAATGCGCGTAATGGTCACCTGTTTGTAACTGGTGGTGTGATCAAGATCCGTAATGCGAAACATAAAACGGATACAACACCGTTAGATCCGCATTGTGACTGTTACACTTGTCAGAATTACTCGAAGTCGTACCTACATCACTTAGATCGCTGTAACGAAATTTTGGGTGCTCGTCTAAACACCATCCATAACTTACGCTATTACCAGCGTTTGATGGAAAGTATTCGTAGCGCGATTGATGAAGATCGCTTCGACCAGTTTGTGGAAGAATTTTACGCGCGTCGCGATCGTGAAGTTCCACCACTAGCTAAATAACGTATTTAAAGCCTTTGGCGAGATGCCAAAGGCTTTTGCTAATAAAGTAAGCGAACGTACCGAAATTTTGAGAGAGTGATCTCTATTACTTGTTCTTGGACTTGAAACGAAAGTACGAAAGCCCAATTTGTTGGATTATCTAAAAAAATAATAGAGGATGTTTTAATGTTTATTTCTAAAGCTCACGCAGCAGCAGAAGGCGCAGCTCAAGGCGGCGGTTTTGAAATGCTAATCATGCTAGGTATGTTCGCGGTGATCTTCTACTTCATGATCTACCGTCCACAAGCAAAGCGTGTAAAAGAGCATAAGAACCTAATGGCAGCAATGTCAAAAGGTGATGAAGTACTAACCAGCGGTGGCTTGGTTGGTCGAATCACTAAAATTTCAGAAGACAATGACTACATCTCTATTGAGCTTAATGCAAACAATGAAGTTGTAATCAAAAAAGACTTCGTAACCGCAGTGCTACCAAAAGGTACGCTTAAATCTCTATAAAACAGCTAGAGGATCCTCGCTGTGCTAAACCGTTATCCTTTATGGAAGTACCTGATGGTGGTGCTGGCCATTGCCGTCGCTGCCTTGTATGCACTTCCAAATCTCTACGGTGAAGATCCGGCTATTCAAGTTACAGGGGCGCGTGGTGCCTCTGTAGATATGTCAACGCTGGATGCTGTCACTAAAGCTCTTGATAAACAGAGCCTTTCCCATAAATCCATTGCTCTTGAGAATGGATCAATTCTTGTTCGTTTCAACGATACTGATACTCAGATCAGTGCGCGTGATGTTATCAGCGAAGCGCTTGGCAAAGATAAAATTGTTGCTTTGAACTTAGCCGCTTCAACGCCTGATTGGCTTGAATCTATCGGCGCTGCGCCAATGAAACTTGGCCTTGACCTACGTGGTGGTGTTCACTTCTTAATGGAAGTGGATATGGATGCTGCAATGGAAAAGCTAGTTGGGCAACAAGAAGAAGCCTTTCGTAGTGAACTTCGTGAAGAAAAAATTCGCTACCGTGCTATTCGTCCTGCTGGTAAAGATGGCGTAGAAGTGCTTCTTCGTGATGCGGAGCAATTAGAACAAGCTAAACGTCTTCTTGAGCAAAAACATCCTGATATGTTGTTTGCTGACTCTGATAGCAACGGTCGTTTTGCACTTGTCGCCACTTTTACAGAGCAACGTTTGCAAGAAATTCGCAACTACGCCGTTGAGCAGAACATTACTATTCTTCGTAACCGTGTGAATGAGTTGGGTGTTGCTGAGCCATTGGTTCAACGCCAAGGAGCAAGCCGCATTGTGGTTGAGCTGCCGGGTGTTCAAGACACTGCTCGTGCAAAAGAAATTTTGGGCGCTACAGCGACACTAGAGTTCCGAGAAGTGGACTCAAAAGCTGATCTTGCAGCCGCTGCAAGTGGTCGTGCACCAGCAGGTAGCGAAATCAAGCAAGATCGTGATGGTCGCCCTGTTGTGCTGAAAAAACGTGTCATCCTAAGCGGTGCAAGCATCACTGATGCAAGTTCAAGTGTCGATGAATACGGACGTCCACAAGTTAACATCTCGCTTGATAGCGAAGGTGGTAACAAGATGTCTGCTTTCTCGAAGAAGAACATCGGTAAGCTGATGGCAACAGTGTTTGCTGAGTACAAAGACAGTGGTCGCCGTACACCTGAAGGCAAAGTGATTCTTTCTAAGCATGAAGAAGTGATCAACCAAGCAACGATTCAGTCTGCGCTTGGCCGTAACTTCCGTATTACAGGTATTGATTCCGCTGCTGAAGCGCATAACTTAGCACTACTACTACGTGCGGGTGCGTTGATTGCTCCGATTTCTATTGTCGAAGAACGTACGATTGGTCCATCTATGGGTCAACAGAACATCGACATGGGTATTCAGGCTTGTATCTGGGGTATGGTCGCGGTGATGTTGTTTACGCTGCTTTACTACCGTAAGTTTGGCTTTATCGCAAACCTTGCGTTGGTGGCTAACCTCGTATTGATCATTGGTGTCATGTCGATGATTCCAGGGGCAACAATGACGCTACCGGGTATTGCCGGTATTGTACTGACGGTCGGTATGGCGGTGGATGCGAACGTTCTGATCTTTGAGCGTATTCGTGAAGAGCTACGTGATGGACGCAATCCACAACAAGCGATTCACCAAGGCTACGCAAACGCGTTCAGCACCATTGCCGATGCCAACATTACCACCTTGATCACGGCAATCATCTTGTTTGCTGTGGGCACGGGGGCTATCAAAGGCTTCGCGGTTACATTATCTATCGGTATTCTGACTTCAATGTTTACTGCCATTATCGGTACACGATGCGTCGTGAACTTAGTGTATGGTGGCAAACGCATTGACAAACTGTCGATCTAAGGCTGGGAATTATTATGTTTCAAATTCTAAAAGCAGAAAAAACGATCGACTTTATGCGTTGGTCGAAGGTGGCGTTTGTCTTCTCTCTCTTAATGATTGGGGCGTCGATTTTCACGCTGTCAACGAAATGGTTGAACTGGGGCTTAGACTTTACGGGCGGTACGCTGATTGAAGTGGGTTTTGAGCAACCAGCGAACTTAGAAGATATCCGTAGCGCGCTTGATGCGAAAGGTTTCGGCGATGCGACGGTTCAGAACTTCGGTAGTGCTCGTGACGTCATGGTGCGCCTGCGTCCTCGTGATGATGTAGCAGGTGAAACGCTGGGTAACCAGATTTTATCTGCCATCAAAGACGGTACGGGTGAAAGTGTTGAAATGCGCCGTATCGAGTTCGTTGGCCCGAATGTGGGTGATGAACTGACAGAAGCAGGTGGCCTTGCAATTTTGGTCTCTCTTATCTGTATCTTGCTCTATGTATCGATGCGTTTTGAATGGCGTTTAGCGGCGGGTGCGGTACTCGCATTGGCGCATGACGTGATCATTACGCTTGGTGTGTTCTCTTTGATGGAAATTGAAGTTGACCTAACCATCGTGGCGGCGTTATTGACGGTTGTAGGTTACTCGCTCAACGATACCATCGTTGTTTTTGACCGTATCCGTGAAAACTTCCGCAAGATGCGTAAAGGTGAGCCTGCTGACATCATGAACAGCTCTATCACACAAACTCTGAGTCGTACGTTGATCACATCGGGTACCACTTTGTTTGTTGTGATCGCTTTGTTTACTCAAGGCGGTGCTATGATTCATGGTTTTGCGACAGCACTTCTACTAGGTATTACGGTTGGTACGTACTCTTCAATCTATGTGGCTTCTGCACTGGCATTGAAACTCGGTATCACCAAAGAGCACCTAATGCCACCACAAGTGGAAAAAGAAGGCGAAGAGCTAGATCAAATGCCATAACGACAGGTTCATTAATAAAAACCGCCATTTTTTATGGCGGTTTTTTTATGCCTTCACAACACTAGCATCCTAGTTTCCTTCGGCATAAGTAAGTTGCTATCATTTGTTAAAACAATAAAAGGAAGCAACTTATGCCACACCTACGTTTTCGCGCTGTTGAGCCACAAACAGTGCAGACTCTATCGAAATCTCTCATTGATGAGCTTCAACCATTAATGGATTGTCCTCGTGAAGACTTCACCTTCGAATACATCTACACTACGTTTTATCTTGAAGGGGAAGTGAATCCAGCTTACCCATTTGTTGAAGTGCTTTGGTTTGATCGCGGGCAGGAAACGCAAGACGCGGTTGCTCAAACCATTACTCGGCAAGTTCGCGGCATCATCGGTGAAGACGTTGATGTGGCTGTTATTTTCACTGCGTTAGAAGCGAAGGGCTACTACGATAACGGTGAACATTATTAGCAATACCTAAGCCATCCAATGATGTAAGGAGAAAGGATGAAGCGGAAATTATTACTACTGGCGTCCTTTCTTTCTTTAGGGGTTTCTGCAAGCCCTTGGGAAAAGCTAACACAGCCCTCTTCGTTACCTTCAGAGTCAGTTGGTAGCTATGCCAATGGCTGTTTAGTCGGAGCCGCTGCTCTGCCTTTGAAAGGGGAAGGTTATCAAGTGCTTCGTAGCCAACGCGATCGCTACTTTGGCCACCCCAATACCATCGCTTTTATCGAGCGTCTGTCCCACTTTGCACAACAGGGTTTGCATACTAACTTATTGATTGGTGATCTCTCACTGCCACAGGGAGGGCGGTTCTCCTCTGGGCACACTAGCCACCAAACGGGTTTGGATGCGGATATCTGGCTGCGTTTTGCTGACGAAAAACTACCACCAGAGAAGTTAGCAGAGCCTAAAGCGATGAGCCTAGTGAATCTTGAACAGTACAAGTTACGCAAGAATAATTGGGAGCAACGCCATTTTGAGCTAGTGAAAGCGGCAGCTTCGGATCAAGAGGTAGTAAGAATTTTTGTTCATCCCGTGATCAAAGAAAAGCTTTGTCAGAGTGAAAAGAGCAGTGATAGAGACTGGTTACGGAAGGTGCGACCATGGTGGGGACACCATTACCATATGCATGTACGTCTGAAGTGTCCACAAGGCAGTACGCAGTGCTTACCACAAGCCGCGCCGCCCGCAGGTGATGGTTGTGGTGCCGAGCTTGCGAGTTGGAAGCCACAACCGAAACCTGTATTAAAAACAACCAGTACAGCGACTAAACCGAAAAAGAAAAAGCCAAAAGTGATGCCTGCGATGTGTCAGACACTCCTCGATCAAAGTCACTCCCGCTAATACTAAAAACGCCGCTCATTGAGCGGCGTTTGTCTTTCAGTCAAAAGGTTATGCTAACCCTTGGATAATTACGAACTTTTCGAGTAACTCTTCGTCGGTTTCGACGTGGTTCGGATCCGTAATAATGCATTTCGTGATCGGACATACCGACTGACACGTTGGCTTCTCATAATGACCTTTACATTCCGTACACAGCGCAGGATCGATCTCAAAGATCGTATCGCCCATGCTGATTGCCCCATTAGGACATTCTGGGTCACACATGTCGCAGTTAATGCATTTGTCAGTGATCAGTAATGCCATGATTACTTACCTGTTGGGTTACGGGTATCCTGACCTGAGTTTAGGTTACGCATTAACAGGCCGTATTCTAAGTCCATGTCTTGTGGAACAGGGATGAATACAAAGTGGCCGTTTCCTTTTGCGTCTTCGACTTGTTCTGATTTACGGTTTTCCATCGCCTCTAGCGTGAAAATCACGTTGCCTTTTGGTGTCATAAGCTCAAGGCTATCACCGACAACGAATTTGTTTTTCACTTCAACTTCAGCAAGGTCACCACGGCGTTTGCCCGTGAACTCACCAACAAATTGCTGTGCGTCAGACACGGAGTAGCCGTAGTCGTAGTTTTGGTAAGCATCGTGTGTGTGACGACGCAGGAAGCCTTCGGTGTAACCACGGTGTGCTAGGCTTTCTAGCGTGCCCATTAAGCTCTCATCAAATGGTTTACCAGCAACGGCGTCATCAATCGCTTTACGGTAAACTTGTGCAGTACGGGCACAGTAGTAGAACGATTTAGTACGACCTTCGATCTTCAGTGAGTGAACACCCATCTTAGTCAGACGCTCAACGTGTTGGATAGCACGCAGGTCTTTTGAGTTCATGATGTAAGTGCCGTGTTCATCTTCAAATGCCGCCATTTTTTCTTCTGGGCGGTGCGCTTCAGACAGCAGAACCACTTCATCGGTTGGTTTGCCACGACCGATAGTCGTTTCTGGTCGCTCATCTTGAACTTCAACCGCTTGCGCTTGTGCTGGGTCGAATTTCTCTACGATGTCGCCAGTGTCGTTTTCTTTGCCTTCTTCAACTTTGTATTCCCAACGACAAGCGTTAGTGCATGTGCCTTGGTTTGGGTCACGTTTGTTGATATAGCCAGAAAGTAGGCAGCGGCCTGAGTAAGCCATGCACAGTGCGCCGTGAACAAAAACTTCAAGCTCTGTTTCAGGGCAATGCTCACGAATTTCTTCGATCTCTTCTAGAGAAAGCTCACGAGAAACAATCACACGTTCAACGCCGTTAGCCGCCCAGAATTTTACGGTTGCCCAGTTTACTGCGTTCGCTTGAACTGACAGGTGAATCGGCATCTCAGGGAAGGCTTCACGAACCATCATAATTAGACCTGGGTCAGACATGATCAATGCGTCTGGGCCCATTTCTACCACTGGTTTCAAGTCGCGGATGAAGGTTTTTAGCTTTGAGTTGTGTGGTTGGATGTTACAAACCACGTAAAGCTTTTTGCCTTGGGCATGTGCTTCATCGATACCAATTTTTAGGTTCTCGTGGTTGAACTCGTTGTTACGTACGCGAAGGCTGTAACGAGGTTGGCCTGCGTATACCGCGTCTGCGCCGTAGGCAAATGCGTAACGCATATTTTTAAGGCTACCTGCAGGTGACAGTAGCTCAGGTACGAATGCTTTCTCAGTCATGTGTAATTCTCTTTATCTGATCTCAAGTCAGGCCTATTCCACCTAATGGAATAAGGGGCGCAAATTTTACGTCAAAACGTGACTTGTGACTAGGAAAATTACCATTGAGCCTTGAAGAGAAGGAGAGTAAAAAGCCTACACTCAGGCAGGCTTTAATAAGGTTGGATTGGGTTAGAAACGATATCCGAGAGCCACAGAATAGGTCAGTGCTCTTGCGTCTGCGAGGTGCTCACTGTATTCAAAGCCACTATTGATCACAAAACCACGAGTCACGTTGAATTCAAGACCCGCTCCACCGGCAAAGTTTTCATCTTCGATTTTGGATGTCGTGCGTCCACGTGCTTCGTTTTCAATGATGTACTCAGAGTAACCTAATGTGGCATAGGCGCTAACAATGTCGTTGAAGCGGTATGTTGGACCAACATGAAGGCTAGCGTAGCTGCGCGTTGTTTTTGCTGTTTCTACCACATCAATGTCTGGTTGGAATTGAACCCCATACGCAACGTCTTCATCAGCAGTAATGGTCGCGCTAACTAAGAAACCAAGTCTGTTGGCGCCGTCATAACGGTATTTTAGTGTGAAACCACCGAGGACATCTTCTGCGTGTTTGATATCAGTCGCGGCATAACCCAGCATGACGGAGTGATCGGCAGCTTGGGCCGCAAATGATGTTGCGAGAAGAGCTGCAAGCGTTGTAAGTTTTTTCATTGTGTGTTCTCTATATTTATTATTTTAAATTGATAGGCTTAAAATTTGGATGAAATGCGGTTGCAAATCATTCTCAGGAATAATACATCTTGTCAATATAGAGAGAAAATAGAGGTAAAGTTAAAAGACTTTTAACTTCAGGTGAATGTGAAATTAAAAAAGCTCCTTTAATAAGGAGCTTTCATCAATTGAGTGTCGATGTACTTGAGCGGCTAGGCATTCGGGTGCGGTAAGCCACCTAGTGCCTCGTAAAGGTTAGGTAGGAATGCACTGAGCTCACCGCACAATAATGAAAAGTCTGCATCAAAACGTGCAGCTTGATCTTCACGTGGAATATCATCATTTTGATCGCGCAATTCGTCGGAAAACTTCAAGCGTTTGATGCTACCATCATCTGCAAGAACAAACTCTAATCGCTCTTGCCACCAAAGAGCCAGCTTAGTCACCACTTTATCAGCGTCGATATGGCTACGAATTTCGTCTGCGGTCAGCTCTTGTTTTTTACAGCGGATAATTCCGCCCTCTTCAAGAACAGATTTTAGCTCCGCTTCATCCAACATTTGGAAACCAACAGGTGTGTTGCCAGTTTTAACCCATTCAGTCAATGTCGACTCCACTGCTTTTTCTGGAATCGCTGGGACAACGGGTAAGCTACCCATTGTTTTACGCAAAAGTGCGAGCACGTCTTCGGCTTTTTTGTAGCTGCTGGCATCGACTAAAATGAAGCCTTCTTTTGGCAGAATAAGGACAAAGGTATGGTTACTGCGGCTAAAAGCACGTGGGAGTAAATCCATAATGATGTCTTCTTTTAGGTTGTCCTTTTCCTTTTTCTTTAAAGGACGGCCTTCCTGCGCTTCCATTGCCTCGACTTTTGCATTCAACGAGTCTTTGATAACCGAAGCCGGTAGCATCTTTTCTTCTTTCTTAGCACAGATAAGAATTCGGTTTTCAGAAACATGGGTCATCATATCCCCATGCTTGCCCATTGCAGTTACCCAACCAAATTTCTGCTTGTCTTGGCTGCCGCACGGCGTAAAACGAAACTCAGCTAACTGTTTTTCTAGCTGATCAGCATTGAATTCGATATCGCGATTAACACGATAAACCATACAATTTTTAAACCACATATTGTTTCTCTTACCTGAATTGAGTCGGCAATCATAGGCAATTTTGCCGATGATGTCCTGATGGATTTTTTCAATATGTCAGGCCGCGCATATTAAAGTTGTTTGCAGGAAGCGAGAAAGTTATATGAAAATTTGTTTGCAAAGGTCACAAAAGTGTCATAATTGCTAGTAATAATGCTTAGCGTCAACGCCTGAGAAGAACTCAGAAAACGGTATAACTAACATAAGGTTAATCAATTATGTCTAGAAGGATTCTGGTAGTAGAAGATGAAGCGCCTATTCGCGAGATGCTTTGCTTCGTTCTTGAACAGAAAGGTTATCAGGCAGTGGAAGCTGAAGATTATGACAGTGCAGTAACTAAGCTGGCTGAACCTTTTCCTGATCTGGTTTTGCTTGACTGGATGCTACCGGGTGGCAGTGGTATCAACTTCATTAAACACATGAAACGTGAAGAGCTGACGCGCAATATCCCTGTGGTCATGTTGACGGCACGCGGTGAAGAAGAAGACAAAGTTCGTGGCCTAGAAGTTGGGGCGGATGATTACATTACTAAGCCATTCTCACCCAAGGAGCTGGTGGCAAGGCTAAAAGCGGTGATTCGCCGCGTTACACCAACAGCACTAGAAGATACGATTGATGTTCAAGGACTGAAATTGGATCCGGTTTCCCATCGTGTCACTGCGAACAATCAAGCCGTAGAGATGGGACCAACAGAATTTAAAATGCTGCACTTCTTTATGACTCATCAAGAACGAGTTTATAGTCGAGAGCAGTTGCTCAATAATGTATGGGGCACCAATGTTTATGTGGAAGATCGTACGGTTGATGTACACATCCGTCGTCTTCGTAAAGCATTGGAAGAAGCGGGCCATGATAAGCTCATTCAGACCGTTCGTGGAGCTGGCTACCGTTTCTCAACCAAAGCATAACGAGTGAATATAAGCGGAGCGATATGTGGTTGAAAGGTTAACCTGGAAAAAGCTGGCCTGGGAGCTGGCTTTTTTTTACACCCCTTGGGTGATTGTTGGATGGATATTCGGATATTTGCCGTGGTTGCTACTAGCTGCCACGGTTTTGCAGTTATTTTGGCACCTGCATAATCAGATGCGCTTGTCGGCGTGGCTTTGGGATGAGAAACGCCTAACGCCGCCTTCTGGCAGTGGTAACTGGGAGCACTTGTTCAACGGTATCTACCGTCTTCAGCAACGCCAGCGTAAGAAGCGCAAAGAGCTAACGAATCTGATTCGCCGTTTCCGAAATGGCGCAGAATCCTTACCCGATGCCGTGGTGGTTTTTCGTGGTGAAGGGAACATCGTCTGGTGCAATAAGTTGGCGCAACACCTGCTTGGTTTCCGTTGGCCGGAAGACTCTGGGCAACCTATCTCTAACTTAATTCGTACCCCAGATTTTATCAAATACCTCAATAAAGCCGATTTTTCTGAGCCGCTGGAAATGCGCTCGCCTTTGAACGTTGAGCGATTACTTGAGTTGCGTATTGTGCCGTATACCGAAGGTGAACATCTAATGGTGGTGCGTGATGTTACCCAGCTCAAGCAGCTTGAAGGTATGCGACGTAACTTCTTTGCCAATGTCTCACATGAATTGCGTACCCCGATGACAGTACTGCAAGGTTATCTGGAAATGACGGAAGACCCAGATATGCTCGGTGGACCGATGTGGAGCAAAGCGCATGGGGTCATGACCGAGCAGCTCAACCGAATGAACAGCTTAGTTAATCAACTACTGACGCTTTCTAAAATTGAAGCAGCGCCAATGCATGAGCTGGAAGATGTAGTCAACGTGCCATCCATGCTGGATGTGTTAGAAAAAGAAGCAGTGAGCCTCAGTGGTGAAAATGCCCACCAACTGACGTTTGATGTTGATGCGTCACTTCGAGTACTAGCAGATGAAGATCAATTGCGCAGCGCAATTTCAAACTTGGTCTACAATGCGGTGAAATACACCCCAGCTGGTGCTGATATTCAGGTGCGTTGGTATCGCACGCCGCAGGGCGCTTGCCTTGAAGTGGAAGATAGTGGGGACGGGATAGAGCCTCAACACTTACATCGATTGACGGAACGGTTTTACCGTGTGGATAAGGCTCGCTCGCGTGATACTGGGGGAAGTGGCCTTGGATTAGCGATTGTTAAACATGCGCTAACCCACCATGACTCTCACCTAGAAATTCACAGTGAAGTGGGTGTGGGCAGTAAGTTTTCCTTCGTGTTGCCAGAGCGCTTGGTGGTGTCGTCATGAAGAAATGGATATTAGGTGCTTGTTTTGCGGTACTGAGTACATCAGTGATGGCGCAAGGGTTACAAAGTTATCAAAAAGTACCGGGGATCACCGGGAGTATATCAACGGTGGGCTCAGACACTCTGGCTGGCATGACAACCTTGTGGATTGAAGAGTTCAAACAAATCTATCCCAGTATCAATGGTCAAGTTCAGGCGTCTGGTTCCTCAACCGCACCACCTGCTTTAACGGAAGGTACGGCGCAATTTGGCCCTATGAGTCGCCCGATGCGAAATCGAGAAATCGAGGCGTTTGAACGTGAGCAAGGATATAAGCCAACCGCATTGCGAATCGCGATTGATGCCATTGGTATTTTTGTTCATCGTGATAACCCCATTGAAGGGCTCAATTTCACTCAACTGGATAGTATTTTTTCATCCACATTGCGTTGCGGGGCCAATCACCCGGTGACGACTTGGTCGCAGCTAGGGCTGGAATATCAATGGGCCAAACGTTCTATGCAGCTGTTTGGGCGTAACTCTGTTTCTGGTACGTATGGTTATTTTAAAACCAATGCCTTATGTGGCGGGGATTTTAAGAACAGCGTTAATGAACAGCCTGGCTCGGCTTCGGTGGTTCAATCGGTGGCTTCGGCAATCAATACGATTGGTTATTCTGGTGTTGGGTATCAGGTGACGGGCGTGAAGCTACTGCCGATTGCGCGTCACGGACAAGCGTATATTGAAGCGACACAAGACAATATTTTATCTGGCAAGTATCCACTGTCACGGTATTTGTATGTGTACGTGAACAAGCATCCAACCAAGCCGTTATCACCGATTGAGAGAGAGTTTATCCGCTTCATCTATTCTCAAGAGGGACAAGAATTAGTGGCTAAAGACGGATATGTACCAATCTCGGCTGAGTTTGCTGCTCAAGAATTGAAGAAAGTGGGGATCGAGTGATCACCACTTTAAAATGCCAATACCCAATCCACGCTCTTCCAATATTCGCGTTCAGTTTTTAGATCCGCATACAGCAATTTATTGTCGCTGAGCCACTGCGTATCCTGACAAGTTAATGTCCACTTTTCGTCATCAATCTGCAGAGTTATCTGAGGGAGAGCTTCTTTAGTTCTCTGTCCATGGAGCAAAATACTTAATCTGAGAATTCGGATCAAGCTGATGATCTGTTGTTTCTCGAATAACGAGAACGTGTCCATTTCATGCAGCTTGAGTGCCTTACGTTGAAAACGCACTAGTGTGGATAGTATACGTTGTTGTTCACGGTTAAATCCGGGCATGTTGGTGTGGCGAAGAATGTAAGCCGAATGGCGATGAAACGCTTGCAAGCTAATGCTTAAACCTACTTCATGAAGCAGTGCGCTCCACTCAAGTAGATCAAACAGTTGGCTGTTTTGGCTTATGCCCAAAGTTTGGTGGGTTTGCAGCAAGAACTCACGAGCTTGCGTTTTGATTTTTGTCGCGTGGTCGACATCAACCAAATGTTTTTGAGCCAGACTTTCAGTGGTTCGCATACGAATATCGGAACGCTTAAAACCTGCCTCCATTTCATAGAGTACCCCTTCTCGTAATGCGCCTTCAGAAAAGTGTAATTCTTTAATGCTCAAAGAATGGAAAATAGCACTTAGAATGGCAACACCGGCTGCAAATACGGGTTTTCGCTCGGCACTCAGTCCGGTTAATTTTATCTCATTAATGTGTGGCCACTGTTGTATTTCTTGTCGTAACAAAGTGAGCCTATCTGGCGTGATTAAGCCATCTTCAAATCCAAGGCCAATGAGCACTTCACGAATCGCTTTAATGGTACCGGAAGCACCAAATGCAATGTCCCACCCTTGTTTTTGGTAGCGATAGGCGATGGATTCCAGTTTTTGCTCTGCCGCAATCATGGCGTGATTGAGGTTTTCAAGCGATGGTTTTCCATCAGCAAAGAAACGGTGAGTAAAACTGACGCAGCCCATCGGTTTACTGTGCACTAAGTTGGCATCGAATCCTTGACCAATAATGAGCTCGGTACTGCCGCCACCGATATCGATGACCAATTTGGAGTTAGATTCTGGTTGGGTATGGGCCACGCCAAGGAAAATTAGCCTTGCTTCCTCGGTGCCGGGGATAATTTCGATCGGGAAAGGCAATACCTCTCTGGCGCGCTGTAGAAATATATGGGCGTTGTTTGCTTGTCGAAGTGTGTGAGTGGCGGCAATACGCACGTTGTCGCGGTCAAAGCCTCTTAGCCGCTCTGCAAACATACTCAAGCATTCAATACCCCGTTCGATTGCAGCATGATCGAGGTTTTTCTGGCTATCCAATCCGGAAGCCAAGCGCACTCGCTGTTTATGCCGACTGACGAGTTGTAGGTGTTTATCCACGACTTTAGCGACTACCATGTGAAAGCTATTCGAGCCTAAATCTATGGCGGCGATATCACGAGTGGGTGTTGGTTGCGTCATCGGTTTTGGCTCGTTCATAGGCTTTTCTAGCTTGCTTTTCTACCTGTTTAAGATAGTCGTAAATAGCTGCTTGTGAGCGTACCTTTTTGCGATTACCTCGCGGTACATACGTATTGCTCATCTCTTTATCAATCCAACGAGCTTTGACGGTATCGGTAAAATGGAGCTCAATGATATCAATGATCCGTTGCTTTAACCTAGGAGCATTGATTGGCGTAGCCACTTCAATACGGTGATCAATATTACGAGTCATCCAGTCAGCCGAGGAGATATAGACCTTCTCGTCTCCGTTATTATGGGTGATCAAGACTCTCGGATGCTCTAAAAAGCGGTCAACAATACTGATGACTTGAATATTCTCGCTAACACCCTGAATTCCCGGGATCAGTGAGCACATTCCGCGAATGATCATTCGGACTTTGACGCCAGCGCTACTCGCGTCATAAAGCTTATTGATCAAGCCTTTATCGACCAGATTATTCACCTTAAGGGTAATGATGGCCTTTTTGCCTGCTTGGGCATGTTCGATTTCTTTGTCGATCAAGCGATAGAGCTGCTTACGCGAATTACGCGGTGAGACGATCAGGTGCTTGAATTTCACTGGCAAATAAGGGTTCTCAATATAGGCAAACACATTGCGAACTTCGTGAGTCAGTGCTGGGTCGGCGGTGAGTAAGGCAAAATCGGTATAGACCCGCGCGGTTTGTTCATGGAAGTTTCCTGTACCGATATGGGCATAATGCGTGATCTGCTCATCTTCTTTGCGGCTGATCAGTAGTAACTTGGAGTGAATTTTTAGTCCCGGTGTGCCAAACATGACTTGAACGCCAGCCTCTGTCAGCAACTTAGCCCATTCGATGTTGGCTTGTTCATCAAAGCGCGCTTGAAGCTCAACCACGACAGTGACACTTTTTCCATTGTGCACGGCGTCAATCAGTGAGTTCATTAAACGCGAGTCTTTGGCGACACGATACACGTTCATCTTGATCCCCAGAACTTTAGGATCAAAGGATGCCTGACGAACCAATTCAGCCACATGCTCAAAGGTATGATAGGGGTAGTAGAGCAAAATATCGCGTTGCTTGATGGCATCGAAGTTATTATTAAATCCGGTAAAATCGGCACTCTCCATCGGAGATAGCGGCTTATTTTCTAAGTGTTTATGACCTACATTGGGAAAGGCGATAAAGTCTTTGAAGTTGTGATAGCGTCCGCCGGGGATCTGGCTGTCGTAGCTGGATATCTTGAGTTTCTGACATAAAAAATCGAGCATTTGTGATGGCATATCACGTTCATAAACAAAGCGAACTGGCATGGCGGTCAGTCGCTGGCTTAAACCTTCCGACATCTGCTCAATTAAGTTGAATTCGACCTCATGGCGTAAGTCATATTCTGCATCACGTGTCATTTTCATCGCATAGCCTTTGAGCTCATCATACTCAAAGAAACCACGGAAAATATCGTCGAGACAATAGCGAATAATATTGTCCAGCAGGATGATGGTTTTTCGTTGCGTACCTTTCTGCTCTGGCATCATCACAAAACGGGGCAAATGATCCGTTGGGATTTCGAGTAGTGCGTATTGATAGTGTTCTTGTTGTCGAAGAGACACCGCTATATAAGCATACTCATCTTTCAGAAATTGCAGCACATCGATGTCATCACTCATCAATAGTGGTGTGATATGGGGTAGGACTTGGCTGCGAAAATACTTTTTTAACCACTTTTCTTGGTTGCTACTGAGCTGATGTTCATTGACCAAAAAGATACGTTGGCGAGCCATTTCTCGGATTAATTCTGCGTACAAGGCATCAAATCGTTCATTGAGTTTGAGGGCTTTGCTTTGCATTCTGCTCAACAGATGCTTAGAACTGTCACTTTCTCCCCGTTCTTGACTGATCAAGATCCGGCGCTTTACGTCGGCGAAACGAACTTTGTAAAACTCGTCTAAGTTATTGGAAAAAATACCTAAAAATCGAACTCTTTCTATCAGAGGGACGCTTTTGTCGGCGGCTTCTTGCAGCACGCGTTCATTAAATGAAAGCCAGCTTAGCTCTTTTTCGATGTAGAGTTTTTCTGCATTCATGGCGATCCCTCGAGAGACTATGACGTTTTTCTATAGTGACATTAATTATGTCGTAGCGTTAGCATATTCAGTGGTTATATGGTGATTTTATTGCACTATTTTCAGTTGTTTACTGTGAACTGTAATATAATTGTCACCTAAGTGACATAATATAGCGTCGGGCATTAATAGGTAGAGTAATCCATGGCTAAAGCCGAATTTTCATTGAGAGAGAAAGATCGTAAACGACTATTTAAAGATCGAGTGATTCGTTTTGCGGTTTCTTTTGGTGGCGTCGGTGTGTTAGCTGCACTTGTACTTATTTTTGTTTATTTAGCCATGATGGTGCTGCCGCTGTTTTCCGATGCTCATATCAATGCGGACTTTGCCAAGCAATCCATTCACACCAAATCTGCGGTTAATATTGGCGTAGACGACTATGGTGAACACGCTTATGTGGTTAGTCGTGACGGCAATGTTGATTTTTGGCCCTTAAAGCAGTTAGCAACCACTCCTACCTTATCTGTTCCGTTAAGTGTTGAACCGCAACTCTATGCTGCAACAATGCCATCACAAGGTTGGCAAGGAGTTGCTGATACAAGCGGCAATATTGAGCTATTCAAACCTAAACTCACCAGTGTTGTGAATGAGCAAGGACGACGTTTTGCGCCGCAAGTTCTTTTTGCACAACAGCCTATGCCAGATCTGCAAAACTCGGGCAAAGCATTAGAAGAGTTTGCGATTGCATTGCGAGATGAATACTGGACGTTGGCAGGGCGCTATGACGATCAAAGCGTTTTAATTCGCTGGCAAACCGAAGTGGGATCAGTCCAGCAATTTGAGTTTCATCCACGGCAAGAGATCGAGCAGATGCTCCTGACGCCAGATGGCAAGACGCTCTATCTCCGCCGGGCTTCGGAGCTGATCATCGCGGTCCGTTTACAAGGTAAATACTTGATCCGCGAAATCGTTGACTTGAGTTTAGGGAATCAAAAACATGCTGTGACGAACGTCAGTTTGCTTTCTGGTGCACATTCGTTGTTGGTCACACACCGAGATGGATTAGTGTCACAATGGTTTGACGTGCTTGATCAGGGCGCTCGTCATTTAAGGCATATCCGAGAATTTAAGCTCGCGTCAGAGTTACAGTTTTTATTACCAGATACCTATCGCAAAGGTTTCTACAGTTTCTACATTAATGGCACGGTGCAGAGCCATTACACCACCAGTGAAAAGCTGGTGATGTTTAAGCGGGTATATAAAAAAGCGCCTGAGATGGCGGCAATGTCGGCTAATGAGCAATTTTTGATTAGTCTGTCGAATGGCATCTTGAATGTAGCGCAAATAGATAACCCATTCCCTGAAGTGTCTTTGTCTTCTCTGTGGCAAAAAGTGTGGTACGAGAGTTACCCAGAGCCTGCTTACGTTTGGCAAACCACGTCTGCCAGTGATGAGTTTGAAGCAAAATTCAGTCTACTACCGATAGCCTTTGGCACATTAAAAGCGGCAATGTTTGCCATGTTATTTGCAATTCCTATTGCTGTGTTAGGTGCGATATATACCGCTTACTTCATGACGCCTAAAATGCGCAGGATCGTGAAGCCATCGATTGAGTTAATGGAAGCGTTGCCGACAGTAATTATTGGCTTTCTGGCAGGGTTGTGGTTTGCGCCAATTGTGGAAAGCCACCTTGCGGCGGTGGTGTCGTTGATGCTGCTGCTTCCACTCTCCACCATTGTGATTGGAGCGTTATGGTATAAATTACCTCGAACATGGTTAGAGCGAATTCCCAATGGTTGGCATGCTGCGATATTGATGCCGCTGTTAGCGCTGACGGTGTATTTGGTGATTGGCCACAGCGGTAACATTGAAGCTTGGTTGTTTGATGGTGATGTGCGCGTCTTTTTGGCCGAGCAAGGGATCGATTTCGATCAGCGCAATGCATTAGTGGTTGGTTTTGCCATGGGGTTTGCGGTGATCCCGACCATTTTTACCATAGCAGAAGACGCCATCTTTTCAGTACCTAAACACCTTTCTGATGGTTCCTTAGCTCTAGGTGCAACGCCGTGGCAAACGCTCATTTATGTGGTTTTATTGACAGCCAGCCCCGGTATTTTCTCAGCCATCATGATGGGGCTAGGGCGTGCGGTTGGAGAAACGATGATTGTGTTGATGGCAACGGGAAATACGCCAATCATGGACTGGAATATTCTGGAAGGGATGCGCACGCTATCGGCAACCATTGCGGTTGAAATGCCAGAATCTGAAGTAGGCAGTTCCCACTACCGTATTCTATTTTTAGCTGCGCTGTTATTGCTTATATTTACTTTTGCGGTGAACTCATTGGCGGAGTGGGTAAGACAACGATTAAGAGAGAAATATCGTGCATTGTAGTTTCTTAGGTTCTCTCGTTGGAGTAAGTGATCGTGTTTAAATGGATTCAATCAGGTGCGCCATGGATTTGGTTAACCGGTGGCGCGGTCAGTATCAGTTTATTGTCAGTGTTAGGGCTGCTGCTTTTAATTGGCTGGAAGGGGTTATCTTACTTTTGGCCAGCGCCTCTTTATCAGTGGGAAACTCATGAAGGTGATAAATTTATTGGCCAACTCTATGCCCAAGAATACATCCCGATCAGCCACTTGCGTGAAATGGCTGTGGAATTGCCGGAAGATGTCATTGAAAAAGGTTTGGTGAATCGCCTTAGTATTAAAGTGGCAAACCGCGATCTTTACCCCGCAGATTTTATTTCTATCCTTGAAATCAATGTATTTAGACCAAGAGAGCCGAAAGGTTGGGCGGTGGTTGAACGGAGCCGTGATGGCGACTTTTTTGGTCGTCCTATCAGTTATCAAAAAGCGGATGGTCAACTGGCTGAGCAATTTGATACCGAGCTTGTGGCTGAAATCAGTTTTGCCAATGTTGTCCGCAAAGAAATCGATCGATTAATTCATCAAGATATTCGTCATATTAGTACGGCGTTGGAACGACTGCGTTTGGAAAAACGTAAGCGCGAATTGAACGAGACCATTAATGATGAGTTTAACCAATCTTATGACAGTCGTTACTCAGCGCTAAGCCAAAAGCTGTCGGCAGCGGAATCTAAACTTGATGCGCTTCGAGCCCAGTTGCAGAATCAAAGTTTGATCGTGGAAGACATGTTTGGACAGCAGGTGACAATACCGCTGAGCCAAATTTTAGATATTTGGTACCCAAACCAGATGAGTTTTGTGCAAAAAGTCATGCACTGGGGTAAGCAGGTATGGAAATTCCTCTCTGAAGATCCGCGAGAGTCTAATTCTGAAGGCGGCGTTTTTCCGGCCATGTTTGGCACGGTTTTGTTGGTTCTGATCATGTCAATCATCGTCATGCCTTTGGGAGTGGTTGCGGCGATTTATCTGCATGAATACGCGAAGAACAATGCTTTTACTCGGCTAATACGTGTGGCGGTCATTAACCTCGCTGGGGTGCCTTCCATTGTTTATGGGGTATTTGGGCTAGGATTTTTTGTCTACACCTTAGGTGGCTCTATTGATGCGCTATTTTATTCGGAGCGATTACCGGCTCCAACGTTTGGAACGCCAGGTTTGTTGTGGTCTGCTTTGACTTTAGCTGTGTTGACGTTGCCAGTTGTGATTGTGGCCACTGAAGAAGGCTTAAGTCGGATCCCAAGCTCGGTTCGTCACGGCTCTCTGGCATTGGGTGCCACGCAATCGGAAACCTTGTGGCGTATCGTGCTTCCGATGGCAAGCCCGGCGATGATCACTGGGTTGATTTTAGCGGTGGCGCGCGCCGCTGGTGAGGTTGCACCACTAATGCTGGTGGGGGCGGTGAAGCTTGCATCTAGCTTGCCGGTTGATAGTGAGTTCCCATTTATTCATCTCGAACGTAAGTTCATGCATTTAGGTTTTCATATCTATGACGTGGGCTTTCAAACCGCTAACATAGAAAGTGCAAGGCCACTGGTTTATGCAACGGCATTTCTACTGGTTACGGTGATTGTGGGTTTGAACTTAACTGCCATCAGCATTCGTAATAATTTGCGGGAAAAATATCGTACCTTAGGACAAGATTAATTATGTTTTCAGTCAATCAAGCACTTGGATATCAACCTCCTCTGGACGTCAACAACTTATCTGATGAGCAGACGGCAATCGCGATCGAAGAGCTCAATCTGTTTTATAAAAATACCCAAGCATTACATGATATTTCTATGCGTCTTCCGAAAGGGCAGGTTACCGCATTCATCGGCCCTTCGGGTTGTGGCAAGTCGACTTTGCTACGTTGTATTAATCGTATGAACGATTTAGTGGAAGGGTGCAAGGTCGAGGGCAAAGTTAAACTGCATGGTAAAAACGTCTATCACTCTGATGTGGATGTGGCGACGTTGCGTCGTCGTGTTGGGATGGTGTTCCAGCGTCCGAATCCGTTTCCGAAATCGATCTATGAAAATGTGGTCTATGGCTTACGGTTACAAGGCATTAAAAACAGTCGAGTGCTCGATGATGCAGTAGAGCGTTCCCTGCGCGCTGCGGCCTTATGGGATGAGGTCAAAGATCGGTTACATGAAAATGCATTTGGTTTATCTGGTGGTCAGCAACAACGCTTAGTGATCGCTCGTGCGGTTGCAATTGAACCTGAAGTTTTATTATTGGATGAGCCCACTTCAGCGCTCGATCCTATTTCCACCCTGACCATTGAAGAGCTGATCAACGATCTCAAAACCAAATACACGGTTGTGATTGTGACGCATAACATGCAGCAAGCCGCCCGAGTGAGTGACCACACGGCGTTTATTCATATGGGTAAGTTGATCGAGTACTCAGATACTGATTCTATTTTCACTTCACCATTGAAAAAGCAAACAGAAGACTACATTACTGGTCGGTATGGCTAATTTATTTGTCATATTTGAAGTTGTATCGGCGTCGATGGTGGAGTTTCACTCTAATCACATAGACGAGCTATGCTCATAGGGGGGAACTCCTTGTTTCCTTGCTACAACTCCAACTATTTAGAATAAAATTTTATTCGTCAATTGGGAGATTAACGTTAACTATGAATTTTGGTCGTCATATATCGGGTCAGTTTAATGTGGAGCTGGAGTCCATCCGAACGCATGTGCTTACTATGGGAGGGTTGGTAGAGCAGCAACTCTCTTTTGCTATGCAAGCGCTGCATAAAGAGGACATCGAACTGGCAAGAAAAGTGGTGCGTGACGATCATAAAGTGAACGCCATGGAAGTCTCAATTGATGAAGCCTGCACCCGCATTATTGCTAAACGCCAGCCCACTGCGAAAGATCTGCGTCTGATTATGGCGATAATAAAAACCATCACCGATTTAGAGCGCATCGGCGATGTAGCAACGAAGATCGCGTATGTGGCGATTGAAAGCCCATCGCCCAAAGAAAAACAGTTCCATGTTTCCCTAGAACCTTTATGCCGACAAGCGATTGCGATGTTGCATCAAGTACTCGATGCTTATGCCCGTATGGATGTCGATGCCGCGGCTGAAGTTTATAAGCTCGATGATAAGTTGGATGCCGAATATGAAGCGGTGGTTCGCCAATTAATGACCTACATGATGGAAGACCCAAAGAATATTCCCCATATCCTTCAGGTTATGTGGTCTGCCCGAGCGATTGAGCGGGTAGGTGACCGTTGTCAAAACATCTGTGAATACATTATTTACTTTGTTAAGGGCAAAGATGTGCGTCATCTGGGTGAACAAAGTATTGATGACGCATTGCGTTAATGGCTAAACAGGGAAATGATTCCCCATAATGCGGTACAAGCACTGAGCACTATTGCGATTTGAGTTCGTCGATAGCGACGATAGAGTGGATGCTTTTTCATAGAATGAATGAGAGCTGTTATCCGGCTCTCAGGATGTTGGTGCTAGAAACGCAGAATCACGCCAGTACTGAACATGGAAGAGATCTCTGAAGCCATATCAGGTATGTAGTTGATGTCCATTCCTATTCGTACACCTAAGTGATCATTGAAGTTGTAGACGGCAGAAACCGTTGAACTTACTCCTGTACTTGAAATACTCTCTTGGCCAGCCCACCAATCTCTTTCTCCTTCATACTTGAGCCCTCCCAGTTCGACTTGAAAGCCAACCGCTGGGAATGATGGAATGTTATGCTGAACGCCAACGCGGTATGTTTTGATCCTGTCTTTATCAATATTCAAAAACTCAGATGAGGTATGGCTATAGCTGAGATATACCGCATCCATACCCCAAACATCCGTAAGCCCAAGCTGCGCGCCACCACCAGAGATCCCTGAACCAATATAAGGGCCGATCCTGATTTCGGGCGAAAAGTGAAGTGTGGTTGCTGAAGCATTAGAGCCAATCAGAATGGCTAGAAGTAATGTGAATTTTTTCATAATTAACCCAACGAATAGGGCCATCCTTGGCGAGAGAGAGCCTAAAATTTGTAGCCAACGGTTAGAGAGAACTGATCGATAAATACATCATCACCAGCATCTTTCATATTCATGAAATCCATTCTGAAGTCGGTATAAAAATGGTCACCAAACTGAGCTCGTGCACCAGCACCAAGAAAGAGACTTGAATCGTTCCAGTCATAGACATCATGTCCCAACACGTTGATGTCTTCACTGAATTTGGTCCAGCCTAGTGCTCCATAGGGTTTAATGTTGAAATCGTTGAAGATAAAGGTGTAGCCGATATCAGTATCGATTTTGAAAGAAGACGTATCGGTATCTACAGGGCTTGCGTAGCTGCCGCTGCCTTTCGCGTAAGAGAGGTTCAGACCAAAAACTCGGTTGATATCGTAGCCATATTCCAACTTAAATCCCTTGGTGGAATAGTCGTAATCGAAAGGAACCTCTTCAATGTTAGAAGTCAGGAATCCGAGACCAACACGGTGGCCTTCTATGTTATTTGCGAGCACTGGTGTTGCGGAAAGTAACGTGGTTGCAAGGATGGTTGTTACTACGGTTTTCATGAATGTTCTCTCTCATATCCTGTTATATCTCATCCGTGCTGATGGTTTGTTCATCCAGTGAGTGAAATATTATTGATAAGAGTGATGATGAGCTAAGTAGTAATACTTATATTGGTGATAAGCATTGCTTATTATAAGGTGCGATTCTCGTTGGCTTTGGGCTGTAACGATTGAGTTTTAATTTGTTATTTGTTGCTTCAGTGCATCAACAATGAGCTGATCAAGCCACAATAACAGAGGTTGTTTACGGTGTTTGGTGTGGTAGTAGGCGTAAACATCGTAATGGTAAGGGTGTCCGTCTAGCTCAATATCAATGGCTCTTAAATACGGATACTGCTCAATGGGGAATAGGTTGGAGTGGGGCATGTACATGTCGGTATGTGTAATGACATCGAAGATCGCCATTAATAACTCAGAACGAAAACCGATCTTATGCCTTAACCCTCTTTGTTTCATGATTTCCGCTGCCAGACTGAAGTTCTCATTCCATCCTGGTGTAATGAATGAGGCAATTTCATAGTCTTCAAAATCTTCGGGTGAGGCGAGCGTTTTTTTTATTGGATGGTCTTGTCGAACAATCACCTGCCCTGAGAGCTGAACAACGTGTTTGATGTAAACATCTTTAGGTGGGTCTAAATCGTAGTTAATACCAAGAAGCACTTCGCCTTTCCGAATATCATCAATAGTCGAAGCTGACCAACTGACGAGTTCTAGTTGGGCATTTGGGGCTTGCTCACGGATTTGATGAACCAAGCTACCGGACAAACTTGCCATCACAATTGGAGATAAGGCAATTTTGATTTTTTGCTGAATATTAGCAGGGTCAAATTCCTGAGCTTGGTTTAATGCGCTTGAAAGGGCATCGAGGTGAGGTGTGATGTTGATGGCAAGCGCTTCGGCAAAAGGGGTTGCTTCTAAGCCATGTGGTACTTTGACAAATAATTCATCATTGAAGTGGTTGCGTAGCTTTCGCAGCGATTGACTAATCGCGGGCTGCGACACAAACAATCGTTCTGATGCTTTACGCATATTGAGCTCTTGAGAAAGCACTAGAAACGTTCTTAGTAAGTTTAAATCTAAGCTGTAGAACAGATCCTTTACCATCACCACTTCCTGCCGTTTACTTCATATGTCGGTTACCGAACAGTGAATATACTTGGGTTTTCGCTTGAGTAAAAGATCAGTCTAATGATGATAGCTGTTTCACAACGGCCTGAATTAAATCAGGATTCGTCACTGGAATGGAAAAATCATCGGTGTCAGAGTTGCCCATCTTAGCTTGTTCGGAGACAAAGTTCATTTTGGAAGGACGGACGCTTTTACCCGATAAGTGCACTTGAGTGATGCCGGTTGCGGCTACGATCTCTTTGACGTTACCCGCATTGAGGCCAGCCCCGGCCATAATTGCAAAGCGATCGCCTGCTAATTCGACCATCTGTTTTAACGTCGCTTTCCCTTGGTATGCATTGGAAGCTAGGCCAGAAGTGAGGATACGTTCACACCCTAATGTTGCTATGTCTTCGATCATGCGGCGAACATCACTGCATTGGTCAACGGCACGATGGAAAGTCACGCCCAAGTTTAATGCTTTTGCACGCTTGCTTAGTCGTTGTGCGACAGGCAAATCAACATGACCCTGAGCATCCAATACACCAAATACGACACCTTGTAAGCCAGCTTTGGCAGCGGCTTCAATATCGCAGATCATGCAGTCAATATCTTCACTACTATAGAGAAAATCGCCTTGACGTGGTCGGATCATCGCGTAGACAGGAACGGTTGCGTATTTGGCCGCTTGTTGCATGAAGCCATAACTTGGGGTTAATCCGCCAAGTGCAAGTGACGAGCATAACTCAATACGTGTAGCCCCTCCTTGAATAGCAAGGTGAAGAGATTCGAGGTTATCAATGCAGACTTCTATTTGATAGTTCATTATTTTTCTCGTGAAAAGGCACTGTACTGTCGTATTGTAATGAAGGAGTGAGGCGGTTATTAGGGTAAAAGTAGGGAAATTTATTTCCTCTATACAAGCAGAGAAGAAATAAAAAAACGCTCCTTAAAGGAGCGTTTTTTTAAAATAGCTAAGAGCAATTATGCTGCGTCTTCTTGTTCTGGTTCTGCGTTGTCTTCAACCGCTTCTACCTTTTTGGCTTTCTTAGGTGCTGGTTTACGTTTAGCACCCAATGCGTATAGCACTTCTTCTTTGTTTTGGGCCAGGAACATAGCGAGATCTTCCTGCTTCGACTCATCTTCAAGAAGTTCACTTTTACCTAGCAGACTAAATAGTTCATCTGCCATGTCCAGCATTTTGTCATAGGCGTCAGCTTCCGCTTTAGAGGTAAAAGTCATTTTCTCTTCTCCGTTGCGTTCTACCACGTACTTGACGATTACAGCCATGGTTGTTCCTCTAACTCAAATTGTTGTGAATTTATTACTGTGTGTTTATACAGTTTTTAACCAGTTAAGTCTAGGCCGATTAGCGAAACTGAGACTTGGGTGGTGACGTTTTGTCCCATTGTTGGCAAAAGTCGACGAAGGTTTTTAGCAATGGGCTTTGGTATTTCTCTTTGTGAAGGAGCAGCCAGAAGCGGCGACGCATATCAAGTGGTACCTGAAGTGCTTTCACTCGACCATCAGAGATCGCCGGTTGGGCGGCCAGCGTCGATAAGCAGCCCAACCCAAGCCCAGCGGCAACGCTGTTGATGAGTGCTTCGGTAGTATTGAGCTCAAAAGCTTCATGCCAGTGTTCAATGCGGGGAGCAACAGTGCGTAAAAAGAACTCTCGTGAGCCAGAGCCCGCTTCACGTAAAATCCATTCGCTATCTTCTAAATCACTCACTGTGATGACTTGTTTGGCACTCAGAGGGTGATGGGGTGGGCAAATGATGCACATTTGGTCTTCGCTAAATGGGGTTGAAATAAGCTCTGGATGAACAGTCTTCCCTTCAATGAGTGCTAAATCGAGCTCGTAGTCGACCAGTTTTTGGCAGATCAGTGCAGAGTTTGAAATAAATAAACTTTGAGAACAATGTTGGCTATTTTGGCGAAATTTACTTAGCAAATAGGGTGCGACCTGATTGCCGATGGTATCGCTGGCTCCAATGCGAAGTTGTCCGGATAGATTTTGGTCACCTTCAAATAATTCTTCAATATCGTTGGCTCGGTGTAATAATTCATCGGCCAGTGGCAGCAGCTTTTGTCCTTCTTGATTGAGAATTAAACGGTTGTTGACCCGGTCAAATAAGGCATGGCCAAGCTGTTTTTCTAACTCAGACAGCGCCATACTGACGGCCGCTTTTGATAGAAAGAGGCTTTCTGCCGCAGAAGTCAGCGTTTCATGTTGAGTGATAGTGATGAACACTTTGAGTTGTTTGAGTGAGATATTAGCAGCCATAATGTTCGTTCAAGGTTTCTTAACGATTGTTTTAAATAATTAGATATATCCAAACAAATAGCAAGTCTAGAATGTGACCATTGATTAAATTGCTGATAAATGCAATTGAAGTAGTGAGTTGAGGTAGAAATGATTCGAAGAACCAAAGCAAAAGTAATGGGAGCGCCAACACCAATGGCGGGTCTAGCGCTTGGTATCGCCAGTTTAGGCTGGTGCTGGGAGAATGCAGCACCTCTGAATGGTTATGGTCAATGGACGGCGGCAGCCATTGCGAGCGTATTACTGTTGATTTTGGCTGTTAAGTTCCTTTTTCATCGTCATTTGTTGCGAGAAGACTTAGCGCACCCCGTAGTTGGAAGTGTCGTGCCGACGTTTGCGATGGGAACCATGGTGGTATCAAATTCTGTCGGGCATTTTAATGCCTTTACAGGTGATGCATTGTGGCTTATCGCAGTGGCATTGCATATCGCATTTTTAGTGAGCTTTATTTATCACCGTAGCAACGCTTTTGAATTGCACCATATGGTGCCAAGTTGGTTTGTTCCACCCGTTGGGATCATTGTGGCGGATGTATCATTTTCGGGGAATCTGGCCTTAGCGCCGATAGCGCAAGGAGCTCTTGTGTTTGGCATGTTTGCTTACGCGATCATGCTGCCAATGATGATTTACCGTTTTATGTTTACTCAAGAGGTACCTGATGCGGCCAAACCAACCATGGCCATTATGGCTGCGCCAGCCAGTTTATCACTCGCAGGGTATTTAACTGTGACTCAAGACCCTTCGCCTGTGATTTTAGGCTTACTGTTTGGGATTGCGGTGCTGATGACTGCAATTATCTACCTGGCGTTCTTTAAGCTGCTTCGCTTGCCTTTCAGTCCGGGTTACGCTGCCTTTACTTTCCCGATGGTGATTGGTGCGACAGCATTATTTAAATTAGCGGCATGGATGGAGCGTATCGATCTCCAAGCGCATTATGTCGCTCAAGTTCGTGGATTAGCTTATGTTGAGCTGCTGGTTGCGACGCTTGTTGTGGGATATGTTGCGCTTCGCTACATTGCTTTTTATAAACCGCATCGCTGGAGTTTGAAGCACGCATAATCTTTTCTGCATTTCGATGCGCTATTGTTCTTGAAACTTATGCACTTATGCTAATCTGAACCCTAATTGCGGCAAGTTTAGTGTGAGTGCATTTTGTTTACTGTCTACCATTCCAACCAAGTTGATATCCTCAAGTCATTATTGGTTGAGTTGATCCGCTTAAATCCCTTAGCTAATCCTTTTGAAAAAGAGCAGATCTTGGTGCAAAGCCCGGGGATGTCACAATGGTTGAAAATGGAGCTAGCGAAAGAATTTGGTGTTGCGGCAAACATCGACTTTCCGCTTCCCGCAACCTTCATTTGGGACAGGTTTACTCAGGTATTGGCCGATGTCCCTCAGCGTAGTGCTTTTAACAAAGAGGCGATGGGCTGGAAGCTGATGAGCATCCTTCCCGGGTTATTAGAGCAACCAGAATTTGCTGCTCTCAAGCGTTATCTTGATGGGGATACCGATCAATCTAAACTGTTTCAGCTCTGTGAGAAAATTGCTGATATTTTTGATGGTTATTTGGTGTATCGCCCAGAATGGATTGCCAGTTGGGAAGCAGGAGAGAGTGTCGCCGAATTGGAAGGTGAGCACCCTTGGCAACCGATTTTGTGGCAGACACTTTACGACTATACCGTCGCTGCTGGTCAGTCACCGTACCATCGCGCGAATTTGTACGAACATTTCATTGATTCACTCGAAAATTACACCGGCACCTTTGAACACTTACCGCCACGTTTGTTTGTTTTTGGTATCTCTTCGCTTCCACCACGTTATATGGACGCATTAAAAGCACTGGGTGAGCATATCGATGTGCACTTGATGTTTACCAATCCTTGTCGTTATTACTGGGGAGAGGTCAGAGATCGCAAATATCTGGCCAAGCTGGCAGCGAAACATCGCCAACATGTGGTGTGGCAACAGGATCATTCTGAACACCAAGGGCAAAGTGAGCAGCTAAAGGGCTCCATTGAAGACAACATGCAAGATGAGCTACATACCGATGTGGTGGGGAACAGCTTGCTGGCTTCGATGGGCAAACTCGGTCGTGACAACATGTATTTACTGTCGCAACTTGAGTCGCACGAGATTGAGGCATTTGTTGATGTGCGGCGAGACAGTCTGCTTCATCATCTACAAGCCGATATTTTAAATCTGGAAGAGCATCAAGATGATCAAACGCTGGATAGCAGTCACCACAAACAGGTCATTGCCGCCGACGATCACTCATTAACCTTGCATGCTTGTCATAGTCCAATGCGCGAAGTCGAAGTCCTGCATGATCAGCTTCTGGCAATGTTCGATGCCGACCCAAGTTTAAAGCCGCGCGACATCATCGTGATGGTGGCCGATATTAATGCTTACAGTCCGGCGATTCAGGCCGTCTTTGGTAATGCGCCGGGCGAACGCTTTATTCCTTACTCCATCTCGGACCGAACAGCGGATCAAGAAAGCCCGATTTTAAATGCGTTTATGCAGTTGGTGGGTTTACCAAATACCCGCTGCTTAGCATCCGAATTACTTGAGTTACTCGAAACCCCGGCGATCCTAAAGCGTTTTGCGCTCACGGAAGAGGAGTTTTTGCATGCTAAACGTTGGGTGGAAGAGTCGGGTATTCGCTGGGGGCTGAGTAAATCGACCGCTGGAGAATTCGAACTGCCTGAAACGGAGCAAAACACGTGGCAATTTGGTATTCAAAGAATGCTGCTCGGTTATGCGATTCCTGATTCCGCTGGCGTTTATCAAAGCCAAGATTTGACGCTTTTGCCGTATAACGAAGTACAAGGTATGGGGGCAGAGCTTGCCGGTAAACTTGCCCATTATATTGACAGCATCAGTGCATATCGTTCCCGATTGGCGGCTTCTCAAAGTATTGATGAGTGGCGCTCGGTATTATTGCAATTGTTGGATGATTTTTTTGCTGTGGAATTAGAAGGGGAAATGGCACTCAAGGCCATTCGCGATACCCTCACACAGCTGAAGCAACAGTTGTCTGATGCTCATTATAACCAAGAGTTAGCGCCAGAAATTATTCGTCAATATCTTCATAACAAGCTATCCGGCACCCGTGTATCTCAACGTTTTCTCGCAGGACAAGTTAACTTCTGTACCTTGATGCCGATGCGCTCGATCCCATTCCGTACCGTATGCTTACTAGGGATGAACGATGGGGTTTACCCACGCACGATGCCACCAGAAGGTTTCGATTTAATGAACAATCGTCATCGGGCTGGGGATCGCTCGCGTCGAGATGATGACCGTTATCTGTTCCTTGAAGCCTTGCTATCAGCGCAGCAGACGCTTTACATCAGTTATGTGGGCCGTTCGATCCAAGATAATACTGAGCGAGTTCCATCGGTACTGGTTTCTGAGTTAATGGAATACTGCCATCAAAACTACTGTTTGGCTGGTGATGAAGCGCATTCTGTCGATGAGTCGGGAGAGATGTTAGTCGACAGGCTTGTTACTCATCATGCGATGGTGCCTTTTAGCAGCAGTGCCTTTACCTCAGAGTTTGGTAGTTACGCTAAAGAGTGGTTACCCGTTGCAAATCGTATTGGTCATCAGCGTCGCGAGTTTAATCAATCACTGAGCGATTATTTGCTTGATGCCCCAAGTACCATTGAGTTGGACTTGGTTGAATTACAGCGCTTTTGGCGTTTACCTGTGCAGTATTTCTTTAATCGCCGCTTAAAAGTGACCTTTGAACCCCCATTGCCGGTCATGGAAGATGACGAACCATTTGCGTTGAATGGTTTGGAAAGTTACCAAATGCGAGATGAGCTACTGGAAGTGTTGCTAGACAATCAAGGGAAGGATCATGATGAACAGACTGTCCAACAGTTTGTTCAACAGCAGCGGGCTCAGGGCAAGCTACCTGTTGGTGCATTTGGTGATATTGAGTTTGAAACCAACCGCGTGCAGACCGAAGAGCTGGTGGAGAAAATTACTTTCTTATCGGGAGTGAAACAGGATGACGTAGAGATCAAACTGAATATTGAACTCGCTGATCACGCTAAGCAAGTGACACTTGCGGGTTGGGTAACGCAAAATTATCAGTCTGGATTGGTGCGCTACCGCACTGGTGTTATCCGCTCTCAAGATTATCTAGCGGCATGGATTGATCACCTTGCGATGTCGGCAATGGGGCATAGTAAATCAACCCATCTGATTGGTTACGATCGTAAAGAAGGCGCGCAGCATCTGATATACCCACCGTTACCCGACGCGGATTATGCCAAACAACTGCTCACAGAGTTGGTTCGATTGTTTTATCAAGGGATGACACACCCCTTACCGTATTTTCCTAAAACCTGCTTAGCGGCTATTGAAGCTGGGTTTAGTCGAGGAAACTGGGTGGATGATGAAGAAAAGTCATTCAAGAAAATGGCCGATACATTTAACGATGGTTATATGAGTACCGGTGAAGGTAACAATGTATATATTGCTCGTATTTGGCCCGAGTGGCATGAAGGGTTAGCAAATGATGTCAGAACGTTAGCGACTCTGGTGATGCAAGGGCCAAGATTAATGATAAAACAAGCGCAAGATGCTGAGTCAGAGTAGGGTGGCCGCCAGTAAATCGTTATTTATGTGTAGGGCGTTCGCTGTGCGGCCACAAGGTCAGAGGGACCATAATGAGGTTAATTACATAAGTGTTCGCTTATGCAATGAATGACGCGCATACTAGCGCGTGACAGGGTGAGCTTCCGTGAGTGAGATCTCACAAAGCCTTAATAAAATAACCACTTATATCAATTGTTAGAATTTTTGAGTCTGGATCACACTCGCTCCAATCTCTTTCATAACAAGGGCTTATTTTTTATGACATTAATGTCAGTAGTAACTCCACTGGATACCATGACGTTCCCTTTACATGGGGCGCGTTTAATTGAAGCCTCTGCCGGTACCGGGAAGACTTTTACCATCGCTGGTTTGTATTTACGTCTGCTGCTTGGTCATGGCTGCGAGCAAAGTAAACATCAAGTGCCATTGACGGTAGATCAAATTCTGGTGGTGACCTTTACTGAGGCGGCAACCGCTGAGCTTCGCGATCGTATTCGTGCACGAATTCATGATGCGCGCATTGCGTTTTCACGTGGAGAAAGTTCAGATCCAGTGATAGCTCCACTGCTGACAGAAATAAGTGATCATAAACAAGCGGCAGAAATCTTACTGCAAGCCGAACGCCAAATGGATGAGGCGGCTGTCTACACCATTCATGGTTTCTGCCAACGTATGCTTACCCAGAATGCTTTCGAGTCTGGCAGTCGTTTTAATAACGAGTTTGTAACGGATGAAAGCCATCTCAAAGCCCAAGTCGTTGCTGATTATTGGCGGCGTAATTTCTATCCGCTGCCATTAAATTTAGCGGGTGAAGTACGCCGCTTGTGGAGCGCTCCTTCAGCCTTGTTGCACGACATCAGCGGTTATCTGACAGGATCGCCTTTGCATTTATCAACACCAGTCATGCAGGGCAGTTTGGCGCAACTTCATCAAGATAACTTACAAAAAATCGAACAACTGAAAGCGCTTTGGCGTGAGAGCGAGGACGATTTTCTCTCGTTGATTTCCGGATCTGATGTCAATAAACGCAGTTACACCAAAAAGTCACTGCCGAGCTGGTTAGAAGCTGTGACAGTCTGGGCAGCCAGTGAAACCACCAGTTACGAGTACCCAGATAAGCTAGAGAAGTTTTCTCAGCAAACGCTACTGGAAAAAACGCCCAAAGGTACTGCGCCGCAGCACCCCGTGTTTGAAGCTATCGAGGCGTTTCTCGCTCAGCCAGTTAATTTGAAAGCTCCGTTGCTCGCTCATGCAATAACACAATGCCGGACGATGTTGGCTAATGCTAAGCAACAAAAGCAGTGGCTATCTTTTGATGACTTACTGACTCAACTTTCTGCCGCAATTGATAACGATGAGCAAGCCTTGCTCACTGAACGCATTCGCATGCTATATCCAGTGGCAATGATTGACGAATTCCAAGATACCGATCCATTGCAGTACAGCATTTTTAGCCGAATTTATCTCGATCACCCGCAGTCTGGGTTATTTATGATCGGTGACCCAAAACAGGCCATTTATGCATTCCGTGGCGCGGATATTTTTACTTATATCAAAGCGCGTAATCAGGTCAGTTCTCACTTCACGTTAGGTACGAACTGGCGCTCTAGTGCTGATATGGTGTCGGCAGTCAATCAAGTATTTGCATCAGCCGACAGCCCTTTTGTCTACGATGATGACATTCCATTCTTACCGGTTCAGCCTAGCCCAGTCGCCGATAAGCGCGTTTGGATCATGGGTGACCAAAAGCAACCAGCATTGACGTATTGGCTTATGGAAGCGGATGACAAACCGCTTGCGAAAGGTGAGTACGTAAAAGTGATGGCCGAAGCAACGGCAAGCCAAATTCAAACGATTTTAACCGCAGCGCAGCAAGGGCGTGCAGTCTTCGAAAATGGCAAAAAACGCAGTGCGATCCAAGCGGGAGATATTGCCGTCTTAGTGCGCACTGGAAGCGAAGGCAGAATGGTTAAAGAGGCGTTAGCAAAACAAGGTATTGCCAGCGTTTATCTTTCTAACCGTGATAGTGTCTTTCTCAGTATTGTGGCCAGTGATCTACAGCGCTTACTGCAAGCGGTTTTGACGCCAGAAAATGATCGCGCACTAAGAGCGAGTCTAGCCTCTGAATTGTTTGCACTTGATGCAGCTCAGCTTGATGCGCTGAATAATGATGAAAATGAATGGGAAAATGCCGTCAACGAGTTCAAAGAATACCGCAAGCTTTGGACACTGCGTGGCGTGCTTCCTATGCTACGGGCGGTGATCAGTAAGCGTCACATTGCTGAGCGACTGTTAGAAGAAACCAATGGTGAGCGTACTCTGACCGATTTGATGCACATTGGTGAGCTATTACAGCAGGCGAGCAATGAACTCGACAGTGATCATGGTTTATTGCGTTGGCTCGCTCAATCGATCAGTGATGCAGAGCAAGGGTTAGGCGGCAGCGATGATCAAATTCAGCGTTTGGAGTCTGAACGTAATCTGGTGCAGATTGTTACTATCCATAAATCCAAAGGTTTGGAGTACGATCTGGTCTTTTTGCCATTTGTTATGGCCTACCGAGAAGCCAGCGAAGCCAAGTACTTTGATGAGGCTAGCGGTTTGACTGTGCTGGATATTGACGCAAATGACGCATCGCTCAAGCAAGCAGACAAAGAACGATTAGCCGAAGACTTACGCTTGATCTATGTGGCATTAACGCGTTCTGTTTATGGCTGTTTTATTGGTGCAGCGCCACTGCGGAATGGTCGTTCAACCAAGGAGCCGACTGGCGTTCACCATAGTGCGATGGGGTACTTATTACAAAATGCTCAGCAAGGCGGTATTAGCGATTTGACCATGGCAATCCAAAAGCATGTTTCACAGTCTGAGTCTGTTGTGGTATCTGCTCCGCCTAGTGTTCAAAATGAGGTGTTCCGAGCGATTGAACCTGAATTACCGGAACTGACTGCCAAAGAACTGCAACAAGCGATCGACCGCTTATGGCGTGTTACCAGTTATTCTGGTTTGGTGAAGCAAGGCAGCCATCACCAATCCTATGATGCAACAATAGAAGTCAGTGGTTTTGATATCGATTCGTCGCAAGAAGAAGATGAGCTAACCCTATCAGAGCCAGAGCGTTCGATTTTCACCTTTCCGAAAGGTGCTCAGCCGGGCACCTTCTTGCACAGTTTGTTTGAAGAGATTGAATTTACGCAGCCAGCGAGCAATGAAGATAATACTCAAGTAATTCTTTCGCTGATGGAAAACGAGCAGTTGGATGAAGCATGGTTACCCGTTTTGCAGCAGATGATAGATACCGTATTGGAGACCCCATTAGATGGCAAGTCGTTACGTCTGAATGAAAAAGGGCCGTCACAACGTTTGGTAGAAATGGAGTTTCTGTTGCCGATAGCCGTTTTGTCTGCACCAGCATTGAATCGCGTTATCCAGCGGCATGATCCACTCTCTGCTAAAGCGGGTGATCTCGGTTTTCAGACTGTTCAAGGCATGTTAAAAGGCTTTATTGATTTGGTGTTTGAGCATCAGGGTAAGTACTACGTCTTGGACTGGAAGTCGAACCATTTGGGGGATGATGTCAATTTCTATCATGGCGAGGCGCTGAAGTCAGCGATGGCCGATCATCGCTATGATCTGCAATACCAAATCTATGCGTTGGCCCTGCACCGTTTTCTGCGTAGTCGTATAGCAGATTACGATTACCAAACTCATTTTGGCGGCGTCTACTACCTATTTTTAAGGGGATTGGATGGCGAAAGTGACAACGGTATTTTTTCAGCCAAACCAAGTGAAGAGTTTCTACAAGAAATGGACCGATTAATTGATGGTAAGAGTATTGATACGCGGAGCACGACAGCAGGGCAGATGGAACTGGATTTATGATTGAACACCAGACAACACCGCTCAGTTTAATGGAAACACTTCAACAACTTGCTGAAAAGTTAGTAATACGCCAACTGGATTATCAGTTCGCGCGTTTCATTTATTCTCAGACTTCAGATGACAAACTCGCTATTATTGCAGCCGCTGTCAGTGCCGAGCTTGGCAAGGGACATATTTGCTTGCCATTGCATGATCCGCAAGGCCAGCCGACGGACATTGCACAAAAATTGGGTTTGTATGGTGATGCCGCTACACAGCTAAATCACTCTTTGCTTTCAACCGATTGGCATACACGACTTACCGATTCTCTAATAGTTGGCCAACACGGCGAAGCGGTGCCATTGATGTATGACGGACAACGTTTGTACTTGCATCGGTACTGGCATTACGAAGTTGCACTTGCCGATCGTTTACATAGCTTTGGGACTCCCATGAGCCTAAAGCCTATCGATGTCCAAAAGCTTGCCGAACTGCTCGATAATCTCTTCGCTCGCAGCTATCACTATTTGTATTCCGCGTTGAATCAGGACAAGGCAACAACTCAAGTCTCACGCCAACAACTGGTGTGTGACCATCTCGATATCGTGAATGAAACTCCCCTTGATTGGGTTGCGATTGATCAAACGTTAGTGAGCGCAAAATCGGCTCGTGATCTCGCTGTTTTGGATGATTTAGTACCGTCTGCAAGCTGCCTCAACTGGCAGAAAGTGGCGGCTGCTGTTGCGTTAACTCGTCGATTTGCGGTGATCTCCGGTGGACCTGGAACGGGTAAAACGACAACGGTGACCAAATTGCTTGCTGCACTCGTGGAGCAGGCGCAACAACAAGGAAATATCCCGACAATTAAGCTGGTGGCACCGACAGGAAAAGCGGCTGCGCGCCTGACTGAATCGATTGGTAAAGCATTAAGTGAGCTTTCGGTTTCCCCTGATCTAAAAGCTCATATTCCAACAGAGTCTAGTACCATACACCGTTTGCTAGGGGCTATCCCAAACAGCGTTGAATTTCGCCACAATCAGCACAATCCACTGCATCTGGATATTCTTGTTATTGATGAAGCCTCAATGGTTGATTTACCAATGATGTTTAAAGTGGTGGATGCATTACCAAAACATGCTCGCTTGATCCTGTTGGGTGATAAAGACCAGCTTGCATCCGTAGAAGCCGGCGCCGTTCTTGGCGATATTTGTTCTTTCCATCAACAAGGATATAGCCAAGCGCAAAGTAGTGTTTTAGCACAGTTAACTGGCTACCAAGCGTTGCAGCACACGTCTTCTCAGTCAGTCACCATGGCTGACAGTTTGTGCATGCTGCAGAAAAGCTATCGCTTTGATGCACGTTCCGGTATCGGGCAGCTAGCGAAAGCGGTGAATGCAGGTTCTTCGCAACAGATGGATGGAGTGTGGCAGAAAGCATTCCACGATATTGAAAAGTTTTCCCTTGATAGCCAGCATTACAGCCAAATGTTGCAGAGCTTAGTTCAGCAATATTCAGCATATTTAACCCTTACCGCTGCACCCTTGAATCAAAATGAGGGAGAACTCGCTGACAAGGCCAAACAAGTGCTTATGGCGTTTAACCGTTGTCGATTGTTATGCGCTATTCGTGAGGGAGACTTTGGTGTGGCGGGGCTTAATACTCGTATTGAGAAAGCATTAGCCGCAAGAAAGCTTATTCAGACTCAAGATGAATTATGGTATCCAGGTCGCCCTGTTATGGTAACGCGTAACGATCACGGTTTAGGTTTGTACAACGGTGACATTGGCATCTGTATGCTGGACGACAGTCAGCAAGAACCGCGTTTGAAAGTTTTTTTTGAATTGCCTGATGGTCGTGTGAAAGCGGTATTGCCAAGTCGAGTGCCTGAGCATGAAACGGCGTATGCGATGACGATTCATAAATCTCAAGGTAGTGAATTTGATTTTACCTTAATGATTCTGCCACCTGAATTTAGTCCTATTTTAACGCGAGAGCTGATTTACACTGGCATTACAAGGGCAAAGAAGCGTTTGGCCTTATATTGTAATGATCATGTATTAAAGCGTGGTATTCGGATTAAAACAGAGCGTGCTAGTGGGTTGATGGAGCGCTTAAGTAGGTAACCATCCTTGGTATTGGACTATTCGGAAAATGCAGAAGTAAACGAAATATGACGGATTTTGTATTTGTCTTTGTAATTTAGGATGAAGGACTTGAGCCCTTCTGAAACGGGAAACACGCAGTGAACATCGAGTCCTTCAAGGAGTTCGTTGTCTGCCATATCCCAAAAACTTTGTATTGAGTTACAAATGATGGTTCTCATGACTGTTGCTCTTAGTGACGTTGATATCTACCTCAAGCAATCCGTGCAGCTTGGCTTACACCAAGTGAAGAATAGTCCAATAATAATTTTAAGTCTCCCCGCATTGGGGAGAACAAATATTAGTCAATTAAAGGCTAAAATACTATCCGAAAATTGTGCAAACTCCCGTAATACTGTCTCCTTGTTGAGAATTAAACTTGTAAGGCAAGGATCTTCGATTTGCGCTGAAAGTTATATAACCCCTGTTTTTGCATTGGCAGGGATTCAACCCCAATTTCATGGAATCCTTGCTCTCTAAACCAGTGTAAGCTTCGCGTCGTTAAAACAAAGATTTGTTTAATGCCGCGTGAGCGAGATTGTTGCTTCATGTGGTTCAGTAGCAATAGCCCTCGGTTGCCATCTCGGTATTCGGGTTTGATAGCAACACAAGCCATTTCTGCCATTTTATCTTCGGTATATGGGTACAGCGCGGCGCAACCAATGATCAGGCCATCTTTATCGATGATGGTAAATTGATGGATCTCTTGTTCAAGTTGTTCCCGTGAACGGCGAACTAAAATACCTTGTTCTTCCAATGGTCGGATAAGCTCCAAGATCCCACCAATATCATCGATGCTGGCTTGACGAACTTGCTCAGCGCTAGCCATAACGATTTGAGTTCCAATACCATCAAGAGAGAACAATTCCTGAATTAAAGCCCCATCTTCTTTGTAGCTGACTAAATGACAGCGAGGGACACCAGCCCGGCACGCTGTGGTTGCGGCACGAAGAAAACGTAAAGTACCAGAAGAGTTGTCATGGTTTTGGTCATGATCAGATTCGATGCGTTGCAAGATTTGTTCTGCCTCTTTGGGGAACAGCTCTGCAATGGCTTCTCCGTTCTCATCAATGATCCCTTGTTCTGAACAAAAGCCAACCAGCTTATCGGCATTGAGGCGGATGGCAACTTGAGTCGCGACCTCTTCGGAAAGAAGGTTGAATGACTCTCCAGTGACGGAGCTAGCGATTGGGCCAAGCAGCACAATAGAGCCTTGATCCAACATGCGGTTGATACCTTCAATATCGATACGACGTATTTTGCCGCTGTGGCAATAGTCGACGCCGTCATCTATACCTAAAGGTTGAGAGATAACAAAATTCCCACTCACGACGTTGAGCTGAGTCCCCGCCATCGGTGTGTTGTTTAAACTCATTGATAATTGAGCGGTGATCGCAAGCTGCAGTTGCCCTGAAGCTTGCATAACCAAGTTCAATGCGTGCTCGTCAGTTACGCGGGTCCCCTTGTGGTAGGGAGTCGAATAGTTATGTGTTTCTAGCAAGGTGTTAATTTGTGGCCTTGCACCATGCACAAGAACGATTTTGACGCCTAGGCTATGCAACAGGGCAAGGTCGCTAATGATATTTGAAAAGTTTTTATCAGCTACGGCTTCTCCTCCTAACATCACCACCATGGTCTTATCTCGGTGGGCATTTACATAGGGGGCAGATTGGCGAAATCCCTTAACTAAAGCGGTACTGCGAAGTTTCAATTTAGTGACGTCCTTGTGAATTAATATTTACTGATACTGTCTTTTTATTCATTTGTGAGCAAGTGTTTTTTGATAGTGTTGGCACATTCTTAACTGATCACCTGTTCAATAGTGGGTCGGTTCGGGGGAATAAACGAGTGGCAAGCGTTGCAAATAAAGGAAAGTCGGGATACTTAAAACGAGCTTCTGTTAGCGAAGAAGAGCTGACAGGTCGAAAGTCGAAAAAAGCACTAGAGCGAACATTGCTGGTGGTGGTATCTGTTGGAACGGTAGGTGTTGCGTTGGTTTACGGAAGTTTGTTTCAACATGTGAGAGACCATTTTGTTGATCGAGAAGCCATTTACGGGACTTGGGTTGAACACAATGTGGCATCTTATGCTGCTGAAAAAATTGAAGTCGGCCAGAATGGTATTGTGAAAAATGGAAAGCTTGTTAGCAGTCAGTTTGATTTCGATGGCGATGTCCTTACGTATCAAACCGGAAAAACCACCTATCACTATCGAATGCTCAATGAGGAAAATACTGAAATGCAGTTATTGTCCGATAAACGTTACAAACCCAAGTTTCGATTGTCAGGAAAATACAAAAAAAATATTCGGAAACGTTAGTTAGATTGCGATTTAATTAGGAGTTTGTCATCCTCGCTGCACAGTATTAGAGGAATGGCCTTCGTGATTAAAAAATATCTTCCCTTGACAGCCGCTGTGTTACTTTTTGGCTGTGCACAATCGACTAGCGAACTAGACAATCAATTAGCTCATCAATATGTTGATGGCGAGTTCAACTATCTACTAAACAAAGTAGATGCTGTTGAATCAGAGAAGCCTCGTGATTTTACCGAATTTAGCCGCCAGGCTGAGCAAGTGGTCAATAAGTCACCATCTATGGCAAAAGTGTACCAACCACTCTACGAAAAGTTGAATGAGTGGGTATTACAGAGTGGTAATCCGACAGACCTAAGCCACTTTGGTATTCAAGCGGCGCAGTTTGGTGGCGCTGATAAGAAAGGGAATGTCTTATTCACCGGTTATTTCTCTCCAGTTATTGAAATGCGCCATCGTCCAGATAGCGTGTTTAAGTATCCGGTTTACCGCAAACCGAATTGTTCTTCAAACTGCCCAACGCGCGCCGAAATTTACGCTGGTGCATTAAATGGACAAGGGTTAGAGCTTGGTTATGCCTCTAATATGATTGACCCATTTATGATGGAAGTGCAGGGCAGTGGTTTTGTTCACTTTGATGACGACGATTCTCTGGAGTACTTCGCATACGGCGGCAAAAATAACAAAGCTTACATCAGTGTGGGTCGCGTGTTGATCGAACGTGGTGAAGTGCCTCGCGAGAAAATGTCGATGAAAGCAATTAAAGAATGGGTGATGGCGCAAGATGAAGCGGTAGCGCGTGAGCTGCTAGAGCAAAATCCTTCTTACGTGTTTTTCCAACCTCAGGCGGATGCACCTGTAACCGGATCGGCAGGCATTCCACTATTACCAATGGCTTCCGTTGCTGGCGATCGCTCAATCTTGCCAATGGGCACGCCAATTCTTGCGGAAGTTCCTTTGCTAAATGCCGATGGTTCTTGGAGCGGGGCACACCAACTACGTTTGTTGATCGTGTTGGATACAGGCGGCGCGGTAAAACGTAACCACCTCGACTTATATCATGGTATGGGCGCTCGTGCGGGTATCGAAGCGGGTCACTACAAACATTTTGGTCGTGTGTGGAAGTTGGGCTTGGAAAACAGCACAACTCGCGCACCTTGGGCGCTCTCGCCAGAAAAGCGTCAGTAACCCAATTGACGTGACTAGACATTTTTTCCAAGAGTGCGTATAAATCGCACTCTTTGTTTTTCTACCAAGCGGAAATACCTCATGCGTGAACTCGACACTCCAGCTTCAGACAGCTATAACCAACGTTTTGGTGGCACTCGTCGTTTGTATGGCAATAGCGAAGTGGAAATTCTTCGTGCAGCACATGTGTGTATTATCGGTATTGGTGGCGTTGGATCTTGGGCTGTTGAAGCTCTGGCCCGTACTGGTATTGGCGAATTAACCTTAATTGATATGGATGATGTGTGTGTCACTAATATCAACCGCCAAATTCATGCAATGTCAGGCACCGTTGGACAGAGTAAGATTGAAGTGATGGCGGAGCGGGTTAAACTGATCAACCCGGAATGTAAAGTTAACCTAGTTGATGACTTTATTACGCCAGACAATCAACATGAATATCTCAGTAAAGAGTTTGATTACGTGCTTGATGCCATCGATAGCGTGAAAGCAAAAGCTTCATTGTTGGCTTACTGTCGCAGTAATAAAATTAAAGTGATCACGACAGGTGGCGCTGGTGGGCAAATTGACCCAACTCAAATCCAAGTGGCTGATTTAACCAAAACCATCCAAGATCCCTTGGCAAAAAAAATCAAAGATACATTACGTCGTCACCACAACTTTCCTAAAAATCCACAGCGTAAATTTGGGATTGAGTGCGTCTTTTCTACTGAGCAGCTAAAATATCCTCAACCTGATGGCAGTGTATGTGGTGTAAAATCGACCGCGGAGGGACCAAAACGTATGGACTGTGCCAGTGGTTTTGGTGCGGCGACTGTGGTTACGGCTTCCTTTGGTTTTGTCGCTGTTTCGCGTATCGTCGAGAAGCTGATTCAAAAGTACAAAAAATAGGAACGACCATGTCTGTATTTCCATCTTCACCGTTTGGTACAGAGATTACGACAAAAGATATCGTAACAACGATGCAAAATTTCCATGGTTGGGAAGACCGCTATCGTCAGGTAATTCAGTGGGGGAAAAAATTACCCACCCTGCCGGATGAGTTGAAAACTGAGCAAGTGATGGTTTCTGGTTGCGAAAGTCAGGTTTGGTTAGTGAGCCAGTGTGATGGCGAAACTTGGTATTTTTGTGCAGACTCGGACGCACGCATCGTAAGAGGACTGATTGCTTTGGTGCTTGCGGCTTTTAATGGCAAAACTCGCCAACAGATCCGTGAATTTGATGTTGACGACTATTTTGAAAAGCTCGGTTTAATTGCCCATTTGAGCCCATCGCGAGGCAATGGCTTAAAAGCGATAGTCGAGCAAATCAAAGCAATTGCAGACTAAGCCGAATTGCGAAATTGATTTTAGAAACCCGCTGTAAAGGCGGGTTTGTTATTTTTGTATAAAATTTAATCATTGTGTTTTTAAAGCCTTAATAAATCGAGGGTGTTACAGCTCTTGTTGAAGCTGCATAAAGGCTGTACAATTCGCGCCCTTATTTAATGTTCCGTCATTTGAGAGGTTACATGACCACTGAAAAAATCAATCTACTCGATTTTGATCGCAAAGGTATGCGAGCGTTTTTCGCAGATGAGCTAGGCGAGAAAGCATTCCGTGCTGATCAGGTGATGAAGTGGATCTACCATTTCGGTGTTGATGACTTCGACAACATGACCAACATCAACAAGAAACTACGTGAAAAACTGCAACACAAGTGTGAAATCAAAGCACCAACAGTAGCAGAGGCTCAACACTCTTCAGACGGCACCATCAAGTGGGCGATGAAGGTGGGTGATCAGGACGTAGAAACGGTTTACATCCCGGAAGATGATCGCGCAACATTGTGTGTGTCTTCTCAGGTAGGGTGTGCGTTGGAATGTAAGTTCTGTTCAACCGCGCAGCAAGGTTTTAACCGCAACCTAAAAGTGTCTGAAATTATCGGCCAAGTTTGGCGAGCAGCTCGCGAAGTGGGTTTAGAGAAAGAGACCGGTCGTCGTCCTATCACTAACGTGGTAATGATGGGGATGGGTGAGCCACTTCTTAACATGAAGAACTTGATCCCTGCGCTTGAAATCATGCTTGATGATCTTGGTTTCGGTCTTTCTAAGCGTCGTGTAACTGTCTCGACTTCAGGGGTGGTTTCTGGTCTTGATCAGATGACCGGTAAAATCGACGTTGCATTAGCAATCTCTCTTCATGCGCCAAACGATAAGCTGCGCAGTGAAATCATGCCAATCAACGATCGTTGGGACATCCAAGATTTCCTAGCGTCGGTTCGTCGCTACCTTGCGTCTTCAAATGCGAACCGCGGTAAAGTGACGGTGGAGTATGTATTGCTTGATCATGTGAACGATGACATGGACCACGCGCGTGAATTGGCTCAGTTGATGAAAGACACGCCGTGTAAAATCAACCTGATCCCATTTAACCCGTACCCAGGTTCACCTTATAAGAAGCCAAGTAATTCACGTATCGATCGTTTCCAGAAAACATTGATGCAATATGAGCATACTGTGACGGTTCGTAAAACGCGCGGTGATGATATCGATGCCGCATGTGGCCAGTTAGTTGGTGATGTGATTGACCGAACTAAACGGACGCAAATGATCAAAGCGGCACGTGGCGAAAGTATCGATGTAAAAGCGGTTTAATACTTATCCCAATTGAAATTAAAAAAGCCAGAGCATTGCTCTGGCTTTTTTAATTTGTAGCAATTTGAAAAACTTTAGCGTCTAAGAGATGTCAAATTTAGGAAAAACCTTGAGCTGTCTGTAAATTATGCGTCTTTTCTATGTTGTTTCACCTCTGATATCTATTAGAATTAAGAGTTAAGGTACTCCAATTGGAGTGCTTCGTTGCATATAAGGTGAATAATTCCTTAAATTGCACTTATTTTCACTTGAGGAAATGTCCTCAACCTAATTGCTATGACTGTTTAATGCGCACTACCAACGAATAACAAGCAAAAGTGCAGGTAAGCAGGAATCAAAACGAGAACAGAATAATTATGAGTGCCGAAATTGAAACCAGCATTGATGAAAAAAAATTAGAAGCAGGAACTATCTTAAAACGCAAACGTGAAGAATTAGGTTTAAGCCAACAACAAATCGCCGATCGCCTACGTTTACGTCTCAATATCATCCAAAACATCGAAACGAATCAGTTTGAAAAAGATCAGGTTGCGACCTTTACTCGCGGCTATCTCCGTTCTTATGCCAAAGCCGTTGGGCTTGAAGAATCTGTCGTATTATGTGCTTTAGACGATTGCGGAGAAGCGCAACCTCAAGAGCAGAAAATGCAAAGTTTTTCGGGGAAGGCAAAACGCGAGAAACACGATAGCCGCATCATGACCCTAACATGGGGCATCTTTATTATTATTTTGGGCATTTCTTCTTTGTGGTGGTGGCAAAATCAGCAAACTTCCATCATAGAGATCTCTGATGAACCTGTTATTGCAGAGGCTGAAGCGACAACCTTACCTGAAGAACCTCAGTCGACAGACTTTCTTACGTTAGATGATGATCAAGCTTTAATCGAGGCAGAACAAAGCATTAACTCTCTACCAGTACCGTTACCGGAGAATAGTGAGCAAAATGAAGATGTTACTGTAGAAGGTGTTATCGAAGTTCAAGAACCGGCAGCTACAGATTCAGTCGAGACGACAGTGACAGAAGCGGTAGTTGAGGAATCAGAACAACAGCAAACGACCTCACAACCAGCAGAAGTGGTAGCCAACAGCTTACAGATGTCTTTTAAAGCGGATTGCTGGATTCAGGTCAAAGATGCATCTGGGAAAACCTTGGCTACGGGAATCAAAAAGCCTGGTCAAATTTTACAGCTTTCGGGCAAAACACCATATAAAGTGATTTTAGGTGCACCCGAAAACGTTTCAATGACATTTGCGAGTGAACCTGTCGACCTTTCTGGGTATACTTCAGGCAAAGTAGCAAGATTCACCTTACCTAGATAAATAATATGCAACACGAATCTCCTATAAAACGTCGCCCATCGACACGTATCTACGTGGGTGATGTTCCAATTGGTGATGGCGCACCAATTGCGGTGCAGTCAATGACAAACACCAGAACAACAGACGTGGATGCGACTGTTGCACAGATCAGAGCATTGGAAAATGTTGGTGCAGATATCGTACGAGTTTCCGTACCTACGATGGAAGCCGCTGAAGCTTTTAAATTAATTAAGCAACAAGTGAACATTCCACTTGTTGCAGATATTCATTTTGACTACCGAATCGCACTTAAAGTTGCGGAGTATGGTGTGGATTGTTTACGCATCAACCCGGGCAATATTGGTAAAGAAGATCGTATTCGTGCCGTTGTAGATTGCGCCCGCGATAAAAATATACCAATCCGAATCGGTGTGAACGGCGGCTCTTTGGAAAAAGACATCCAGATGAAATATGGCGAGCCAACGCCTGAAGCGTTAGTTGAATCAGCCATGCGCCATGTTGATATTCTCGATCGCCTTAACTTTGACCAATTTAAAGTCAGCGTAAAAGCTTCGGATGTTTTCCTTGCTGTAGATTCATACCGCTTACTGGCGAAAAAAATTGATCAACCACTACACCTTGGTATCACTGAAGCTGGTGGTGCACGTGCTGGTGCGGTGAAATCGTCCGTTGGCTTAGGCATGCTCTTAGCCGAAGGTATTGGTGACACGCTTCGTATCTCTTTGGCGGCAAACCCAGTGGAAGAGATCAAAGTCGGTTTTGATATTTTGAAGTCTTTGCGAATTCGTTCTCGCGGCATTAACTTTATTGCTTGTCCAAGCTGCTCTCGTCAAGAGTTTGATGTGATTGGGACGGTCAATGCATTGGAAGAGCGCTTGGAAGACATCATTACACCAATGGATGTGTCGATTATCGGCTGTGTTGTAAACGGTCCCGGTGAAGCAGAAGTTTCCCACCTTGGCCTAGCTGGCAGCAACAAAAAGAGTGCTTTCTACGAAGACGGTAAACGTCAGAAAGAGCGATTTGACAACGATGATCTCGTTGCTCAACTTGAATCTAAAATTCGAGCTAAAGCAGCCGTACTAGATCAAGAAAATCGTATCGATATCAAAGTACAAGATTAATCTCAACGAGCTTTACGTTAAGTAATAAAAATTTCGGTAAATATTGTGGCAAAAACTATTCAAGCAATCCGAGGCATGAACGACTGCCTCCCAACTCAATCTCCGCTGTGGCAGAAACTTGAAAACACAGTGAAAAATGTAGTTAGCGCATACGGTTACAACGAAGTGCGCATGCCAATCGTTGAAGAAACAAACCTATTCAGCCGCGCTGTTGGTGAAGAGACAGATGTCGTTTCAAAAGAAATGTACACCTTTGATGATCGTAACGGTGACAGCCTAACACTTCGCCCTGAAGGTACGGCGGGCTGTGTACGTGCATGTATTCAAAACAGCCTGATCAACCGTGACGAACAGCGTCTGTGGTACATGGGGCCTATGTTCCGCCATGAGCGTCCGCAGAAAGGTCGTTACCGTCAATTCCACCAGTGTGGTGTTGAGGTGTTTGGTCTAAATGGTCCAGATGTAGATGCTGAGCTTATCATGATGACAGCACGTCTATGGCGTGAGCTGGGTATCAATGAACATGTTCGTCTTGAGCTTAACTCTATCGGTTCTCAAGAAGATCGCGCAGACTACCGTACTGCACTGGTTGCATTCCTTGAGCAACATATCGATGTGCTAGACGAAGATTGTAAGCGTCGCATGCACACGAACCCACTGCGTGTTCTAGATACTAAGAACCCAGACATTCAAGCGATTTTGGGTGATGCACCTCGTCTTTCTGAGTACTTAGGTGAAGAGTCTAAAGCACACTTCGCAGGTCTATGTGAACTTTTAGACGCTGCAGGTATCGAATACACAGTTAACGAGCGTCTAGTTCGTGGTCTGGATTACTACAACCGCACGGTATTTGAGTGGATCACTGAGAGCCTAGGTGCTCAAGGCACAGTATGTGGCGGTGGTCGTTACGATGGTCTTGTAGAGCAATTGGGTGGTAAATCAACACCAGCAGTTGGCTTTGCAATGGGCCTAGAGCGTCTTGTTCTGATGCTAGAAACACTAGAGCTGACAGACGTTCGTCGTAGTGTTGATGTTTACGTAGTAACAGCAGGCGAAGGCACCATGATGGCGGGTATGAAGCTTGCTGAACAGCTTCGTGAAGCTATCCCTGGTGTTCGTGTAATGAACCACTTTGGTGGTGGTAACTTTAAGAAGCAGTTTAAACGTGCGGACAAAGTCGGTGCAGTTGTCGCACTAGTACTTGGTGAGAATGAAGTTGCAGATAACAGCGTTGTTCTTAAAGATCTTGTGGGTGGTACTCAAGAAACTTACAGCCAAGCTGATATCGTTGCTCAATTAGCGCAACTTATCTAAATATATCTGATTTTGAAGTGGCGATTTCGATCGCCACTTTTTGTGAATTTAAGAGGACAGGAAGTGGAACTCTACGATACTGAAGAACAACAAGTTGAAGCGATCAAAGATTGGTGGAAAGAGAATGGCAAAGCTGTCATTTTTGGTGCCGTGATCGGTTTAGGTGGTCTGTTTGGTTGGCGTTATTACCAAGATTCAGTGACTGCGGCTCAAGAAGCTGCTTCTGAGTCATACACGAAAGTCATCACTTCACTTCAAGCGCAAGGCGCGGAAGCTGAAGGTGCGGTTCAGAGCTTTATTGATGGCAATAAAGAGACTGAGTACGCAGTATTGGCTGCATTGCAACTTGCTAAAGTTCAAATTGAAGCAGGTAACCTTGATGAAGCGCTAGCGCAGCTAGAGTGGGCGAAAGGTGCAACGAAAGACGCAGCTTTATCTACCGTTGCAACTTACCGTTTAGCTCGTGTTACGGCGGAACAAGGCAATTTTGATGCAGCAATTTCTGAGTTAGCAAATATCAATGATTCAGGTTGGGCTGGGCGCATCGCTGAATTACGTGGTGATATTTTGCTACGTAAAGGCGACAGTTCTGGCGCATATGCGGCTTACACAGAAGCTCAGCAAGCAGAAGATGCAAGTCAGACATTGCAAATGAAGTTGGATGATCTGGCCAAGTAAGGGCGTTTGAATGAAGAAGCTTCTTAGTAAAGCACTAGCTACTGCAGTGATCCTTGGTACTCTAGCGGGTTGTGCAAGTGAAGAAGACACCATCATTATGGCGCCATTGCCACAGGTGGACAGTGAATTCACACCGAGCTCAAATTGGAGCACTTCAATCGGTGATGGTGTTGGTCATTACTTTTCGAACCTATCGCCAGCTTATGCATACGGTAAAGTCTTTGTTGCTGCGCGAGATGGTTTAGTAAAAGCATTGGATCCTGAGAATGGTCAAACTTTATGGGAGACCGATTTAGAGCAAGACACCATCGCTCGTTTATCTGGTGGCATTACTGCAGCCTACAGCCAGATATTTATCGGCAGTGAAAATGGTCAAGTAATCGCACTGGATGAAGAAACCGGTGAAGTTAAGTGGCGCGTCGATGTTGATGGTGAGGTTCTCGCAAACCCTACGACTGACAATAACCTAGTTATTGTACACACCAGCCGAGGTATGTTGATTGCTCTTGCGCAAGATACTGGAGAGCAAAAGTGGACCATTAGCACTGAAGTGCCAAACCTCACATTGCGTGGTGATAGTACACCTGCAGCCGTTGGTGGCGGTGTATTCTGGGGTACGGCAAATGGTCGTCTAGCGGCCGCAATTGTTGAGCGTGGTCAGTTGATCTGGCAACAACCAATCGGTACACCACAAGGTGCCACTGAAATTGATCGATTGGTTGATGTGGATGCATCGCCAGTAATTCTAGGCAGCTCACTCTACATTGTCGGCATTAATGGGCAGTTGACAGCGATTGATTTGCGTTCAGGTAAGCCTGCTTGGAAGCGTACTTACTCTTCTGCGACAGACATGAACAGCGATGGTAGCCGACTATTTCTTGTGACGGACAAAGATCACATTGTGGCAGTTGATGCTCGTAGTGGAACGGAGTTATGGAGTAATGATTTACTTCAACACCGTTTATTAACTGCACCAGCAATCATCGATGGCTACGTTGTTGTAGGTGACAGTCAAGGTTACTTGCACTGGATAGATCGTAGTTCGGGCGAGTTTGTTGCTCAGCAATATGTGAGTGACAGTGGTTTAGCTGTTGCACCAATTGCGTTAGACGAAGGCTATGTCATTGTTACTCGTGATGGCGATGTAAAGAAACTGACGATCAACGAATAATTTCGTGATACAATTCACATTCGGCTCCTGGCTGGTTAACAGTTAGGAGCCGTTTTGTTGCGTATACTCTGAAAATTTAAGAACAAATAATTCACTTGGGTGTTGTGCTAGACATAGTTTCGACTAGCCACTGCTTTTTGATACGGTTTTAATCGCTCGTTCTATCATAAAGAGTATCCCAATGTAGGTTTGTAGTTATAGGTAAACACTGGTTAACGACTGATAACAAGTCATTACCTATAACTACATAGAAAGAATATTGTAGAGGTTATTATGGTACCTGTTGTTGCCCTGGTTGGGCGTCCGAACGTAGGTAAGTCTACGTTATTTAACCGATTGACTCGCACGCGTGACGCATTGGTTGCGGATTTTCCTGGCCTAACGCGTGACCGTAAATATGGTCAGGCAAAATTGGGTGAACATGAATTCATTGTTATTGATACTGGTGGTATTGATGGCAGTGAAGAGGGTGTTGAAACTAAAATGGCAGAACAGTCATTAGCAGCAATTGATGAAGCTGATGTTGTTTTGTTTATGGTTGATGGTCGTGCTGGTCTAACTCCAGCTGATATCGCGATTTCCAATCACCTACGTAAAATTGAAAAACCGTCAATGCTGGTTGTCAACAAAGTTGATGGTATTGATGCGGATGCTGCATCGGCTGAGTTTTGGCAGCTTGGTGTAGAGAACATGTACCAAATTGCAGCGGCTCACGGTCGTGGGGTTGGTGCTCTGATCGATCGTGCTTTAAATCCATTTGCAGAGCAAATGCTTGAATCAGTTCAAGGTGAGATTGAAGATCTAACTGGTTTTGAAGACGAAGAAGAAGAGAAAGTCGACTACACAGAAGAAGAAGCTGAAGAAGAGTTTAAGCGTCTTCAAGAGCAGCCAATTAAGTTAGCGATTATCGGTCGTCCAAACGTGGGTAAGTCAACGCTGACGAACCGTATTTTGGGTGAAGAGCGTGTGGTTGTGTATGACATGCCGGGCACGACTCGAGACTCAATTTACATCCCAATGGAGCGTGATGGTCGTGAATACGTGCTTATTGACACTGCCGGTGTTCGTCGTCGTAAGCGTATCAATGAAACGGTTGAGAAATTCTCCGTTGTTAAAACGTTGAAAGCGGTAGAAGATGCCAACGTTGTGTTGTTGGTTATTGATGCACGTGAAAACATCTCAGATCAAGATTTAAGCTTACTAGGCTTTGCTTTGAATGCAGGCCGTTCAATTGTTCTTGCTGTCAATAAATGGGATGGTTTGGACATGGATGTGAAAGAGCATGTGAAGAAAGAGCTGGATCGTCGTCTTGGATTTGTCGACTTTGCTCGTATTCACTTTATCTCTGCGCTTCATGGTACAGGTGTTGGCCATCTATTTGAATCGGTTCAAGAGGCTTACAAATCAGCAACGACACGTGTGGGTACTTCGGTATTAACACGTATCATGAAGATGGCAACAGAAGATCACCAACCACCAATGGTTCGTGGTCGCCGTGTGAAACTTAAATATGCACACGCAGGTGGCTATAACCCACCAATCGTTGTAGTTCACGGGAACCTAGTTAATGAGCTGCCAGATTCATACAAACGTTACCTGATGAACTATTATCGTAAGTCACTGGAAATCATGGGGACACCAATCCGCATTAACTTCCAGAGCAGCGATAACCCATTTGAAGGTAAAGGCGGTAAGATGACATTATCTCAAGAGCGTAAACGTAAACGCCTAATGAGTATGATGAAAAACCGTAAGAAATAGCATCTCATAGAAAAATTTAGTAAAGCGCCATGTATTCTACTGGCGCTTTTTTGTACTTGAAGGAAAAGAAAAGTGGCAGTGAGTGCAACCATCACGAAGTTTTGTCATGGTATTTGGCAGTTGGAGAGTCAGATCCTGTTCGTCGAATCCTATGATGATGGCATTTACGTGATTACAGAAGAGACCCCATTTCATCCTGTAAGCCATATTTGGCCAGATCACCCTGCTGACAAAGGTTGCTTGCGCATTGGCAGTCAGCGCTTCTCGGTCTTCAACTGTCTGGTAGGCGCTATAGAGCGAGAGACTGAGACGTTGTACGTAGGCGAAGCCATTCCCGTAAAACGAGATGAACCCGGTTGGTCCTTTGTTGTCGTGCATTGCATTAATGCTGATGCATCTGCTGTCATCGAAGGTGAGCGTGTGTGCTTAAGTGTCGATAGAACTTACCAAGAGGCATTAAGCCGAGGCCATAGTGCTGGTCATTTAGCCTTCTTGGCGTTAAATAAAGTACTCACTCGTGATGGCTATTGGCGTAAAGATGCAGACAGAAAAGACGCTCACGGTAACTATGACTTTAACAGCTATGCGCAAGTGACGAGCTTTGTCACTGAAGATTGTTGCGTGGATACTTATCGGCTAGGTAAAACATTGCGAAAACGCGGCCTAAATAGTGTCGATATGCTAACTGATCTGCAGCTTATTGTTGATAAGGTCAACGATCAATTGACAGAGTGGCTGGCTGCTCAGCCACAAGTTGAGATATTATGTCATGGTGAAACCTTAACTGATTCAAGGTACTGGCAATGTGACTTAGGAGAAGGGGAGCTTGCTGTAATCCCATGCGGTGGTACACATGTTTCTGGCTTAGCTGATTTTGCTGAAATCAAAGTGAGCCTGACTGAGCTTGATGCTCAGAATATTGAAATGCAAACCGATGTAAAACCATCATAGTTGAATTACGATCATTTTATGTAATTCTGATAATCTGATTTTTATATCTATATTTGGTTTATTGTATTGTTTAAAATTCAAAAACAGCACATGTAACTTATGCTTTCGGTGTGTGGTTATATAAATGTTCTTTTTGGGGCAGATCGCTGATCAAAATGGATTTTGCCGATGATCTTGAAATGATCATCCGTGTAAAAGAAAACATAAACGATGCTGCCGCTCAGTGCCAACAATGGCTTAACTCCATGTGACAGAGATCAATACCAAAATGAATGCAATTGTTACTATGCGCATCTGTCAGAGGAATAAGCTTAATGAGAGATCGAAATGTCTGATAATTTATGCCCAGAATGTCATCAGGAGCTCGATTGGCAAGGTCACTATCATTGCAAAGAATGTCATGTTGACTATAAAAAAGCAGGATTTTGTCCTGATTGTGAGGCTGAGCTTGAAAAGCTGCAAGCTTGTGGTGCGGCAAATTACTTCTGCAATAGTTGTAATGAACTCAAATCAAAGTCACGGGTTCGATTTGAGTTTCAAAAAGTCAGTTAACCGTAGAGCGAAGCTCACCATCAGATAAGCGGGTGACTAACGTGTCGCCCGTTTTTACATCTTTCGCTTGAGTCACCACCTGACCTTGCTCTGTTTGTGTGATTGAATAACCACGTTTTAATGTAGCAAGTGGGCTCACCGTATCTAATTTTTCTGCCGCGATTGCCAGTTGATGGCGCATGGTCAGTAACTTACGATCCATTGCATCCATTAGCTTTTGCTCAACGCGATCAAGCTTCGATTTTTGCTCTGCTAAACGTTTTACTGGTGAATTCAATTGTAGGCGATGATGCTTACGCTCAACGGCTTGCTGGCGCGTCGTGATGAATCGTTGCATTGCGCGTTGCAAGCGCATGTCTAACTCATCTAACTGTTGTGTTTGACGTTGCAGTTGATAGCTTGGATGCTGACGCTCCAATCGGTGCATCAGTTGAGCCGATTGCTGCTTTTGCTGCGCTAAGTAGTAGCGCATTGCGCTAGCTAATTTATGTTGCCGCGTTAGGAGTGCTTGATCTTTATGGTTGTTGTCACGGCTCACCAGTTCAGCCGCCGCTGAAGGGGTTGGCGCCCGCATGTCGGCGACAAAGTCTGCAATCGTCACATCGACTTCATGACCTACGGCACTGATGATAGGGATCTGACTTGCTGCGATGGTGCGCGCTACAATTTCATTGTTGAAACACCACAGATCTTCGAGTGAACCACCACCACGGCCGACGATGAGTACATCACACTCATTTCGACTATTTGCACGACCAATTGCTTGAGCAATTTGAATTGCAGCTTCTTCTCCCTGAACCATTGTCGGGTAAATAACTACAGGTAACGAAGGATCTCGGCGCTTTAGTACATCAAGAATATCATGCAGAGCTGCGCCCGTTTTCGAAGTAATAACACCGACACGTTGCGGGTGTTCAGGGAGAGGGCGTTTATTAGTCTGAGCAAATAAACCTTCGCCCGCCAGTTTCATCTTGAGCTCATCAAACTGTTGTTGCAGCCTACCATCACCTTCGGGTTGCATGCTTTCAACGATCAGTTGATAGTCACCACGAGGTTCATATAGGGAAAGTCGAGCTTTGACTAAGACTTGATTGCCATTAACGGGTTTAAAGGTGACACGACGATTGTTTCCCTTAAACATTGCACACTTCACTTGAGCACGTGAATCTTTGAGGGTGAAATACCAATGGCCGGATACGGGGGCGGAAAAGTTTGACAGCTCACCGACCAACCACACGATCCCCATTTCGTTTTCAAGGAGTAAACGAACTTCTGCATTCAAACGGGAAACAGTGAAAATGTTTTGATTGGTCAGAGATGACACTACTAATCTCGTGGACGTGAGTATGGAAATTAGCGGCAATATAATACATATCAAGGGGGTAAATGCAAGAAAAAAATTAAAAAATTTGTGGTCAAGCGATTACGTTAACCGTATAATCCGTCCGCAATATCTAATCCAAATGTGACTAGTTACACAAAACTGGTTGCCCTCATTATGCGAAACGATGAGATTGGATTGTTCTTTTTACTCCTCTAATTGTGAGATATTGCAAATGCTAAGAATTGCCAAAGAAGCGCTGACATTCGATGACGTACTACTCGTGCCAGCTCACTCCACCGTTCTCCCAAACACAGCTGATCTTCGCACTCAGTTGACTAAGAACATCACCCTAAACATCCCAATGATCTCGGCGTCTATGGACACCGTAACTGAAGCTCGTCTAGCGATTGCGCTAGCGCAAGAGGGTGGCATTGGCTTTATCCACAAAAACATGTCTATTGAGCAGCAAGCTCAGATGGTTCACCAGGTGAAGATTTACGAAGCAGGTGTAGTTTCTCACCCCGTAACTGTAAGCCCTGATGCAACAATCGCTGATGTTGTTGCCCTAACAGAAAAGCATGGTTTTGCAGGTTTCCCAGTGGTAACAGATACAAACGAACTTGTTGGTATCATCACTGGCCGTGACGTTCGCTTTGTAACGGATCTTTCTAAGAAAGTTGATGTTGTGATGACGCCTAAAGAGCGCCTAGCAGCAGTCAAAGAAGGGGCAACTCGTGAAGAAGTTCAAGAGAAAATGCACAAAGCGCGCGTGGAGAAAGTACTGGTAGTGAACGATGAGTTCCAACTAACCGGTATGATCACCGCGAAAGATTTCCACAAAGCAGAGCGTAAGCCTAACGCATGTAAAGATGCACAAGGCCGTCTACGCGTAGGTGCTGCAGTTGGCGCTGGCGCAGGTAACGAAGAGCGTGTTGCTGCTCTAGTTGAAGCGGGCGTTGACGTGCTACTTATCGACTCTTCACACGGTCACTCGGAAGGTGTTCTAAACCGTATCCGTGAAACTCGCGCTGCATACCCAGATCTCGACATCATCGGTGGTAACGTAGCGACAGGTGCCGGTGCTAAAGCGCTTATCGATGCTGGCGTAAGTGCCGTGAAAGTGGGTATCGGCCCTGGTTCCATCTGTACCACGCGTATCGTAACGGGTGTAGGTGTTCCTCAAGTTACTGCGATTGCTGATGCTGCAGAAGTAGCAAACCAGCACGGTATTCCAGTTATCGCTGATGGCGGTATCCGTTTCTCAGGTGATATCTGTAAAGCTATCGTCGCAGGCGCATCATGTGTCATGGTTGGTTCAATGTTCGCGGGTACTGAAGAAGCACCTGGCGAAGTTATCCTATATAACGGCCGTTCATACAAAGCTTACCGTGGTATGGGTTCACTTGGCGCTATGTCTCAAGGTTCTTCTGACCGTTACTTCCAGTCTGACAACGCAGCAGACAAGCTAGTACCGGAAGGCATCGAAGGTCGTATCGCATACAAAGGTCGCCTAAAAGAGATCGTTCACCAACAAATGGGTGGTCTACGTTCAAGCATGGGCCTAACAGGTAGCGCAACGATTGAAGATATGCGTACGAAAGCTGAATTCGTTCGTATCTCTGGCGCGGGTATGAAAGAGTCTCACGTTCACGACGTGCAAATCACAAAAGAAGCACCAAACTACCGATTGGGTTAATAGCTAACCACAATTATTTTGAAGATTATGGGAGACAACTGTCTCCCATCCACTAAATTAATTCCGAGATTGACCCAATGACAAAAAATATTCATGACCAACGTATTCTGATCTTAGACTTCGGCTCTCAGTACACTCAGCTTGTAGCGCGCCGTGTACGTGAAATTGGTGTTTACTGTGAGCTATGGAGCTGGGATGTTGAAGAAGCGGATATTCGTGAATTCAATCCAGATGGCATTATCTTATCTGGTGGTCCAGAAAGCGTAACAGAAGAGAATTCTCCACGTGCGCCTCAATACGTATTTGATTCAGGTGTACCGGTACTAGGTGTATGTTACGGCATGCAGACCATGGCTGAGCAGCTAGGTGGTAAAGTAGCGGGTTCTACTGAACGTGAATTCGGCTATGCACAAGTTAAAGTATCTGGTGAATCTTCTATTTTTAAAGATCTTGAAGAAATTCAAGATGTATGGATGAGCCACGGTGACAAAGTAGTCGAAATTCCAGCAGACTTCGTCAAAGTTGGCGAAACGGACACTTGTCCTTACGCTGCGATGGCAAACGAAGAGAAGAAATACTACGGCGTTCAGTTCCACCCAGAAGTAACACACACTAAAGGTGGCCTACAAATGCTAGAGAACTTCGTTCTTGGCGTATGTGGCTGTGAGCGTCTATGGACGTCTGAATCGATCATCGAAGACGCCGTTGCTCGTATTAAAGAGCAAGTGGGAGATGACGAAGTGATCCTAGGCCTATCGGGTGGTGTGGACTCGTCGGTAGTCGCTATGCTGGTTCACCGCGCAATCGGTGACAAGCTAACATGTGTATTTGTTGACAACGGTCTACTTCGTCTAAACGAAGGTCAGCAAGTAATGGATATGTTTGGTGACCAGTTTGGTCTGAATATCATCAAAGTTGACGCTGAAGACCGTTTCTTAAAAGCGCTTGAAGGCAAAGCAGATCCAGAAGAGAAGCGTAAGACAATCGGTCACGTATTCGTAGACGTATTTGATGAAGAGTCTAAGAAGCTGAAAAACGCGAAATGGCTAGCTCAAGGTACTATCTACCCAGATGTTATCGAATCAGCAGCATCTAAGACGGGTAAAGCGCACGTGATCAAATCACACCACAACGTGGGCGGTCTGCCAGATGATATGGAAATGGGCCTTGTTGAGCCGTTACGTGAACTGTTCAAAGATGAAGTACGTAAGATTGGTCTAGAGTTAGGCTTACCTTACAATATGCTTTACCGCCACCCATTCCCAGGGCCTGGTCTAGGTGTTCGCGTTCTTGGCGAAATCAAGAAAGAATACTGTGATCTACTACGTCGCGCAGATGCTATCTTCATTGAAGAGCTACACGCTGCTGACCTATACAACAAAGTATCTCAAGCGTTTACGGTATTCCTACCAGTACGTTCTGTGGGTGTAATGGGCGATGGTCGTAAGTACGATTGGGTTGTATCACTACGTGCCGTAGAGACTATCGACTTCATGACTGCACATTGGGCGCACCTGCCATACGACTTCTTAGGTAAGGTTTCTAACCGTATCATCAATGAAGTAGATGGTATTTCTCGCGTGGTTTACGATATCTCCGGTAAGCCACCAGCGACAATCGAATGGGAATAATTCGATATTGAGTTAACTATCAGCCCCGGCCTTTGTGCCGGGGCTTTTTTATGTTCACAAATTTGGTTAAAACTGTTGTTTGCTATCCATTTGTAATGCTTGTATTCATTTGTTTCAGTAGATCAAATCGAATTAACTCGCAAATTTAGTGTGTTATCAGGTAAATCGGTGCAATCACAGAATGCAAGATTCTACTCTTTGGAGGAACTCAATTTACGGAAATGAAAGGACAGACTGATGTTACAAGTGAAACATTTAGCCCTAGCGGTAGGTTGTACCTTATCTGCTGCCAGCTTTGCAGCTACCATGAACATTCAGCCGGATCCACAAAACCCAACGGGTTATGTGGTTTCTCGAGCTGATCTACTCGCAGCGGAGCAGGCGCAAACGTCTGATCCTATGTATGCCATTTGGGCGAAAGCTTTGGAAACGCAGCCAAATACGGTGGTAGAAGCAATTGCACCAGGTTTGGCTACAAACCCAGATAACGTTAAACGTGCTGAGCGAGTTTTCCCTCGTACAGAGTGGGATTTTCTAACTCAGATGGCAGCTCCTGAATACACCTATACACGTTTCTTACGTGCTATTGGTAAGTTTCCAGCATTTTGTGGTGAATACACCGATGGCCGCAACTCTGATGAGATCTGTAAGACATCCATTGTGACTGCATTTGCGCATTTTGCGCAAGAGACAGGCGGTCATATTTCCGTGGACAATGTGTCTGACAATCCACAACGTCTTGAAGAGTGGCAGCAAGCGCTTGTTCATGTCCGTGAAATGGGGTGGAGTGAAGGTCAAACTGGTTATACGACTGGGTGTGGTCAAAACGATTGGCAAAATAAAAAATGGCCTTGTGCTGCTGGACAAGGTTATTTCGGCCGTGGTGCTAAACAGCTTTCTTACCACTTTAACTACGGCGCGTTTTCTGAGGTGATGTTTGATGGCGATGCAAGCGTATTGCTAAATAACCCAGGTTTGGTTGCTGATTCATGGCTGAACTTAGCTTCTGCGATCTGGTTCTTCTTAACGCCTCAAGCGCCAAAACCAGCCATGTTGCATGTCATCGACCGTACTTGGTCTCCATCACAACGTGAGACTGATGCTGGGATTGGTTATGGCTTTGGTACGACCATCAATATCATTAACGGTGGTATTGAGTGTGGTGAACAAAATAAAGACAAAGGCCAGCCAGTTAACCGTATCCGTTACTGGGAAGGCTTATCTAACCATTATCAAATTCCATTAAAAGCTGATGAGAAAAACACGTGTTGGCAGCAAACGCCTTATGGCAGTTTGAACCTAAATGGTGCGACTGATGTGCTGTATACCAACTGGGATGGAAACTGGAAATACTATGCAGACCGTCCGGGTGGTTACTCGTTTGAATGTGAACTTGTAGGTTTCCAAACCGCGTATTCTGCACTGGTACCGGGTGACTACGAGAAGTGTGTGACTAACTACTATGGCTCTCATTCGAGCTGGCCAGAAGTACGAGTGGTGGACCAGCTTGATCCGGTTGATCCTGGCACTGACCCAGGTGGTAATGCATGGGATGTGAACAAAGTATACGTTGGTGGTGACCAAGTGACGCACAATGGCGCAACTTATCAGGCGAAATGGTGGACTCAAGGTGATGACCCAGCAAATGGTGGGCCATGGGAACTTGTTTCTGGTGCACCAACTGCTCCGGAGCCGACTCCAGAGCCAACACCAACGCCAGATCCAGAGCCAACTCCGGATCCTGAACCAACACCAACGCCAGACCCTGAGCCAACACCAACTCCAGATCCAAATACTTTCATTCAATGGGAACCAGGGGTTACTCAGGTCGCTGACGGAGATAAAGTGACGTACAACGGTAAATGCTTTATCGCGAAGAATGGTCCGGGAGTATGGGAAACACCAACTCAATCAAACTGGTTCTGGGATGAGATCAGCTGCCAGTAAGACTCCTTCGGTCATTGTGATCTAGATTTAAAAGCTTCGGTTTATGCCGAAGCTTTTTTATTTAGCATTCATAACCTGATGAAATATTGAACTTATTTAAATGCAATAGATTTCATTTGGCTATAAATGGAAACTTAGTTTGTGAAAAACGCTTTTGTGTTTATTTTTTGCTTCATTAAAATTCGCGCGTAAATTTTATCAACTTTTTTTAAAGGTACGCGTCAATGTCAACGAAACTGGCTAACCCAGCACCTCTAGGTCTTATGGGTTTTGGTATGACTACTATTCTGCTGAATATCCACAATGCAGGTTTCTTCCCGATGGATTCAATGATCCTTGCAATGGGTATTTTTTACGGCGGTCTGAGCCAAGTTATCGTTGGTATCATGTGCTTTAAGCGTGGCGATACGTTTGGTACAACAGCGTTTACTTCTTATGGTCTATTCTGGCTAACATTGGTTGGTTTGATCGTAATGCCATACATGGGTCTACCTGCTAGCCCTGCACATTTCATGGGTTGGTACCTAGCACTATGGGGTATTTTCACTGGTTTTATGTTTATTGGCTCTCTATGCTACCCATTTGCTAAGCAAGTTGTATTTGGCTCACTTACGATTCTATTTGGCCTGCTAGCGGCGCGTGATTTTACTGGCAGCGAACTTATCGGCACTCTTGCTGGTTTTGAAGGTATCTTCTGCGGTGCAAGTGCTATTTACTTCGCTATGGCACAAGTACTTAATAACGAATACGGCCGTACTATTTTGCCAATTGGCGAAAAGAAAAAGCCAGAAATTGCAGCGCAAGAAATCGCAGCGTAATTTCTATCAGCTTTACTCAACGGGAACAGGTTGAGGAAAAGAAAAGGGTTAGCTTTGCTAACCCTTTTTTCTTACCACTGCTTTTTAATTCTCAGTTAAGTCGATGGCTGTTCCACCGCTTGTTTTGATTGCTCCGCTTCTGGAGACTGACCCGTCTTACGACGGTACTTATCTTCCCAATAATCAGCCCCTTTGATACCAAGCTTCACTGGGTTGAAGGTAAATTCAGTCACGCCTTGCTTTTGCTGTTCTTCGTAGTCTTTTAATGCCTTTAATGCAGGTTTAGACATAAAGAAAATAATCAGGATACCGACGATGTTGAGCCACGCCATGAGGCCTACACCGACATCACCCATTGCCCAAGCTAGGTTCGCTGTTTTAACTGTACCGTAGAACACAACGGAGATGAGCACCAGTTTTAGCACGAACATAAGCCCATTTACCTTAAAGGTACGGCGAATGTAAGCAATGTTGGTTTCTGCGATATAGTAGTAAGCTAAGATCGTTGTGAAAGCGAAGAAAAACAGTGCAACCGCAATGAATGGTTTACCAATACCTGGTAATGCGCTCTCTATGGCCATTTGTGTAAATACAGGACCATTTGCACCAATATCAGCGGAAAGGTTTTGAATAAGGAAACCTTCAGCGCCATGTACGTTGTAGGCACCAGTAATTAAAATCATGAAGGCTGTTGCAGAACATACTAACAAGGTATCGATGTAGATTGAGAAAGATTGCACGAGGCCTTGTTGGGCAGGGTGATCAACACTGGCTGCAGCCGCTGCGTGTGGGCCCGTCCCTTGGCCTGCTTCATTAGAGTACACACCACGTTTTACCCCCCAACCAATTGCAGCACCAACGCCGGCCATCGGAGTGAAGGCATCGCCTAGAATCATGCCAATGATGCGTGGGACTTCGCCAATATTGAGTAGAATGATCACGAATGCCGTGATGATATAAGCGAGTGCCATAAACGGAACAACAATCTGTGTGAAGTTGGCAATACGTTTTACACCACCGAAGATAATGAAAGCGAGGATGATTGAAATTACGGTACCGGTAAGGATTTTTGCAAAGCTAAAGGTACCCATGGCGGTTTCAATCATGTCACCTGAGCCGAAAGCGGCTTCTACTGCGTTACCAATACTGTTTGATTGAACGCCAGGAAGTAAAACACCACAAGCGAAAATAGTCGCGATTGCGAAAATCCAAGCGTACCATTTCTGCCCCATGGCTTTTTCAATGTAGTATGCCGGACCACCACGAAACTCGCCGTTATCTTCTTCTTTGTATATTTGTGCCAAGGTTGACTCTGCATAAGCGGTTGCTGCACCGAAGAAAGCGACCATCCACATCCAGAAGACCGCGCCGGGACCACCAAAGCCGATTGCTGCGGCAACGCCTGCAATGTTACCCGTGCCGACTCGGCCTGAGAGTGATACCGCAAGTGCTTGGAAGGAGGAGATACCTTTCTTCGAACTTTTACCTGAGAGCAGTAGGCGCCACATTTCAAAGAAATGACGAACTTGAACGAAGCGCGTCATGATCGAATAGAACAAACCAGCACCCAAACACAAATAGATCAGTGCTGGGCTCCAGATAATTCCATTCAGAAAATCAACTAAAGACTGCATAAGAGTTTCCCTGTTTCGTATGTTGTGGTTGTTTTGTGACCAAGATGGTAATTCTTTTTGTAAGGTGTTTGTTAATGGTTTTGTTCTTTTTTGTGTTTTAGTGTGAGTGGTGACTCAAAATGCTACATTTTTGTTAATAAGTGATGTAATTATTGGTTTTGTGCTTTGTTTTATTGATTTTTATTATGACTGTTAAGTGTGTTTTGGATGTTTATATGGAGTGTTTTAGTCTTTGGTTTTGAATGTTGTGCTGGGTTTTTGTGTTAACTCAGCACAATATAAAGTTAATCGTAGTAGCGAGAGATATTTAAATCGACATAACGTTTTTTGGGGTATGACAGCTCCGAGATCACTTCTGCAAGAACATAACCAGAGCCACAAGCCATCGTCCAACCCAAGGTGCCATGTCCGGTATTGGTATATAAGTTACTTATCGTCGTACGGCCAATAATAGGAGGACCGTCCGGTGTCATTGGTCGAAAGCCAGTCCAGTATTCAGCTCGGGTAAAATCGACTCCATCGGGAAACAAATCACGCACGACATGGTTAATGGTTGCAAGCCGTTTATCGGGTAAGCTAGGGTCAAATCCCGCTAATTCAGCCGTTCCTGCCACTCGTAATCTTTGTTCAAAACGGGTTAAAGCGACCTTGTACGTTTCATCCATGATGGTGGATTGAGGTGCGTATTGTTCATTGGTGATAGGCAAAGTCAGTGAATAACCTTTGACGGGATAGACCGGGATATTAATGCCAACGGATTTGAGTAATTGAGTGGAGTAACTGCCCATGGCAACGACATACGCATCAGCAGTGACGCTTCCCTTATTGGTGATGACTTCACTGATTTTGCCATTCTTGGTTTTCAACTGCTCGATTTGGGTATCAAATAGGAACTCGACGCCTGCGGCCTGAGCCAATTGTGTTATCTGTTGACAAAATAGGTAGCAGTCACCTGTTTCATCATCAGGAAGGTATAACCCGCCTACTAACTTATCTTTGACGGGGGCGAGCCCCGGCTCTTGCTCAAGGCAACGGTTAACATCTAGTAATTTACTGCGGGTGTGGCTTTCTTGAAGTAGGCTAATGTCTTTCTCAATTGCTGCCAGTTGCGCTTCGGTACGAAAGAGTTGCAATGTCCCTTTTTCTCTTCCCTCAAATTGGAGGTCATATTTTTGCTTTAGCTCAGTGAGGCAATAACGGCTTAAGTTGGCGATCTCAAGCATGCGTGATTTGTTTTGGCGATACTTATCGAGAGTACAATTTGAAAGCATTTGCATGGCCCAATGCAACATTTGGGGATTTAAGCTTGGTTTGATCTTTAAGGGGGCATGCTCTTCCAATAACCACCGGATCGCTTTGATTGGAATTCCGGGGGCTGCCCAAGGAGATGAATATCCATATGAAATTTGTCCAGCGTTGGCAAAGCTGGTTTCTTCGCCACTGCGAGGTTGGCGATCGATGACCGTTACCTCATATCCTGCTTGAGTGAGATACCATGCCGATGTCAGGCCGATAACACCACTTCCAAGAACCACCACTTTCATAGTGACCACTCCACAAATAAATAATGGATGCAGAGTGCAAGATTTACATTTGCTTAACAATCGATAAAATCTGTTAGCAGTGTATAGAATTTCTAAAACCTATGGTGATATGAAAACAGCATTGATTTCTGGGCTTAACTTGATCTGCAAAGTGGCAAAGCATGAGAGTTTGTCAAAGGCTGCACAATCGATGCACCTGACAACAGGAGCAGTCAGCCAGCAATTGTTATTGATTGAGCAGTCGTTGGGTTTTAGTGTTTTTGAAAGGCATTCGCGTGGAATTCGTTTATCTGAACGAGGGCGTGACTTGGTTGAAAATATCGAGCCACACCTGCAAGCGATAGAACAACATGTCCACCAAGTGACGCAGCCCCAAGAGCACAAACAAGTTCGGCTTAAACTTACACCTTCTTTTGCATTCAAATGGCTAGTACCTCGGCTCGAGCAGTTTCAACGCCTTCATCCAGATATCCAGATCCATACTTTTGCAGAAGGTGCTTTAGTGGATAGCGAGAGTCATGATTTTGATATCGCCATTGATTATGGCTCGTTTCCATATCGTAACAAGCATGCAGAACTGTTAATGGAAGAGTATTTATTGCCTGTAATGAGTGAAGGTTATCAACGCAGGCATCCGGAAATTTCAGACTTAAACAATGCAACATTGCTGCACGATGCCATGCCGTGGCGAGGAGCGGACAAAGATCAGGAATGGCGTTACTGGCTGCAAGCCCAAGGAATGAACATCGCGTGTCGTCGTGGGCATTTTTTTAACCGCACTGATATGGCAATGTCCGCGGCAGAAGCTGGGGTAGGAGTGGCGTTAGCTCGGCTGGCTCTGATTGGTTCTGAATTGGATACTGGGCAATTGGTGAGCCCATTTGAACCCATTTCAGCCAATGCTGGTTATTTCATTCTTACTCACCGAGAAAATGACAGCATCCGTTTGTTTAAACAATGGCTGCATCAACAAGCCAGTGCAATGACTTCTCTTTAAATTCCTTAGGTGTAATTTTAGCTGGCAGCCTCATATGCACCTTCTACACTTAAAATTGATTGAGGGCAGCGCATATGAAATCAGAACATGGTCGATGCAGCTATCGAAACCCCGATGGCTGGTGCTGCGATCAACCTGGTGGTGAATCTGGATTATGTTACTGGCATGATCCGGCCATAGATAAAAGCAAAGATGACGTAAAAAAACAGGTTGAGCAATGGGCCGCAGCGGGTAAACCTTTAGACGGATTTCAGTTGGCTAAAACAAACTTGGTGGATCTTAATCTGGTTAATCGAGGGAGTAAGCAAGGACATTTATGTCGTAATGCTGACTTCTATCGAGCCGATCTGACAGATGCACACTTTTTCGGCTTAGATTTACGTGGCACTTCTTTAATGAAGGCTAAGCTAGTGAATGCAAATTTGCATTGTGCAAAATTAGAAAATAGCAATCTCCTTGGTGCCGAGCTCGCCCGTGCTCGTTTAGAGAACATTGATTGGGGTAAACACCTAAAACAAGAACAAGAAGCGTTGGCCGCGAGTAAACTGACCAATCGCAAAGAAAGCATTTCATTATGCCAAGAGGCAGAAGAAGTATGCCGTAATGTTCGAAAGCAATGTGAAAAGCAGGGGCTTTTTGAGACTGCTGGTATGTTTTTTCAAAAAGAGATGCGGTTTCGCCGTTATCAGATGCCACTGTACAGCTTGAAGCGGTTTATATCGAAGATCGTGGATTTGTTTTGTGGTTATGGGGAAGACCCGTTACGTGTTGTGGTGTTTTCAGTTGCATTGATTTTTACCTGTGCAATGGCTTACTTCTTCCTTGATACCACTGCTGCAAGCCCAGTTTATGAGGGGGTAACGGGGTGGCAGTTTTATGCATTGGAGTTTTTTAATGCGCTTTACTTTAGTGTTGTCACCTTCACCACGCTCGGCTATGGCGATATCTCCCCAGTGGGAATCGCTCGTTTCATTGCCGCGTTTGAAGCATTTTTAGGCAGTTTTACCATGGCGCTTTTTGTGGTGGTCTTTGTGAAAAAAATGACCCGATAAAAAGCGATTAAAGTGTAAATACATGCACAATATCAAAGAATTAAATAGGGTATTTTGTATCCGTTTATTTTTGAATCACGGGGATGAGGTATAATTGACTTATCTCTTCTGGGAGGTAATGCCGATGAAAATGTCACTTTTTACCGTCTCCGTGATCATTTCTTTTAGTGCGTGGGCAAATAGCGATGAACAATTTGAAGCGCTATTGCTTGCTAGCGTGATTTCGACCAATAGCGATCTTTCTTCTGAGCAAACGTGTCGTCTATGTCTTGATCAGGATGTAAAAGTCAGCCAGCGTAACTTTGAACGCCTGCAGTACGGGTTAGAGAAGCAGGCTCAGGCTTGCTTGGCCAATCAAATGGCTGAAGATGCGTTACTTTATGAACTCGAAAGGCAAAGTGCACTGTCCGAAAATAACATTTCTCCTCAAGTTCAGCGTTTGTTCCCAGCTTATCATTCCTCTGCATTACGTTGTGAAAACATGGTCGTGGATCTATTTGCGCCGTCACTTCAGCAACTACAACGTGGTGTGGAAGAGCCTATTGATCCCCATAGTTTTAAGCGCCGTTATCAGGATGAAGTCGATATCTATCAACGTTTTGTCATACAGGCATGCCAACCTATGATCGCATTACGTAATTGCTTAATTGATAACAGCTATTCTGCTCGGTATATCTACAATAGCTTAAGACAAAGCGAAGGGCTGGATGCGGTCTCTTCTTCTCGCTCTTTAGGTCATCGTTATTCACCTTCAGGGGATACGCATATCGCTTTTTATTAATCATCGCTTTTGATATTTGTGATATGACGCAGGTTGTAAACCTCAAGGATAAATCGAAAGAAGGAAGCGCTCTTCTTTCAGTTTGTGTGGGGCTTGGGTATTTAATCGTAAGTAATATGCCAAAAAGGTCGAGAAGAATAACGAAGAGCGACTTTTCATTTTCCATCAAATGAAAGGGTATTTGTGCTGTTTTCCGTAATGTCGGTTGCTGTGATTTTGTACGAAAAACGCGCTTTGTCAGATTGATTTAATAGTTGTGTTTTCAACACTCGTATTGGGACACAACGTAATGCAAACAAATAAATTCAATGGACTTCTTGTTGCTTCAATCATAATGGCGGCTTCTCACGCAAACGCGAATACAATTAAATTAACTAACCAACAGATGGCGATGACATTTGATGACAGCTCTGGTGCGCTCTCTCTGCTCGATTTACGTGCACATAAAAAGATGACACCAACGGAGCTGTTTTTTATCACGCTTCCTGATGAAACTAAGATCCACACAAAAGATTTCACCTTGAAAGAAGTTCGTCGTAGTGGCGATCAAATCAATCTTCACTTATTGCACCCAAGTTTTGATGTGACGATGACACTCAGTCTTATCAAAGAGCGATACGCCAGTATTACATATTCTTTTACGGCGATAGGTGATGAGCAGCGCGTGGCCAAACTGACGTTCTTGCCAACGAAAGGCCAAAGTCAGGCTCCTTACGTTGAAGGTTCCATTAATAGTTCACCGATTGTTGCGGGCAGTTTCTTTATTTTGCCGCGCAAACCGATAGTTAATACTTATGCCTATGAAACCAAAACCAATTTGAACGTCGATTTAGTTACGCCAATCACCCAAGAAGCACCATTAACCTTTACCACCTATATCGGCACATTCAATGAAGTAAGCCAATTACGTCGAGAGTTTAATGGTTTTATTGAAGCCATGCGACCAAGGGCGTATCAGCCTTATTTGCATTACAACTCATGGATGGATATCGGCTTTTTTACACCATATACCGAGGATGATGTGAAAAACAGAATGGCAGCTTTCTATCAAGAATTGGTGAAAAAGCGTGGTGTGAAACTGGATGGTTTTTTACTCGACGATGGCTGGGATGATCGGACAGGAAAGTGGGAGTTCGGCCCCGCATTTGCTGACGGTTTCGGCGGTGTTCGAGAGTTTGCTGATTCAATGAATGCAAGTGTGGGTCTATGGTTGTCCCCTTGGGGTGGTTACAACAAACCGCGCGAGATACGAGTTTCTCACGCCAAAGAAAATGGCTTTGAAACGGTGGATGGCAAGTTTGCGCTAGCTGGGCCGAATTACTTTAGAAACTTCAACGATAAAATTATCGGCCTAATCAAAAATGAACACATCTCATCATTTAAATTGGATGGGATGGGCAATGCAACTAAGCATCTTAAGGGTAGCCAATTTGCATCCGACTTTGATGCCTCCGTGCAACTGATCAAAAACATGCGTGAAGCAAATGAGAAGGTATTTATCAACCTCACGACGGGAACCAACGCAAGTCCATCTTGGCTCTTCTATGCCGACTCGATCTGGCGCCAAGGTGACGATATTACCTTATATGGCAAAGGATCTCCTGCTCAGCAGTGGAGTACTTACCGGGATGCAGAAACCTATCGCTCTATTGTTCGCAAAGGGCCGTTATTTCCAATGACCTCTTTGATGTTGCACGGTATTGTCAGTGCTGAAAATGCCTATTATGGCTTGGAAAAAGAGCAAACAGACCAAGATTTTGCCGATCAAGTTTGGTCTTACTTTGCAACTGGCACCCAGTTGCAAGAGCTGTACATTACGCCGAGTATGCTCAATGAAAACAAATGGGATACGTTGGCGGAAGCGGCAAATTGGGCTCGTGCCAATGCGGATGTGCTGGTGGACTCTCATTGGATTGGAGGGAATCCGACGTTACTGGATGTGTACGGTTTTGCCTCTTGGAATGGCAATAAAGCGATATTTTCGTTGCGTAATCCGTCAGATAAAGTGCAGTCATACTACTTAGATCTCGCTCGTGATTTTGAATTGCCTACGGGAGTTAAAACAAGCTATTCGTTAAGCCAGACGTATGGTTCCAACTCAAGTTTACCAGAGCGTTATAGTGCGCCTGTCGTTATTCAGCTTGAACCACTTGAAACCTTGGTTGTCAATGCAGAAGCCATTCATTAATCCCATACGTAAAAAAGCCATTCATTTGCATGAATGGCTTTTTATTTCGAGTGACGTTGAATTAAGCGGCTTGTTTTCTCTCTTGTTCAATCTCTTCACGTTCTTGGTTTAGCCATAGGATGAAAAGCTTGTACCAGATCGCTAGGATAATTGAGCCAAGGAACAGACCGACGATCCCTGCAAATAGCATCCCGCCAATCGCACCAATTAAGATCACAGGCATTGGCACATCCACACCACGTCCCATTAACATTGGTTTTAGGAAGTTATCTGCAATGCCACCAAACAGTGCCCATGCGGTGAAAATGATCGTACCTGTTCCATCTCCTGTTGAGTAAACATAGAAAATGACTGGAGCAACGATCAAGAGTGCCGGAAGTTGAGCAATACATAGAATCAACACGCCAAGGGTTAGCAGACCAGCCGCAGGCACATTGAAGAAGAACATGGCAGAACCGATGATCATCGCCTGAATGAAAGCAACACCAACCACACCAATCAACACACTGCGAATGGTCGCAGCGGTCATGGTGGTCCACTCTTCTGCATTTTTGCCGACAGCACGAACCATAACGGTTTGCATTGCCGCAGAGACTTTTTCTGAGTGCGTCATAAAGCCCGCAGCAATCGCGAGAGCAATAATGAAGGTGATAAGGCTAGTCAATGCACCACCCAGCATAGAGGCCAACATGGTTACGAAAGATTGGATCTCTGGCAGGAAGGTCTGAACCCCTTTTTCAAGGTTGGTAGCAAACAGGTTCCACACGTCATACACCTTGTCACCAATTACTGGGATATCAGCAATACGTTGGGTTGGTCCTGGGATACTCACCTGACCGCTTTGCAGTACGCTAAGTGTATGGCTGATACCGTCATAAATTGAGTTTGATACCATTACAAAAGGCGTAACGAGCAAGACAATGCCGATGATCGCAATGGTGGTTGCCGCAAGGCCGCGACGACCACGGTAAAGTGCTTGAATTTTTAATGTCAGTGGCATGAGTGCAACTGCAATGATCGCCCCCCAGATCACCGGAATGATAAAAGGTTTAATGATATCGTAAGTGAAAATCAGCAAAATAACTAATAAGCCAATGCGAATGGCGGATTCCACCATGTTACTGACAAATATTTTGCTCTGACGTTGTTCGAGTTGTTTATCCATTTTTCTTTACCTGATGTTCAATGTTCGAGCTGACTAAGCTTGAAACGACGATAGCCATATAAAACACGCCGACAATGGCTTCTAAATAAACGATGACCTGAGCGATTGGCGTAACCGGACTGATATCGCCATACCCCAGAGTGGTGAGAGTGACAAAACTGAAATAGGCAGCGTTAGAAAAATTTTCTCCCCATGGCGCTGCGCTCATGCCTGTGAATGAATCAGGGGCGAATTCTAATAAAATGAGATAAGCCATCGCCCACATCAAACCGAGTAACAAGAACAAGGCAACGGAGCCAATGACTTTATTGATGTTCACGCTTCCGGTGAAAAGAATTTGACGAGCAATGGACTTAAACGTGCCAAAGAAAAAGGCAAAGGTTAAGCACAGCATCACGACATCGATTTTTTCAACATGCAATAGCGAGCGAAGGACGAGTACTGCCACCCATATTGCAACCAATGTGGTGAGAAAACGGTACCAGTTTTGATCGAATCGCAAGCTGGCTAGGCAGACGATAAAGGTCAATACCGTAAAGCCTTGAAGGACAATATCGAGCAAACCACTACCTAGAACCTGAACTAGCGACGCACTGATCAGCAGGCCAATGAGCGCTAGGGTGAGGTAGAAGAAGTTATTCTCCTGATTAATTTTTTGGATCTTTTTTCTGATCATAAGTGTGAACCTCTGAATTCTTGCCGTGACTACTGCTCGTCATTGCTGTCTTGCATCACCATGATGGATGCGGATAAACCAAATCTGAGTTGGACGTCTTCAGGGAGTTCTTCCAGTTGGATACGCACAGGAATGCGTTGTGCTAGGCGAATCCATTGAAATACTGGGTTCACATTGGGCAATAGGTTGTAGCCAACCGTGCCATCTTTCGGTGCGATACCCCATCCAATTGAGTCCACTTTGGCATCGATAGGGGAGTCTGGGTGAGACATCAAGGTGACCTTGGCATCGTTGCCAGCTTTGATATGAGCGAGTTGGCTTTCACGGAAAAAGGCAAAGACCCAAAAACTGTTGCTGTCGATCAGCGCAAGTAATGGTTGGTTTGCTACCGCTTGGGTTCCGGTACGGATATCAAGGTTAGAGACGTATCCATCGACTGAAGCGTAGATCTTGGTGTAGCTAAAGTTTAGCTTTGCCGCTTTAAGTTTCTCTTCCGCTGCTTTTATCTGAAGCAATGACTCTTCATAAGCGATTTCACGACGAGTGAGATCTTTATGTGATACCGCGCCACGGTCTTTTGCTCGAATGTCTCTTAATCGATCATATTCAATTTTTTTGCCTTCCGAGCTGATCTTAGAGCGCTCAAGTGCTACTTCCGCTTGTGATAGCGCGACTTGATACTGTGTTGGGTCGATCTCGAACAGCAGATCACCCGCGTGAACTTTCTGGTTATCTCGTACCGCGACACTAATGATTGGGCCCGAGACGCGTGGCGCGACTTTAATCACGTTCGCTCGAACTTGACCATCGCGAGTCCATGGGTTGCTGAAATATTCTTCATACTTTAGGTAGCCTAGCCAGATGGCTCCCCCTAGGATGACGAGGTTTAAAGCAATGATAAGTTTCTTCTTCATCTTGTTAGCTACCTAAAAACGTAAAATAAAGCTGTCTATCACCACCACGTAGACGACGAGGATGGCGAGAAAAGTCAGTGATGGAAAGGCGATAAACCGTGAAATCCGGCTCTTGTTTAGGAGGATCACGCTCAGCCAAGTTGCGCTGAGTGCCATCACCATTACCAATAACACTGGTGAGAAATACACATCTCCCCAAGCGAGTTCATGTGGCATTAGGGTTGCTCCTTGTCTGGTTGAGTCGGTGAAAGTAGTACGGGAAGGGTACGCTTTGTTTCATCAAGTTCACTGTCCCAGTCGGTGCGAGTACGCATTTGTTCAGCAATGGCATCACTGACAAACGCTTTTCCTGCTTGAGCTTGCCAGCCGCCACCTAGAGCTTTGTATAGTGCGACAACCTGATTGGCGACATTCCCCTTAATTTGGGCGTAACTGTCTTCACTCCGTGTCATCTTTTCGACCGAATTTAGCAGTCGTTCGAATGAAATTTGGCCGTTTTCATACTGAGTCATCGAAATGTTGAAGGCGCGAATGGATGAGTTGACCGAACGAAGGCGCAGCTCTTTTTGTTGACGATAGAGCTGGTAGGCGTCCATAGCGTTGGTGACCTCTTGAACTGCCTGTAATACCTTTTTGTTGTACTTGCTCAAGGTTTCTTGAAAGCGAGCATCTTCAAGACGAATATTACTTTCCACTCGGCCGTATTGGAGAATGTTCCAACTAAAGCTTGGCCCTGCAACTAAGGTGAGAGAGTCACTAAAGCTGAAACTGTGACCACTCTGGACAGTGCTATTGATCCCAATGGAGCCGAGTAAGGAAAAGCTTGGGTATAGTGCTGCTTGTGCAACCCCTATTTTGGCGCTCTGTGCTCGAGCTTGCAGTTCAGCCACTTGCAGATCTGGGCGACGCATGACTAAGTTCGCTGAGATTTCAGGGCTAACTTGTGGCGCGCGAGGAACCAATGAGTGATGATCATCTCCCGAAAGGGCTGGCTTTTTGCCTGTGGTTTGGAAGCTGGACTCATAACGTGCGACTTGTTTCGTCAACTGAGCTGAATTGAGCAGCGGTTCGACTTCTTCTGGTAACTTGCCGAGTAAAAGAGCAAGTGCATTGCGCGACTGACGTTTAGCGATTTCAAGTGCTGGTAATGCCGCTTCCGTAGCATAAAGCTGGTTTTTGGCCTGTTGTACGTCGAGTTCAGTTACGTTGCCAGAATCAAACTGAATTTGAGTGATATCTACAACTCGTTTTTGAATTGCAATGTTGCGCTTAGAAAGGAGAATTCTTTCTTGATAGGTGCGGTAGTTGATGTAGTTACGCGCAACCTCTGCGGTAATGGCGACAGTAATGTCATTATAGGAGGCGATAGACGCATAATAAGCCGCTTCGGCCGCTTCAATTCCGCGAGCGTATTTTCCCCAAATATCGAGCTCCCAACCAGCATCAAAACTTGCAGCGGCATTATTGAACGAGTGCTCGTTTTGGTAAGCGCGAGCCAGATCGCCAGATACCTGTTGAACTTGCGGATATTGTAAGCCCGTCGAGATACCAAGTGCGGCGCGCGCTTGCATAATACGCAGGCCTGCGGCTTCAAGATCAAGGTTTTGCTTTCCTGCAAGCATGACTAAATTGTTGAGGGTTGCATCGTTAAACTGAGTCCACCATTTGGCCGATTCCACTTCTGATTCCAGATGGCTTTGCGCCCAATGCTGGGGCATTTCAAATTGTTGAGGCGCCTGATAGTCTGGCCCCACAGTACTACACGCTGTTAAAACGCTCAGAGGCAGTAATAACATCAAAGGTTTGAAGGTTGTTTTCATCGCTAGCCTCATTAAAAACGTTTTTGCTGTAGATTGGCCCAATTGATTTCTGCGTAAGCCCCTTTGCACTTCGTCAGTGCGTCCAGCACGTTGCTTTTCAGATTCAGCAAGATATAAAAACCGGCAATATCTTTGTTTTGGTATTGGGATAAATCTAATTGCTGAAAGAAGTGCTCAATTCGCGCTTCGTAAACATCCAAATCATCCTGATTTTTCGCGAAAGTAGCGGTTAGGCTTTCAACCGATGGCTTGAGAGAGAACGCATGCGCAATTTGTGGAATGGTGTCATCACTGTGTTGACTGCGAGCTTGCGTAACCAATGGGTTGTCACCTAGGTGCTTCTCTGCTCCTTTCAATAGGGCAATATGGTGATTCAATGCCTGACAACTGCTTGTATAAGCGGCCACCTTTTCTGCGCTGTTTTGGTCAAAATAGTTGAAGTTAATTTTGCTGCCCCAAAGGGCAAGCTTTTTGACAGAAGCGTTTAGAGTTTGTAGGTGAATGGTCCGTTTGAGTCGCACCCACGCAGAGCTCTTGGTCGCTGGCAGCGCAAATAACTGAGATACATGACGAAAATATCGTTCGTGAAGGGTGTGAAACAAGTGCTCAGGTCTAGTAGAAAATGGGAAGTAATGTGAAGCGATGATCACCAGTCCCACTAGATAAAACAGTGTCATCACCGACATAATGATGCCGAAGTGATAGAACATATTGTTATCTAACCCAAGAATAAATAACCCCATCAAAAAGAACATGGTGATAGGGCCTTTAAACAGGTAAAAGGCAACAAAGGTGTAGAGAAAGATAAAGATTGTCAACTCTGGCCAAAACGTGAGTTGCGGTAATATGAATACGTACGCGGGGACGGCAAACAAGAAGCCAAAGGTAAAGAGCACCAACAACAGAATTGGATGAATGGGCATAAAGGACAGCAGCGACATATACATGGTCGAGAAGATGACAAAGCTGTAACCTCCCGGAGGATTGAAATAAATCCAAATTAAAGAGGATGCCCAATAAGTGACAAACACTTTGACAGCGGTTTTAAAATTTTCAGCGTCCCACCATAAAAAACGTGCCGCTTTAGCTGCTTTGGGTTGTTGGAAAGAGAGAGTATTGGTGACGGAATCAATGCAGCTAATGCTCTCTGCTAAGCGTGATAAGTTAAGGTGAAGCTGGTTGATGACGTAAGTGAGTGTTAACACCGCACCTTTTTGTAGATGCCCAGTCTCTTGTAGTGTCGTCGTGTTGAGTTCTGCTTTTTTTTCATTCGCTTGATAATAAGGCGAGTTGCCATCCCATACGGTATTACACACTTCAAACAATGAGTGAATCGCGTCAATATGGTTGCTGAAATCAGTAATAAAAGCTTGGTTTTCTGACTGATGAAACTCGCTGTGTGCAGTGGCAATCAACAGCTCTGTAATTTGCTTACTATGGTGCAGTGCAGACTGCCATTCTTGATGATAGCTAGAGATGTCGCTGCACTCTTTACTGATCAAACGAAAACGTTGTTCGAGAGCGGTTTGGGCATTAAACACCTCATCCACCAAAGTGGCCAACTCGGGAGTTACTTCTTCACTTTCTGACTCGTTGAGGTCTTCATTGCTCTCTAAAATTCGAACGAACAGTTGTTTTTGCGCAGCCAGTAAGGTTTCTGCCAACTGCCTTAAGTTTTGTTCGGTTGGGGTAGGGAAGAGGTAAGTACCCACTAAGGTATAGATGATTACCCCAAATATGGTCATGTAAGCGCGATCAATACCGTAGATAAAGGCACCATTCGCATCACCGCCATTCGACATCATCAACGCCATCACGCCTGTGAGCATGAAGAGTGTAGGATCTTTTAAGTACGCATTGCGGAAGTAAAATAATACGGAAACAACTAAAGAAACAGACAGCATGTAGAGCAGTCTGTCTTGGGCAAACCAACCGACCAACAGCAATCCCACCACGGCGCCCACAAGGGTGCCAATAACTCGCAGTGTGCCTTTAGCGAGAGACTCTCTCTGGCCTCCCGTTGAGGCAATCAACATCACGGTTGTTGCTGCCGTTGAAGCTTGCGGCCATCCCATCGCAAATGGGATTAAATACGCCAATGTCAGGCTAAGGGCAACTTTGGTGGCAAATCGTAATTTTTCGTTCATCGTTTAGTTTCAAAGTTAGCCCAATAACATGAATTCGCTGTTGGACAAATAAGTGGAATAAAGCTGAAATATATTTCAACCATAGGTTACAAAGCGACCAATTCTAGAGAATGCGACACGACTTTATGTAAGTAAACTGTCAAAAAATACGGCGTTCAATTACAACAAAGAAAATGATCTTATTGAAATATAAGATAAAAAATAAAGAAGGGTTTAAATACTTGTGAGAGTTCTTATTTTTGATACGAATGTTGATGGGTTATTATTGATTTTATGAATCAATAATAATAGATGATATGAAATCAAACCCAACGATTATGTTCAATTAAAACTAAAGTCGCTGAGTTTGAAATAATTTTATGACTGATAAATATGATCAATAGTTTCAAAGTTAATTTGATTTTCTTTGCCATGATTCAGAATTAATTTAAGAGCTTTTAATGTTACTTCAGGATCACTTTGTCCACTTTCACTTCGTGCATCATGAAGCAATACAACACTGCCTGGTTTTAATTGCTCTATGACCATTTTGGCAATTTCTTCTGGGTTATCTTTTGCGTAATCCTCAGGATCTACTGTCCAAAAAATGGCTTTTTGTGGAGAGAGCATAAACATGATCATAGAGACAAAATTAAATTTTCCATATGGAGGCCTATATGATGTGTAGCGTTTCCCTAATATTGAATTGAATACCTTCTGGTTTTTCTTCCAATCCATATACGTTTTTATGGGTAGTGTTTTCCATGCATGGGGGTGTGCAAAACTATGCGATCCGATGCTATGACCTTCATTTATGATTCGATCCGTCACTTCAGGATGAGAGAGTACATTTTTACCTGTTGGAAAAAAAGTGGCTTTAGCTTTTTCTTCATTCAATAGATTTAGAATCGCAACGGTAGACTCCTTTGTAGGACCGTCATCAAAGGTCAAATACACAGATTGAGAATTTTCTACTTTAGTAGAAAAAGATTTAACTTGTATTTTTTTAAAAATATGAGGGATAAAATAATAAACAACAAAGATAAAGAAAATTAATAATATGGGATTCATAAATAATAAATATTTTTTAATATATTATTTTATTATCAAATAATTGATTGTTGATGTATATAATAACATTGTACTATTTACTTTAAACTATTCATTTAAGTAGCCACACATATGCTTTATGTATGACTACTACCAATTTTATTTATGACAAGTACTTTGTAAGATATTCATCAAATACAGGTGCCTTTAGATTTTCAATATTAGGTTTAAATGATTCAGCTTGTTGTATCATCTTACCTAAATCTTCTGTATTGCCGTATACAGCTAAAATTAGTCCTAAACGTTCAAGTTCTTTAATAAGCTCAACTTGGTGATCATCGAAGTATTCACCATGCTCAACTAATCGAGGTATAGCAATAACACGCTTGCCTTTTAATAATGAATCCATGATAGAGCCACAACCACCTTGGCAAATCACTAGGTCGCTTGTTTCGATATTATTGTGCAGTGTTGGTTGATCACAGTAGTCAAAATATTGATAGTTATTTGGGATGTAATCAGAGGTACCGATTTGGCCGACGACTTCAGCTTTGACTTCTTTGCGTTCAACCAGTTTATCTACCTCTTTAAACATACGGCTAAACGGAATTTTATAAGTGCCTGCTGTTAGAAATATTTTTTTTATGGGAGTTGGTTCGTCACAAGTTACGGTATCCAGTGGGAAGATTAGACCAATGTTCTCTGAATCTTTAAATAGTTTGCGAGTGTCTTCCCATTGAACAAGAGTGTGATCCGCTAACTTACCTGCTATTTTTCCAAATGTTGACGTTGTATTGACGCGAGCTGCGGACTCTACAAAAATGATTTTTTTACGCAGTAGCTTCCCGATAACAATTGCGCCAAATGACGTACCAGCTCCGGTGGTAATGACGGCATCAGGTTTCTCTTTTAAAAAGATCTTCAAAGACTGAAATATATTGTTGATAGGTCGTAGTAATTGAAACTTTTGAACGACTTCTTTAAAGATAAACTTCTGTACAAAGTACACCTTGTCACTTTCAGCTAGATGCTGTGTCATCTTACTTTCGTCAGTAATGAAGAAATATTCATGCTTTTGGTAGTAAGACTTAAGCTGCAGCACTTCATTGATATGCCCGCCACTATTGGCAGTTAAGCATATTTTCATACATAACCTCTTTGATGAATTTCTGAGTAGGGAGCGAAATAGAGCTCAACGCGTTGTGGACAGAAACTCATGCATTGTTAACAGAACTAAATTGCTATGGAGTATACGTTTTTTCATTGCCTGAGTTATTGGGATCTTGATGCCGTTTTAAAAATGAGAGAGGTAGGGCATAAGCAGTTTAAACTTATGAAATATCCTTTCTTTCGCTCCCTAATGACGAAAGGCCTTGATATAGGACTTGATGTAAATCAATGAAAATTAGACTTTTTTTGTTTTCTAATTGTTGTGATTTATTTAAATTATTTTTTATATCTACGCCATTCAAAGAGTTAGATATGGCTTAAAAGTAAGATAGATTTTCTCGATTAACTCTATTCCTTTATTTCCTTTGTTTCTGTATGGGAATGCCACTAATTTGTGCGACGCAAATTGGAGGTAACAATAATGAATAAAAAACTATTTGCGCTGGGAGCAGTCAGCCTTGGCATCATTGGATATTTATCTACCGTCGCTTTTGTTGATAAATCTGATCAACGACTCGCGATGTCTAAGCTCTCAACGTATTCTCAACTTTCTGAAACGAGTTTGGATTATCGGGCCATGAAGGTTCTCTCAGATAATGGGTGTAGTTACTGCCATACACCAAACAGCCCAATGCCATTTTACGCTAACTTCCCTGTCGCGAAGAGTTTGATGGAACATGACGTTGCTCAAGGGTTACGCCATTTTCAACTTAAGCCAGTATTGGAACAAGTTCATGCTCAAGAGCCAGTTTCAGAAGTTGCCCTCGCGAAAATAGAAGGAGTGTTACAAGATGGTTCAATGCCTCCCAAAGCCTATCTATCAATGCATTGGCGCTCTGACTTATCTGAAGAAGAACGCCAAATTTTACTTGGTTGGGTTGCTGAAAAACGTTTGCAACGCCACGCGAATTCTCCGGCTTCAGTTGAATTTAAGCGTGAACCAGTACAGCCAATTTATACGCAGTTCGATGTCGATAAAGACAAAGTTGCACTAGGTAAAGCGCTTTATCATGACACGCGTCTTTCTGGGGATAACACCTTGTCTTGCGCAAGTTGCCACCGTTTAGAGGCTGGGGGAGTGGATCACTTAACTACGTCTTCTGGCATTAAAGGTGCTAAGGGGCCGATTAATGCCCCTACTGTTTACAATGCGGTGTATAACAGTCTGCAATTTTGGGATGGCCGAGCTCATAACCTGCAAGAACAAGCGGGAGGTCCTCCTTTGAATCCTATCGAAATGGGGTCACAAGACTGGCGTGAGATCATCGCAAAATTGAGTGATGATTCGACGCTAAAGGCACAATTTGACAAGGTTTACGGTGGGCTGGTTAACCAAGCGACGATCACCGGGGCTATTAGTGAGTTCGAAAAGACACTTACGACACCCAATAGCCGTTTTGACCAGTACCTGAAAGGTGATAAGCACGCACTGACTGAACAAGAGTTAGAAGGCTATCAACTGTTTAAGCAGTACAAATGTGACACTTGCCACGTTGGTGAAGCAATGGGAGGAGAAGGCTTTGAAGTGATGGGTCTGAAAGCCGATTATTTTGCTGACCGCGGTCAAGTCACGGAAGTGGATATGGGGCGCTACAATGTCACTCGAGTAGAAAATGACAAGCACCGATTTAAAGTACCTACTCTGCGTAATGTTGCGTTGACTGCGCCATACTTTCATGATGGTCAGGCAGAAACGCTAGAGAAAGCGGTTTTTGATATGGCAAAATATCAGGTCGGTGTCGAGCTAAACCAACAGGAAACAGACAAGATTACGGCATACCTAAAAACCTTAACGGGTGAATACAATGGTAAATTGCTTAACTAAAGCAGCTCGATAATTGTCATTGTTTGGCTCTGAGTAAACCCGGCTATGAAATTCATGGTCGGGTTTCTTTGTATCAAAGAGCGAGTGATGAATATATTTATGTAAAGTCAGAGTGTTATTTTGCTTCTTTCAGTTTTTGCTCTTTATGAGCTTCGATACGCGCAACTTCTTCATCTAACTCCACAATTTTTGCTGCCATGAGTGCATGGCAACGATCTGCCAATAGGCGTGCATCATTCACGCTGTATGTAGAAACATCAATAGGCGCTAACATTTCGGTTATCACAACACCATTATCACGGCGGTTTAGCTGAATTTTTTGATGGGTGGTGCTGGTACACATAGGTGTGATAGGTACGCCTGCTTCAATCGCCATACGAAATGCCCCTGTTTTGAACGGTAATAGGCCGCGTCCTTTACTACGTGTTCCTTCTGGGTAAACCCAGACTGACAAGTCTCTTTGCTGAATGGCTTCAACCACTTGTTTTATGGTGTCTCTTGCTTTAGCTTTGTTTTCTCGGTTGATCAAAATATTACCTGTGATCCAATACAACAGACCGAAAAAGGGTAGCCAGAGCAGATCTCTCTTGCCCAATGATACGGTACGTGGGCGTAGCATCCCCGGATCGGTAACAAAATCAAACACACTTTGGTGATTAGATATGTATACGCTGTTTGCGGGTGTCGGAGCATGTTCGAGCCCTCTTTGAATGAGGCGCAATCCAACTAATTTATGTAACTGATTAAACCAGCGACAAAATGTATGAACATGCTTTGGATTTCGGGGGCTCAATAAACAATATAACAGCGCTGACAATGTGGTAATGACCACAAAAAGTGCCGCTAAGAATAGACGAATAATAGCAAGCAAAACGCACTCCTTAACTCTAGATAGGCATCGACTTGTTTAAAGATGAATATTTTAGAGTTTTCATTCTATTTAACTAAAGTGCAACATTTTTTTCCAAACGAGACGTAGAGAGTGCGGCTGAGTCTCTCAAATTGCAGAGAGTGAACCATTTTTATCTGAAATTACTTGGGTGTTCTTTGAACCCATGTAAAAAGCGAGTAGTGTGTCGCCTGATGATATTTGTTTGGGTGAGAGCATGAAAAAAGGGTTTATTTTTCTTGTCGCTTTATTATTCAGCCATGTTAATTACGCTGAGATTGCTCCTATTTCGCAATGGCAGTGTGAAATGATGACAAAACATGGAGTCTTGAGTGCGGGTGCGCCTGTTGGGTGCGATCGTTTAGTCAAAGTAGATTTTGATTTCATCAACTTTGCCGGAGAAACCAAGCAAGGCAACATGATTGTACTGGATGTCGTTGCTCCTTCTGTTGAGCAAATTTTTTCAGAGCTAAAACAGCGTCAGTTTCCTTTGCATTCCGCCCGCTTAATGCGAGAGTTTAAAGGAGATGATAATGCATCGATGGCGGCGAATAATAGTAGTGCATTTAATGCCCGCCCGATCACTGGTGGCGGAAGCTGGTCTAAGCATGCTTATGGTGTAGCAATCGACATTAACCCTGTTCAAAATCCGTTTTTAGAGTTTAACAGCAACGGACAAATTACGGTTATTCCCCCTCAATCTGCGACTCAATATGTCAATCGTGCCCATTTTCGCGCTAGAGAGGAACTTAAGCGGAATGGAATGGCAGAAGAGGTGGTTGAATTATTTGCCCATCACGGTTTTTTGATTTGGGGAGGGGATTGGAATTCTCCCATTGATACTCAGCACTTTGAAGTGGGGTCAAGGCGTTTCATACAACAGTTACTCAAAATGCCAAAGCAGGAAGCCTTTGCCCAGTTTACCCAATATGTCGATAGCTACCGCGACTGCTATGCTAAGCAAGAGCCAAAAGGGAAAGAGCGGGCTCGAGCGTTGTGTGCTTATAAAACGGTTAAGGTTTTTTGACTTTCTTTCGTTACGCAGAATACAAAAAGGGCCAACTCTTTCGAGTTGGCCCTTTCCAAACGTTTGGTGGGCTGGCGTAAGTTGATCTTGTAGATTAGCTATTTGATTATTAAGAACAAATCATGGTTTGATTTTTATTTTGGTTCCTACTTTGGTTCCTAAGAAATCTGGTAATAGGAAAAATAATTGGCCTTACTTACAAGCTGAATCAATTAACTTGTATAGCGTTTTCTGAATCTTTACCTTACCCTTAGATCCACCAGCTAGTTTAACTAGTTTATCTAGGTGTTCTTGATCCAGCTCTATCGTGCAAACAGCTAGAGAATTTTTCTTTCTGGAAAAACTATCTCTAACATATTTGGTTATTTTTTCGAAGTCTTCTTTTTCATTAGTCACATAGAGGATATCAATGATATTTCGAATGCTTGACTTTTTCTTCTCTAGATCTTCAGTTGGGCTAAGAGGTATGTATTCATATTTTTTGGTCAATATCGCATATAACCAATCTACCATCTTTTCATCTTTCTCTTTCAGTATATCCCAGTTTATTGTGGATAGTTCTCTAACCATTCTGTCATAAACTGTTTCAATAGAATCAACTATCTCTGTAAAACCTTGCTCCCCGATAAAATCTCGATGAGTACTATAGTTCTCGAGGCACTCCATTAACTCACCCCTAAAACTATCACTTTTGTTAGGACAAATTTTGAGCACACTATTTATGGCTTCAAAGTCCGTATCTATGTTTCTGGCGAGATTAAAATACTTACTTCTACGAATATTCCCAATACGATTTAGAGAACTTGAAGAGCTATCTCTAGATCCTTCTTGATGTGGTTCATCTTCATCAGTATCTCCCTTGGTATTCTCACAAGTAGATAGGTAGGTAGCAGGATAAGAAAAATAGCGTTCGTTATTCTTAACCATCATCTTAAACACAGACAAGAAAAAATAAGCGGCCCTAGTATTTTCGCTTTCTGTAACCCAAGTCAGCTTGCTTTCTACATAAGATGTCTCGGTCTTTAAATCATATAAATCTATTAATATTTGCCCAAGTTCAGCCTCAACGTCATAGTCGAGTCTTCCTTCTTTCAAGTCATCACTCGTGATGTCTAGCCTTTTAGAAACTTCTTCTGTGAAAATATTCTTGAGTTTTTTCTTGTCCAGATTATGTAAATTTTCGACTGCCGTAACATCACCTTTATCTGAATTTTTATTCAAATACCTTATGTATGTCCTAAGGTTTCTTTCGGTGTCGTTAGAGTATGCTTTGAAGCTAGAGTAACTCATTTCTATCTAAATACCATTATTAAAATAGTTAAGTTAAGTTATCAGGAAACTATCGGTTTTACGACGGAAATTAGTATGTTTTGTGACTGAAATAAGCAGGATGAGTGTCGGAATTGTGTCGGTGATATAGCGGCTATCTTTTGTTTTATGGCGATCCCTCTCAAATGTTCACTTCGGAAACTTACGTTTGTGGTGAAGGAGCTAATGGAAGAATCTATCTTTGTTCGAACTTCAACTGTATAGAAAGAATCAGTACTCTTAGTAATGCTCTATGTATCATCCTGTAAAAAATAACGGTAGCCGTTATTTCATACGAGCAGTTATATCAGAAATGAAAAGTTATGCAAAATTCATTTTATGTCAGAGTTGAATGTTTTGCCATTATCATCAGTTTTTGTGCTTTGTAAGGTACTTTTATGCTTGGTAAGCAGCAATTCGATTGAAAGTTCTCTGGGACTTTATAGGCTCAGTCGATTCATAAATCTCTGATGTCGGTTTGTCTAGTATGTATAAGCTTTAGTAACACCATTAAAAATTACATTGTCACCAATACCTATGTGAAAACAACATAGAGGTATAGACAATGAACAAGAGACACAAACGAAATCGAAACCTAGGAATAACGTATAGAAGAAGCTTTAATGGATTGCGAATAATGCAATGCGACGAAGGTGTTATCGTTAACTATCTATCTAGAATGTACGAAACTATAGACAAGGCATTAGAAGACCACCCTCGAACAACAGCGGTACGAGTTGACTTAAGAATTGGTTCATATTTAGCCGGATCTAACTCACTAGTGATATCTGAGTTTATTGCATCACTGATCTCTCAGATAGAAGCTGACTCCAAGCGAAAAAAACGAAACGGTAAGCGAGTTCATAAATGCAGGGTTCGTTATGCATGGGTAAAAGAAAAGGATACTGCGTTGAATCAACACTACCATATGGTTTTGTTTTTTAACAAAGATAGTTATGCCTTTCTTGGGAGTTATCAAAGCAGCGGTAACCTTTCCCACATGATTAAAAAAGCATGGGCAACAGCCCTTGATGTAGATGTGGAAGAGTCTTCATTTTTAGTTCACTTTCCCGAAAACCCTACGTATTACTTGAAGCGAGGTTCTGAGCAGTTCGATAGGGAGTTAGAAAGGCTGTTTTACAGGATTAGCTATTTTGCAAAAGTAAGAACTAAAGAATATGGCAATAGGAAGAAGAACTTTGGGACCAGCCGAAGGTAAACGGCTTTTCATCAATAAGGTATATCTGGTATCGGATTTAGATTGAAAAGAGAAGGTTGACTATCGTGTGAGTAGCTTAAGGCCCCCTTAGAAATGTATTAGAAACAAAGTATGAGTTTATGGTGAAAGTCGTCCTAAAATTGTCCGAACTCTCTGTTAATTTGGGTTTTGCTAATTCTACGGGACGGCCTTTCACTTTTATAGTAACAACCTAAGGCGAGGCGGTGAAGATATGAATAAATCTAAGTAAGTCTATTGTGTTTTAAGTACCACGCATAAAGCAGTGGTGGCACGAAAACTTACTTTTTTACTGTGACGGCTTTTCTCATGGGTATATACAGATAGGAGATTTCCCATGAGATTTTTAAGACTAAAAGAAGTAATGGAGAAAACAGCCCTTAGCCGTTCAGCTATCTATCGCAAAATGAAGGACGAAGGTTTCCCTACAACGATTAGCTTAGGTGATAGAGCTGTTGCATGGGTAGAAAGTGAAATCGAGGAATGGATGGAATTATGTCTCAGTAAGCGAGATAACCAAGAATCTTTTCAGTAATACAAACATCAAATCACACCATCTATAGGGCGCTGGCTAAGCAGAGTTAGGCGCCCTTTTTCTATGGCAACAAATCGACGAACTGCGTTCAAAGAAATACGGAGAGGTGTTTAAGGTCAAAGCCCGTTCAGGTGATAAAGGTAATGACATGGTATACCTGTTAGCTGTCGAAGGGGCAAAAGCTGACTAAAACGAGAGGACACTGTTTGGGAGATAGCACCTTTCAAGCGGTGTTCTATTTTTTGTTTGGAATAAATCTGCTGCATTGCAGAGTAGTAAATTCACTTAATGATTAAGTGGTTATTAAAATGAAAGAGTCCAGTGAATAAAAATCACAATGTCTACAATTTGTCCCTTGAACTGATGGTTAAAAATGCTTCAATCCCCATCACTTAGGTAGAATAGGCCACATTGAAAGTAGTGGGTGGAGTTGATTGTGGGTTATCGAGTAGTACGGCTAACTGAACTGATGACGAGTGAGTTTGGGCAAGTCGAGGGTGATATAGAGAGATTAACGGAAAAAGCACTGGGCTCAGCACTTCCTCGTGGAGTGAACTTCGCTAACTTTATGAACAAGCTTAAAAGTGGGGAACTGGCATTATTAACGGATACCCCTTCTAAGCCCGTGTTGCTCAGAGACGGAATGAGTAAATCGTGGAGCTTGTCTGCTGAAGGACAAGAGGCACTGTCGCCGGAAGCAAAGAATGCCTTTCTCTCTAGAGCTAAGATGTCTGGTGGAGCGGCTGGTGGCGCTGCGCCAAATCGAAGCTCGGCAGGTTATGCTCCCAACATTGAAGAGACTTATGTCCCAGAGCCTGTTAAGCCGGATACCTCTGATGCTCCACCGAAACTGAAATATGAGTACTGTTTTGAAGTAGCTTGTTCTGATGAGACGTTTAGAAAAAGCGTAGGCTGCTCGTTTGAGCTGGCTAAGACGAAAGAAGAAGGTGTGATAGGACGGTGGCAGACGGCGGTCACTGAACACGGTACAAAATATACCGCTTATTCTGCCGTTGATGAACCGAAAAGGTTAACGGCTAACGTAGCGGCTATCCCAATGGGTATCAGTGTGCCTCACAATGCGAAGCTTAAGCCTATAGGCTCAGGTGGAGTTCGAGAGGCGTTTATTCCTGTCGTACCTTCTGTGCAGCTAGGAGAGCGTTTAGGACTGCCTACCGAAGGTTACTACTACCATTTCTACAACAACCGTTTAGTTCAAGAGTACAAGTTGCTTGGTGATGGTAAATGGTCGTTCTATGCTACATTTTCTATTCATGAACGATTAAACGATGAGCAGGGCTACAATCGTTATCAAAGTGCTATTTTGGTTTACTGGAAGCTCGCAGGGAAAGAAGTTGAGAACCAACATCTGGTGTATTTAGAAAAGCAAATCACCCGAAATGAACTCGATAACCTTAATGACGATTGGTTAGCTCAGCATGGTATCAAGCTAGATATCAACAAACTGCTTGCTGCACCCAAGCAGCTTGTCGTCGAAAGACAAACTGCTCAAAATGTCGAAACGGCTAAAGAAGAAAGTAAACCTGAAAGGCATACCGTTGCTACAGACTCAGATACCCATCAACGAGAATCATGGGGAGCGATAGCTGAGCAATATGGCTTGCCAACCAAACAGCTTCTTGATTTGAATTCGCAGTACAATGCTGACCCAATGTCGTTGAAAGTTGGGGATACACTTATCGTTAAGGCTGTCGAGCAAGCACAGAGCTCTCCGGAAAAAGAAACCGCCTTACCTCCGCTTACTCCTTGTACCTACAGTTGCTTAGCGAATACTCATTATGCACATTCGGATGCTTTCATATCGGGAACTCAGTTTAAGGCGATAAACAGCGATAGTCTGTTCGAGAAAGAGTTGCCCGTCACGAATTTAACCACCATCACCACTGCTTCTAAAGCAACCGATTATGGTAAGGTGGCGCTGCTGGCGACTTCGGCCCATACAGCGACGACGAACGTGGGCATTCTAAGCACCAGTACGACGAATACAATGGGCGCGTGGTCAATATCAGGAGAGGCACTCACGGGTTTTGCTCGAATGGGGGGCTTTCTCGCTGCGGCCTTATGGCCTTCTCAGCTTGGTGATGGAACTTTAGAGGGGAATACAGACTTTGCCAGTGATGACACTACGACGATGCGTGTACGCTTCAATATGTACACGGACGAAAATGGCAAGCAACAAGTTGTGGGTATCAAAACGGGTGAGGGTAATGCCTATGGTGACCGTGTTGCGAAGCGCGTAGCGGTGCAACAGGGGCAACACTTTGTTGCGGAGCTAGATAACGGTATTAGTATTACGTGGACACCGGATGGCTCAACGGATGTGCTGACACCCGATACGGTTCTGCCTGAAAATGACCAGCTTGATGTTCACAATATTTGGGTTCGTCCTATCGAAGAGCATCAACAAGAGATTGGTACAGTCCTCTATCCTGAGGAAGATCTTGCTGAGTATATTGTGACTTTTCCTGCGGATGCAGGATTCCCTCCTCTCTACTTAGTATTCCGAAAAACTGCACGTGATGAATCTGGGGTAGTAACAGGAAGGGGTGAAGACATTACAGGGATCTGGCTAGAGAGAGCGAGTGAAGGGTTAGGCTCTCCAGTTCCATCGCAAATTGCTGGCAAGTTGAGAGATAAGGAGTTCAGTAGTTTTGATGCGTTTAGGGCGGCTTTTTGGATAGAGGTATCTGAAGACCCAATATTAGCTCAACAATTTATTCCTTCGAATATAAAACGGATGAAAGATGGGAAGGCTCCCCGAGCAAGATTCAAAGATACAGTTGGTGGACGTCGTTCATTTGAATTACATCACCTCAACGAAATTCAACATGGTGGGGATGTCTACAATGTTGATAACATCAGAGTTAATACACCTAAAAATCATATAAACATTCATAAGGGCTAGCGATGAGATTACATGGTAGGTTAGAAGATTATACCGAGTTAGAGTTTTTGGAGTTACTAAACATTATTATCAGCGCAGAAGGTTCTGATGAATATCAAGATGAATTACTAGAAAATTTTATCGCTACGACAGAGCATCCAGATGGCTCTGATCTGATTTATTACCCAGAGAATTCTGAAGATGGAACGCCAGAAAATATTGTTAGAATCGTCAAAGAATGGCGCTTGTCGCAGGGGTTACCTTGCTTTAAGAGTTAAGTCGCTTTTTAACAGATAACATATACCTTCAAATCAGTGCATTGAGACAAAAAAAGAATGGGGAGCAATCACGCTCCCCATTGTCATTTTTTATCGTTGCTGGTGGCATTACTTTTCTTTGACGGCTTCACAGCCTTCAGGAACGGTGATAGTTGATGCATCCTTACCTGCCTGTTTCGCCGCTTTCACATCCATTTTGTATCGAGTGCATTTGCCAATACTTACATTGACTGCACCCAAATCTGCGGATGGGTTGCCACCTAACGTTCCACCAGCGAAAGCCGTGGTGGTTTTCAAGGTAATCGCTGTGATAATAAATAAACATGATTTGTTCATAGTCGTTTCTCTCTAGTGAGTTAAATTTGAGGTGTACTGATTTCAGCGTGTTCATGCATGAACAGCTCTAGATTGAAATCAGTGGGATAGGTAAAAGAAAACGTCGATACACTCGCCTCATCAATCAAAGGCAGAGCTAGGGTACGTATCGTGTTTTGACCGGATAATCGAAAAAGCAGCAAGAGCGCGTCATATTGAACCGAGAGTCCCAGTGGTTCGATGAGCGCCTTCTCTTGCTGCAAAACTTGACTCGATATTTTGAGCATACGGTTGTGTAGTAATGCTGCGTGTACCGCATTCAACACCTGTCGTTGCTCGTCACTCCATTCACAGATATTGGGCAGTGATACATGGACTTTAGTTAACCATGCTTGCTCTTTTGAATGTGCTGAACCCTTGTGTGACAAGGGTTTGTCTCTCTCCGAGGAGGACCCTTGCCCATAATTCAGTGCATCAGGAACCAGTGGCAGTAAGTACTTGTTGGTCAGTTGCCAATAGAGCATTTCCTGCTTGTTGAACTTCAGTAATTGCTCTGAGGTTTTCCGATAAACATGAGGCATGCTCATCGAATCACACTCCACATTAAACACCTCAACAATGACTTCATCGAGGTAGCGCTTAATGCTACGCGTGGTGCGCTGGATATCGAGTAGGGCTAACTGTTGCTGCAACTCCCTGACGGTAATCCATCGATGTTGAGGAATAAGCATCAGCGTGTGCAGCAAAGCGGATAACCCTTCAATGCTGGTTTTATTGCTCATGACTACACTCTCAATACATCAAAGCTCCAAGACCGGAGGTGGACATTTAATGTCGGGAGAGTAGAGGTGAGTCAGACACATAATGTCCAACGGTGAAAAATGGCATCAATCAACAACACGAAAGCGTGAGCCGATTAACATTAACGAGGCTTATGCTTATCACTGAACTCTGCAATCGCTGCCAATAACCCAATCAACAGCACCACAAGAAAACCTAACGTCGTCAGAGTTCCGATAGCGCCAAAGAAAGGAGAGAGGGTAAACAAAGTAATAAGAGCGGTGACAAGCTTAATGGTGTTAAGGAGAAGGGAAGTCATGAGCTATTGCGGGGTGACGGCTATCTCGTTGTAAGCGTCCGTATCGACATAGGTCAGAAAGTTACTCTCCCACAACTGATAGAGCTCTTTGGCATCACGGTTACCTTGCATTGGTAGCCAGCCACGGTAGGCCATAAAGAACTGCCCAACCCGAAAATCAAAGTCCATGTTGCGCTCTAGCTCTGGATAGTAGTTTCCCATATACGCAAAGTCAGTGATGTACTCAATGCTCCATTCCCCTGTTGAGGTTTGGCAAATTGCCATTTCAACCGGATGAAAGCCGCCTTCATCCGCGCTGTAACTTTTATCGCGAAAGTTAAACACCAGATAACGGCTGGTGGTCAGTGCTTCATTACTCAGCAAGTGAGCGGTGAATTGCTCACTTAGCAGCTGATGCAGTTTCTTTGATACAGGTAGTGATGATGTAGTGAAGGTTAATTTGGACATAGTGAGTCCTCCTTGTTTCAGGATTCAAATAAGAAATAACAGAGTGGGATTTAGTGGAACGTGCCGACCATCGTCAGTTGCACGTCATCAAAGACGTTTCTGGAAAGGTGACGAGCAAAGGCTTTCATCCATACCGAGAGTAATTCTTGTACCTCTGGGTGGGATAAATCCGTGATCCCCACATCGGGTTGATAGCACCAGCGATTAGCCAGATGAAAGTAAAGCTCAGGCTCAACGGTTGTGCTGTTGTCATCGGGATAAGAGAAGCTGGCAAAAAACACCACCAGCCAAGGGCTAGTGGCTGACTCACGTTTAAACTGTACCTCTATCGGATGCAAACCTTGACGATGTCGGTAGTAACTCATCTGGCGGCAGTTCAGTACGAGTCGTTCGGCGCTCTCTGGGAGAGTGTATTGATTAAGAAGCGCTTCCAGTGACGCATGTAACGCATCATCAATGCACAGCTCTCCGTAATGTTGTTTAATCATAACCACCCCCTTTCAGTAAACGAGGTACAGGTATCACCTGTTACGATGTGGTCCAATACACGCACATCCACCAGCGCGAGCGCGTCTTTAAGTCTTTCTGTTATACGTCTATCGGCTTGAGACGGTGTTGAGTCACCGGATGGATGGTTATGGGCAAATATCACCGCTGCGGCATTCACTTCTAACACCGCTTTCACCACTTCACGTGGATAGACGCTGGCCGCATCTACGGTGCCATGAAACAGCTCTTTAAATTCAATCAGTCGGTTTTGGTTATCCAGTAGCAATAAGGCAAACACTTCACGCTCATGGCTGCCTAGCTTACAGCGCACATACTCTTTGGTTGCATCAGGATTGGTTAGGGCATCACCGCGTACGTAGCGCGTAGCCAGTATCTCTGCGGCATGCTCTAGGATTTCATTTTCCTGATAGCGTTGCTGTTTTTTGTAATCAGAAGTTTTGGGATTCATTTTAGGCTCCTGTCGGAATCAATAGTGGTTATTCACATTGATGACATATGCCTGAAGATTTTTGGATTGGGTGCCATGGTGGCTGACAGTTTGGTATTACAGCTAGTAGGAAAGCTAGAGCCGTGTGCTTAACAGCGATATTTTATTATCGAAATGTGAGATAAAGCTAAGTAATTGTTTGAACTCAAAATGGTGCAAGTATGAAATCATGTAAACTGCATCTAGGTTTCAGTTGGCGCAGGAACATAAATGGCTTCTTCAAATTTTGAATTTTTACGAGGGGTGAACGACAACTTGTATGCGATTGCATTGTCTGCTGAGCGCAATCTGCATCAAGACCCTCACACAACCTTGTTTAAAGTTCGTTTGCTATCCGAAGAGATAGTTAACTTTATTTCTCAGTTGGTTAACCTCGATCCTAAGTTATCGACATTTGATCAGTTAAAAGAGCTGGGGAACCGAGGGTTACTGGACGATGAACGTTTGGCAATATTCCACGCCTTACGTAAACATGGCAATAAGGCTGCTCATGGGTACTACAACAATCCTGTTGCGGCAGGCCATGCGTTAGAAATCTCCCACAAAGCAGCAACGATTTACTACCGAGTGAAAACTGGCGAAGCCCATTTTCAGCCTCCTGCGTACATTGCTCCTATTGAAGATAATACGGCAGATCTTGTAGAGCAGTCGAAGCAAGAAATCGCTCGTCTCAAAGAATTAATCAAGCAGCTTGAAGCTCAGAAATCTGACGATTTTCTTTTGGAAAAAGCAAACTTCGAGTCTTTGGTTGGATTTAAGCAGCAGCTCACTGTACTTGAAGCAAATGATTCATTGGCCGTCGAGCAAGCACAACGTCAAATTCGCCAACTTGAAAACCAGTTACGTGAACGTACCAGTACAGAAGCACAGACGACAACCGATGAGCAAGAAGCCAAAGTGCTCAAGCAACGTGTCGAAATCCTCAAAAACAGCCGGATTGATCTAACAGAAGAGCAAACCCGTTTCATCATTGACCAGCAATTAAGAGATGCAGGCTGGGAGGCTGATTCAGTTACCCTTGATTACCGCAAAGGTGTTCGTCCTGAAAAAGGTCGCAACATGGCGATTGCAGAGTGGGAAATGAAGGGTCACAAGCACCGTGCTGACTACGTACTATTTGTTGGTTTAACTCCCGTTGCCGCAGTTGAAGCGAAGCGCAAGCGAGCGAACGTGTCTGGCGCGATTTCACAAGCTGAACGTTACAGCCAAGCCTTTGAACCTGCTGAGGTCAGATTAACTGAAGGTGAGTTAAAGCCTGCATGGCTAGAGGCGGGTAAAGATTGTCCGTGGCTGGGCTGTGAAGGAGAAGATAGCTACAAACTGCCTTTTGTCTTTGCTTGCAACGGAAAACCTTTCTTGCGTCAGATGCAGGAGCAAAGCGGTACTTGGTTCCGAGATTGTCGCTTACCGTCCAACGCCAAGCGCGCCTGTCAAAGCTTTATGAGTCCGGCTGGCTTGTTGGATTTGTTACACCGAGACCACCAAAAAGCTCAGCAGGAAATGGCGAGAGAGCCATTCGAATATCTTGGTTTACGTCCTTACCAGAAAAAGGCAGTAATAGCGGTAGAAGAAGCTCTGGCGCAGAATCAGCGTGAATGTTTGTTGGCGATGGCAACAGGAACGGGTAAAACGCGTACCATCATTGGCCTGCTTTATCGTTTCTTAAAAGCAGAGCGATTTAAGCGCATTCTCTTCTTAGTAGACCGTTCATCGCTGGGCGATCAGGCAACCGAATCGTTTACAGAAACACGCTTAGAACAGAACCAGTCACTCACGCAGATATACGACATCAAAGAGATGGCAGAAAAGCTGCCGGAGGCTGAAACACGCGTGCATGTTGCCACCGTACAAGCCATGGTGAAACGTCTTTTTGAAGAGAAAGACAACGATGATGAAGGCGCGATCATTCTACCAGTCGATCAATACGACTGTATTATTGTTGATGAAGCGCACCGAGGTTACACCTTAGATCAAGAGTTGGGTGAAGCCGAGCTGGTGGCGCGAGATCCTAACTTGTTCCGCTCTAGTTACCGTCGAGTGCTGGACTACTTTGATGCTGTGAAAATCGGCTTAACCGCTACCCCCGCCGCGCATACGTCAGAAATATTTGGCCCTCCTGTTTATATTTACTCGTATCCAGAAGCCGTCGCTGAAGACTACCTGATTGACCACGAAACACCGATTACCTACAAAACTAAGCTCAATCAAGCAGGAATCAAGTTTAAGCAGGGTGAAGAGATCGATGTCGTCGATACACTTTCGGGTGAAGTCAGCAGCGTCGAGTTGGAAGATGAACTTAACTTCAATGTTGAGAACTTCAACCGCACTGTCATTAACGAAAGCTTTGATCGCACTGTATGTGAGGCATTGGCAGAAGATATTGACCCGACAGGGCAAGAGAAAACCATGATTTTCTGTGTCACTGATCAGCATGCAGACCGTGTAGAGCGGCTATTGGTTGAGGCGTTCCAAAACCTCTATGGCGATGATGTGCCCGCACATGCGGTGCAAAAAATTACAGGCAGTACCGATAAAGTCAAAGAAGCCATTCGTAAGTTCAAAAACGAAACCTTCCCTAGTGTCGCGATTACCGTAGACCTGCTGACAACGGGTATCGATGTACCTGAGATCTGTAACTTAGTCTTTATGCGCCGTGTTAAGTCGCGCATCTTGTATGAACAGATGTTAGGCCGCGCTACGCGTCGCTGTGATGAGATAGGTAAAACCGTGTTTAGAATTTTTGATCCTGTCGATCTGTACGCAACATTAGAGCAAGTCAACACCATGAAGCCTGTGGTGAAAAGGCCCAACATCAAGATTGAACAATTGATCGATGAAGTTTCTGATAAGCGCAATCAAGATTTGCCTGGCAGCGCAGAAGGTCGAAGCTTTGCTGATGATGCCCTTGATGAGCTGAGTCAGAGAGTGATGCGCGTTATGCGTAAAGCCCAAGCCAACGCTGAAAAAGATCCGTTACTCAAGCAAGAGCTAGAAAGTATTGAAGCAGAGTGGGGTTGTCCTGCCGATAAAATCCACCAGCAACTACATCAAGCAGGCCCGCAGCAAGCGGCGCAAATGCTGGTAAATCATGGCAACTTAGCCAGTCGCGTCGAAAGCGTGCGCAGTATGCTTAATGGCGGTAAAAAATATGTGATATCTGAGCATAAAGATGAGTTCATTTTAAGAGAGCAGAACTTTGCAGCCTACAGCAGGCCAGAAGACTACCTCACCGCTTTTGAGCGCTTTATTAAAGATAATGTAAATAACAATGCAGCTCTTAAAGCAGTGGTCAGTAAGCCAAAGGAGCTGACTCGTGCTCAGTTAAAAGAGATCCGTATTTTACTTGATCAAGAGAAGTTTAAAGAAGCGGATTTGCAAAGTGCCTGGAAGCAAACCACCAACAGAGATATTGCTGCATCGATTGTCGGGCATATTCGCCGAGCAGCACTGGGGGAGGCGCTAGTGCCTTATGAGAGGCGAATTGATATCGCTATGGACAGTATTTACGCCATGCATTCGTGGACCAAGCCCCAGCTTAAATGGTTAGAACGTATTGCTAAGCAACTCAAGAAAGAGGTGGTACTGCAAACCGAGGATATTAACCGTAGCTTTGCCCAAGACGGTGGCAGTAAAGGGCTCGATAAACGCCTAGGCGGTCAACTAGAGCAAGTATTAGAAACCTTGTCAGAGCATATCTGGCAACAGCAAGGTTAATTGAGCAAGTCGCTGCTGGTGGTATATTCATCAAACGCCACTTGTAGTGGCTACTAATGTAAACAGAATCCAAAGACTGAGTGTTATACTCAGTCTCATTATTTATGCTGCTGGCTTTTATTTTGAGTAAACAAGCCAGTATTCAGCAACCCGATTAGGACACCAAGATGAACAACAACGAAATTGTACAAAAACTTTGGAAGCTGTGTGACGTATTACGTGATGACGGCATCACCTATACCGATTACGTAACCGAGTTGGTACTGTTGTTGTTTATAAAAATGGAAACCGAACAGGCTGAAGCAGGAGTAACCGCTCACGTTCTGCCAGAAGGATGCCGCTGGCAAGATATTACAAGCCTAACGGGTATCAAACAGTACGATCACTACCGTCAAATGTTGCTTGATTTAGGTAAGCACCATGACCCACTGCTAGCGGCGATCTATGCAGGCGCACAAACTAGCCTTAAAGAGCCAAAGCACCTTAGCCAGTTGGTCACTCGTATTGATGAGCTAGATTGGTTCTCTGCCCGTGAGGATGGCTTAGGTGACCTGTATGAAGGCTTGTTAGAGAAGAACGCCAACGAGACCAAATCAGGTGCAGGTCAATACTTTACGCCGCGCCCACTGATCGACACTATCGTTAAGCTGGTTAAACCCAAAGCAGGTGAGACCATTCAAGATCCAGCCGCTGGTACAGCTGGCTTCTTGATTGCAGCGCATGAGTTTATTAAAGCGGAAACCGATGACCTTTACGATTTGGGTGAAAAAGAGCAAGACTTCCAAAAGCGCAAAGCCTACAACGGTATGGAGTTAGTACCATCAACGCGCCGTTTGGCATTGATGAACTGTTTGCTGCATGGCATTGAAGGTGAAGATGACGGGGCTATTCATCAAGGCAACACTTTAAGCGGTGAAGGAGCCAAGCTACCAAAAGTTGAGTTAATTCTCTCTAACCCGCCATTTGGTACATCGAAAGGTGGCGGCGGTCCAACGCGTGACGACTTGACGTTTGAAACAAGCAATAAGCAACTGGCGTTCTTGCAGCATATCTACCGTCACCTAAAACTAGGTGGCCGCGCCGCTGTGGTATTGCCTGATAACGTGTTATTTGAAGCAGGCGTGGGTCAAAAGGTGCGTGAAGACCTGATGCACAAATGTAATCTGCACACTATTTTGCGTTTGCCTACGGGTATTTTCTACGCCCAAGGGGTGAAGACCAACGTATTGTTCTTCCAAAAAGGCACGCCAGAAAACGATAAACAAGAGCAAAACTGCACCAAGGAAACGTGGGTATACGATATGCGTACCAACATGAACACCTTTGGTAAGCGTCGCCCACTGACTGAAAAGCACTTTGAAAGCTTTATCCAAGCTTATGGCATCGATCCAAACGGCCAATCACCACGCACCGAGGGGGTATGGCAACAACTAGGCGAGGTGGAAAGTGAAGCAGAGCAAACGTTGGATAATGCCCGTTGGAAGAAATTTAGCCGTGAATATATCCGTGACACTAAAGGCGACAGCTTAGATATCTCATGGCTCAAAGACTTAGAAGCCACCAGCGCAGAAAACCTGCCTGAGCCGGAGGTGTTAGCGGGTGAAGCGATGGCTGAGCTGACCGAAGCCATGTCTGAAATTTATCAGCTAATGCAAAGCCTTGGTGCAACGGATGAAGCCGAGCAACAAAAGCAATTGCTAGAGCAAGCCTTTGGTTTGGAAGAAAAGTCGGAGGTTGAGTGATGAGTGGGTTGCCTAAAGGGTGGGCTCTATCCAAGATAAAAGAAGCTATCTTCTTAAATGAAAAACATATTGGTGTCGATGACAGCACGGAGTGTGGCTTTGTACCAATGGCTCTTGTCCCAACTCGTTATGGTGATGCAATTGAGTTTGAAAAACGTAATTGGGAGAGGTGCAAAAAAGGTTACACGCAATTTCAAGACAACGATGTAATTCTTGCGAAGATTACGCCATGCTTTGAAAATGGAAAGAGTGCCTTAGTTACAGGTTTGCCCAATGGCATTGGTGCTGGTAGTACGGAGTATTTCGTATTACGTAGTGTAGGTAATTTAGTCCACTCAAAGTATTTACACGCATTTGTAAAAACCAAAGACTTCTTAATAAACTGTGAAACGAATATGAGTGGCTCTGTCGGTCATAGACGCGTACCAAAAGATTACTTGCTAGACTATCCGTTCCCACTAGCACCGCTCGCAGAACAAAAACGCATCGTAGAAAAGCTCGATGAAGTGTTGGCGCAAGTCGACACCATCAAGGCGCGTTTAGATGGCATCCCCGATTTACTCAAACGCTTCCGTCAATCGGTACTGGCTTCAGCGGTATCGGGGAAGCTAACGGAAGAGTGGCGTGAGCTTCAAAAGGTGTCAGTTTTATGGAGAGATATAACTTTAAAAGATGCTGCACACATTCAGGACCCCCACCCAAGCCATAGAACACCGAAAGTTGTTGAAGGTGGTGTTCCTTATGTGAGCACTGGCGATTTGCGAGAAGATGGTTCAATAGATTTTGAGGGTGCTAGGAAGGTTTCGTTCGATATTTTGAAGGAGCACAATGAACGATATACATTGAAGGAGGGAGACTTCATTTTCGGAAAAATTGGTACACTTGGGAAAGCGACAGTGCTGCCTATGGGAATCGATTACACTCTATCGGCCAACGTTATTCTAATTCAACCCGAGTTAGAGCTGACTATTCCAAAATACATTCAGTATTTCCTTTCGTCGCCAACAACGATGGAAGAAATAGCCAGGCAAGCAAATTCGACTTCTCAAGCGGCATTTGGCATCAAAAAAATGAGAGCTTTCAGTTGCTCATTGCCAACTAAGGAAGAACAAAAAGAAATCGTCCGCTTAGTCGACCAATACTTCGCCTTTGCTGACACCATCGAAGCGCAGGTGAAAAAAGCCCAGCAGAGAGTAGATAACCTCACTCAAAGCATACTTGCTAAAGCCTTCCGTGGTGAGTTGGTGCCGCAAGATCCAAGCGACGAGCCTGCCGACAAACTGCTAGAGCGCATAGCCCAAGCCCGAGCTGAGGCTGAAGCGTTAGCTAAGGCAGCCAAAAAAGTCAAAGCCGCTAAGAAGCGTGCGGCAAAAGCATAAATGATAAAACTATAAGCACGCCCCTGAGCGTGCTTTTTTTGGGGTGTGAAAATGTCAGAGTACTTATTAACCTGGAACCCGAAGCATTTCAGTACGGGTGGTGATGGGAGTGCAAGCGGCCAATTGGACTATAAGGTCGGGCAAGAGGTTCAGTGGTCTTGCCACAGCAAAAAGCCTAAAACAGGTGATGTTGTTTACTTAATCCGCTTAGGTACAGAGCCCAGAGGAATAGTTGCTAGAGGCAAGGTGACCAAAGAAAGCTATTTTGATTCCGACTGGAAGGTCCCTGAAAAGCAGAAGGTATATATCCAATTTCAGGTAGAAGACATCAGGCACTCTTGCGAAGAGGGCTTGTTGCCAATGTTGCTTCTAAAGTCAGCAATACCAGATCAACAATGGAGTCCACAAGTATCCGGTATTCAGGTTAAATCTGAGAACGAAAAGGTTTTGGCTGAGTTATGGGAGACTGGCAAGACTAAGCACGCATTGACGCAGTTTCTATCTTGGGACAAGCAGTATCATTTTAACCTTAATGGTTGGTATAAAGACTACCAAGATACCTGTCAGCTAGCTAAGCAGATAAAAGAAGGAAAAGTGGTATCAAAAGGAGATGTGCACAAGCTTTGGTATGAGAAAGCCAACGGTATTGCGAGTGTTGGTCAGGGCTTTATGTACCAACGAGAGCTAAGCGATAACGCTCATTATTTGCATCGCTTGACCGAAGAAATCATTAAGGCCCCTTCGAAAGAGACTTATGACAGGATTATAAAGAATTGGCGCACAGACGCTAAGTTTGACCGCGTGTTGTGGACGGTAATTCATCGGTTATTTGGTGCGGCTTCTCCAGAGCAATATACCAGTATCGCGGGTAAGGATTATTTGAGCACCATAATTGACGGCCTGAAGAAATATTTTCAAATACCTATTGAGCCAACAGGCAATTGGGTAATAGATAATCATAAGCTACTTGAGGCCGTTGAAACCATGATTCCGGAAGGTTGGGATGTCCATACACGAAACATCCATCTGTGGAACTTGTATGAATGGGTAACTAAAAGTAATAAAAAAGATGAAAGCGTAGATCAGATAAAAGAAGAGGGAGAGGAGTACGGTATGGACAAGGACCTAACCTCAACAACAGACCCTCGGAACGTTATCTTTTTTGGTCCCCCTGGTACGGGTAAAACCTACAACCTTCAGAAACTCCAAGCAGAGTATACAAGTCAGACTGAAAGCGTAGATAGCTCACTTTGGCTGCAAGAAAAAATCGCGCCACTGAACTGGATGCAAGTGTTAGTCCTGTCACTTCTTAGCTTAGGCAACCAGGCGAAGGTGGCTGATATCGTCGCTAACAAATATTTCCAGACCAAAGCAAAGGTGAATAATCGCGACGGGAACTTAAGCCAAACGGCATGGAGTTACCTACAGAAGTTCACTGTACCTGAGTCAGCAACCGTTAATTACAAAGGCCGTGGCGAACCTGCCGTATTTGATAAAACCAACGATTCTGTTTGGCAGCTTCTTGACGATAAGTTAGAGCTGGTGGATGAGCTAGTAGCTCTGCATAAAGAGTTAGAAAACGGACCACCACCAGGCTCGATTGTGAAGCGGTTTTCAACGACAACATTCCACCAGTCTTACGGCTACGAAGAATTTATCGAAGGGCTTAAAGCCACAACGGATGAAGAGGGCAATGTTCACTACTCTGTTGAGCAAGGAGAGTTTTTAAAGCTTTGTCATCGAGCCGAGCAAGATCCTGACTCGCGATATGCCATGTTTATCGACGAAATAAACCGTGGCAACATTTCGAAGATCTTCGGTGAACTGATCTCGCTAGTTGAGACCGACAAGCGTACACGGGGTGCCAGCCCTATGTCAGTCAACCTTGCTTATAGCGGTAAACCGTTTAGTGTGCCCTCAAATGTCGACATCATCGGTGCAATGAACACCGCAGATCGCTCTATTGCCTTGATGGATACCGCATTACGCAGACGTTTCGAGTTCATCGAAATGATGCCGGCCCCCCGCTTGTTTGAGTCCGATGGTTTAATTGATATTGGCAACGACCAACAAATTGATCTGGGTGAACTCTTGCAGACTCTCAATGACCGTATTGAAGCCTTGTATGACAGGGAGCATACGCTGGGCCATGCCTTCTTCTTCTCTGCTTATAATGCGGTTAAGGCAGGGAACCATGATAAGGCGTTAGCAAACCTCACCAAGGCATTTGTGGGTAAAATTGTTCCCTTGCTACAAGAATATTTTCACGATGATTGGAGTAAGATTCGCCTCGTATTAGGGGATAATCAAAAGGCCGGTAGTGACCGAAAAGAACTGGAAGCATTGCAGTTTGTTCGCCAAGAAAAGATTGAATATCAAAAGCTGTTTGGCAACCAGTATGAGCCTGATGGCTATATGTCAGACGAGTACCGCTATTCATTAGCTGATCAAAATGACGCGGTTTGGGCGATGGGTGAAAGCTACCTTGCGATCTACAAACCGGAGTTGAGCGAGAAGCTGTCAGCACAGGTGAAGGATGAGAGCTAACAAAGAGATCTCTCTATTCGAGTTTTCTTATCTGGTCAGCGAGTCTAGTGAGGTATGCAGAGAGGCGAATTATGTTGAGCCTATTTCGACTTCTGCCTTTGCTTTCCTCAAGCAGATCGCGCTAGGTTCGCAAGAAGACAATAAGCTGTTACGGCTCTGTAAAAAGTCAGGGTGTGAAGCGCTGCAAGTGCGTAACCATGCTGGCGTGATCTTTACGCCTGATGGAACTCACATCGAAGTGTTGCCGAAAATTGGACGAACTTCGCCAAGCTCTACATCTGCGAGAAAGTCATTGTTGGTTATGCTCCGTGCACTTAAAGGCTTTTCACACATTCAAACATCAAGCGCTCTAGTTCATGAAGAGAAAATGCCGCTGCTTGAGGTGTTCATAGGTCAGTTTATTGAGTCAGTGTTAAACCTTGTCAAGAAGGGCCTGAAAAGCGACTACGTGCAAACAGTAGATAATCTTAACTATCAGAAAGGCAAGCTCGTAGCAGCAGGGCAACTGCGCAAGAACCTCGTTACAAGACACAGATTTTATTGCGAGTACCAAGACTATTTAGTGGATAGGCCAGCCAATAGGCTTATCCATTCTGCGTTGAATACTGTTGCCAAGTTTTCCCGTAGTGCTAAACACAAGAAGCAATTGCATGAGCTCTTTTTTATCTTCGAAGAGGTTCCGTTAAGCCGTGACTATAAAAGCGATCTATCGAGATTAAGGCTAGATAGGGGAATGAGTCACTACTACGTACCAATTGCCTGGGCCACGTTGATACTCAACGGTTTTTCACCTCAAACAATGAAAGGCAGTAACCAAGCTATCTCTCTTCTATTTCCCATGGAGCGAGTATTCGAAGATTACGTAGCCAAGGTATTACGTCAGCAGATACCAGCTGAGTTTGTTGTTAAAAGCCAGGTGAAACGTAAAAGCTTGGTGGAGCACAAACAAGCCAGTTGGTTTAAATTGCAACCTGATTTGTTGCTTGAAAAGGAAGGATGTGTAGTCAGTATTTTGGATACTAAGTGGAAGCTTCTGGACCAAACTAAAGACAATGGCTCCGATAAGTACGGCCTATCGCAAGGCGACTTTTATCAGATGTTTGCCTATGGACAGCACTATTTCGATGATAGAACAGATGTAAGGGAGATGTTTCTTATCTACCCCGTACACGATGGCTTTGAAACGCCGATAGAGCAAAGCTTCGATTTTGTTGCTTGTGGCGGTAATAAACTGAAGTTGTGGATCGTACCGTTTGTAATTGCGGAGGGAGATAAAGGCGGAGTGATCTGGCCTAAAAACTGTCGAACTTTGTTAAACTAAACTGACTTGTTGCTACTTTATCGCGTAGTTTGGAAATATATGTATCAACGTTTTATAGATTTAGGCTACTAGCATCTATATATTTATAACTTACGTGTACGCACATATGCGAACAAAATTGCTGTCGTTAAATACAGCAATGGTTTACACTTTTGGCGTTGCATCGACTGAAATAAGTAAACTATTTGGACGAAATTGGAATAAGAAGATGAAAGCATATCACACATACAGTGCTGTAGACGTTGCATGGAGCTTGCTCAAGCATGCGAAAGAGCAAGGTAAATGCTTCTCCAATTTACAGCTACAAAAGCTTACCTACGTTTGTCACGGTTTATCATTGGCACACTTCCAACGTCCTCTCGTTGTGGATGATGTATTTGCTTGGAAGTTTGGGCCAGTCGTTCCCTCGGTCTACTTCCGATTTAAATCATACGGTAGTAGCGTGATTACTGAACAAAGTGATGTGGCCTTAGACCATGAGAGCGAGTCTATTGTTAAAGATGTAGTATCACAACTTGGTGATTTAACAGGCCCACAGCTTGTAGACCTGACTCATCGTGAGGGTAGCCCATGGCATCAAGTATGGGATGGCACACATCAGAAAGTGATCCCAGACCATTTGATCCAAGCCCATTACACTCAGATCAAACAATCAGGTCGAACAGCTAGCCTGTGAGTGATAAAGAAAAAAGTGTCGTCAGTTTTCAGATTGACGACACACCTACCGCCGAGCAGGCCTCAAAAAACTTCCAAGATGATTATGAGCTGGACTTTCAAGATTTTCTTGAGAGAACGGTTGATGAAAGTGCCACAGAAGACTTCTCATACTCCAATAATGGGGTGAAAAAAGCAGGGCGACGACTACGTAAGAAAGAGGGCGATCTTAAGTCCGCTACAGCGACAATCCAGCAGTTCCGCGCCGCTCACGAAAAACCACTGAACACTATCGCTTATCTCGTTGGCCGCTGTTGCCGCGAGCTTGGAATTGATGTTAAACCAGTAACACGCCTAAAGCGCTTAGAAACCATAGTCGATAAGCTACAGCGTAAATCTCTTGATGGTGAGACGACAAATGCGACCTGTGTGACCAACATGAATGATATTGGTGGCTGTCGGGCAATTTTTCCTGATCTTGGGTCATTGGAGAAAGCAATAGATCGACTGCAAGTTACAGTTGAAAAAGTAGGCCGGGTTAAAATAAAGGATATTGATGATTACATCACCAACCCAAAACCCAATGATTGTGGTTACCGGAGTTTGCATGTTATCTATCGTTATGACCATGCCAGTGGCAAAAGTTTTAATATCGAAGCTCAACTTCGTACACGTCTCCAGCATCTTTGGGCAACGACGGTAGAGATCGTCGATATCTTGGAAGGGACTAAGATTAAGACTCACTCCCATAGTCCAGATGAAGACAAAGAGAGCTTGCAGATTCAATGGGAAGAACTCCTTTCAATCATGAGTCAGTACATTGCTGATGCAGAAGGTGCTATCGAGTTAAGTAATGACGACAAAGCAAGACTCTCGATTAGGCTGAGCGAGTTAAATTGTGAGCTCAACGCATTGGCTCGGCTGAGGAGCTTTAAAGTATTATCTGAGAAAGTCGAAGACTGCTGTGACAGCTCAACAGAGCATGTTCTATTGGTTATTGATGAAGCTACACTAAAGTTAATCTTCAGTGAAGAATTTGAGAATCATGCTCAAGCTATTTCAGTCTATAATGCTGCTGAGAAGATGACTCGTAGCCATGCGAGATTAAATACTCTTCTCATATCTACAAAGAATATGGGGCAGCTGTCTGAGGCATACCCCAACTACTTAGGTGATTGTGCCTCATTCATCACGTTATTCGAAGATGCAATGCAGCCAAGTGAAAGCTAATACAGCGCTCACAGGGGGTTATATTTGCTTTGGTTCGTCGCTATAGAACCCAACTGTAGGTTCAGCAAGAAGCGCCATAGTCATCCCTAGCACAGCTTTAGATTGTGATCGTGTAAAGCTCTCGCTTCCATGAGCACCGAGCTGGCAGATGTTCTTGATTTGCTCTCTTAGGCTTAACATACGTTCATTAGCCGACATCTCTTGCCTTGTAGTTCTATCTTGAGCCTTCTGGTTTGCTTCTTTGGACTGCTTGGAGTCATTGCGAACTTTTTCAGTATGTTCGATGATATGACGACATTGCATGACAGCATCTTTATAGTGCCCTATTTCAATGAATTCTTGAGCCTTGGCATAAAGGGTATTTAGGTCAAGGTTGTCTGTTTCATGGGGAACAGGGACTTCGAATAGGACCGTTTGTCGGAAACCTGATTGTTTGAGAGCAGTGAGCCATGCTTCTCTTGGAATAGTTGCTGTTTCAGCATCATAGGTGTCAAATCCCTCACCTTTGGCTGAAACCATTGCATGTAGTCCAATAACTAGCGCAAGATCTCCAGATTTTCGATGTTCTTCTAACGCGTTGATTTGATCTTTCGATAAACAGAACTCGAATACTAGTTGTTCATTATTGCTGGAATAATTATGACATTTGACTAATTGAGATGAGGAAGGGAGCGATTTTAGCAACGGTAAACTTGGGTCTGCTAATGTTAAGTTTGCTCTAATATTAGAGATAAATACAGGGTCAGGAAATGCTTTGGAAGTGCCCTTTAAAACGATAGTAAAACCATATCCACCAGCAGCGCGCCAGCCATTTATAGTGACTTGATTGTAGTTAGTTACGTCATCACCATTTTTTCTAATTGAAAGTCGCATAAAACAAACACTTCCCTTTTTTGTCAAGTTAGAAGAGAGAACTCTCCTATTAAATCATTGGGCCATTTCATATTGTTATTAGTAAGTGAGTTATTAACTTACCACTTTTAGCTGCTTAGTACCTGTAACTGACAAACTTCCCTTCGAAGCTTCTTCAATATGCCCGCTCCACCAGACCATCATAGGACGGCGACGATCTATATAGTCGGTACGGTTATAAGCGCTTCGTACTTGGTTGTCGTCTACATGGGCTAGGGCTGCTTCAATAAGATCTGATTCAAAGCCCTGCTCGTTAAGCGTGGTACTAGCGAGAGAGCGAAGGCCATGACTAACTAATCTTTCTCTAAAGCCCATTCTCTTTAACGCCATATTAGCCGTTTGGCTGTTGCAGGGCTTCTTAGGATCTCTGTCTGAAGGGAAGATAAACTCTCGATGCCCACTAATTGGCTTTATAACTTCAAGTAGCGCTAGCATTTGCTCAGTAAGAGGGATGCGGTGCTCTCTTCTTTTTTTCATTCTCTCTGGAGGGATTACCCAAAGGTTGTTCTCCCAATCGATCTCTTCCCATCTAGCTCCGGATGCTTCACTGGGCCTTGTCATAGTGTGTAGCTGCCATTCTAACAAGCAACGAGTAGTTTTCTTGATACTTGCATTTGCAATTGCTCCCATAAGCTCTGGTAACTCTGTAGGGGAAAGTGCGGGCATATTTACTTTTTTAGGTTTTTTAAATGCTGCTTTTATTCCCGTTAATGGGTTTGCTTGGATTAAGCCACAATTAGAAGCGTAATTCATAATCTCATTCAGACGTTGAGATAAACGCTTAACGGTTTCTAAACTACCTTTTGCTTCAATTGGCTTTAGAAGATCTATAACCATCGGTGCATTTATTTCGCGAACTGGCACATTGTTCAAAGAGGGGAAAACATATAGCTCTAGAGAGCGCCAGATATCGACTGCATAACCTGGAGTAACAGAATCTTTTTTTATTTCAAACCAGTTTTTGGATACGTTGATCAAAGTGTGCTCATAAACAGCTAGGGATTCTTCCTTTTTTCTTTTTTTTTCTTCCTTAGGGTCGATACCTTGTGCGATCAGCTCTTTTGCTTCCATAGAACTTTTTCTTGCCTGAACTAGAGAAACATCAGGAAATCTTCCTAAACTCAAGTTAGCCCTTTTACCGCTTATAGGCCTGTAGTAGTTCAACAGCCAATTCTTAGAACCACTGGGTAGTACCCTTAGCTTTAGGCCTTGACCATCTGCAAGGTAGTACTCTTTCTCTTTAGGCTTAGCATTCTTAACTTCTGTAGCAGTAAGTGGTTTAGTCTGTCTAGGCATGTGTAGGAACCAGTTTTTAGGAACACGAAACAAAGGTTCCTACATTGGTTCCTAAATGTCAAAGATTCAGTGGAACCTCTTGGGATGTTTGTGGATGCTAAGTTATTGATTTTACGTTATCTTAGATACAAAAAAAGACGTCCTGAGACGTCTTTAGATGTTGAATTGGTGGAGCTGGCGGGAGTTGAACCCGCGTCCAAAAACCATTCATCATTGGTACTACATGCTTAGTCGATCTTTAAATTCACCAAGTACCTGCGAACCGACACGCTAGTAAATGACTATCCTGAATTATAATTCGCCGTTCATCTCTCAGGCGGGAGAATCCGGGCTAGCGCGTTTGGGTTTGATCTCTCGTTGGTCCCCGTCTTACGTGCGGAAGCTAGGGCGAGAGAGCTCTGAGCAGGTTATTAAGCTGCTAGTGCGTAGTTTTCGTCGTTTGCGACTATTTTTTTGCGGCTTTTTACGTGGCCAACCGCCCCACGGCATGCACCTCAGACTGCAAAATTCCTGTCGAATCCTAAATCAGCCCCAAAGTGTTCTTCGCATAGTACCAGAAAAGTATAACCTGTCTAGACTTGTGCGTTTAAGTGCTCAATATTAGCGCAGTGAGCTCTTCATCACTCGTGCTTTCTCACGAGCCCAATCTTTCTCTTTAAGATCAGTACGTTTATCGTGCAGCTTTTTACCTTTGGCAACACCAATTTTCATCTTCACCCAAGAGCGCGACCAGTAAAGAGATAGCGCAGCCAGTGTCATACCTTCACGGTTGATGCGACCAAGCAGGTTATCGAGTTCTCGACGACTAAGCAGCAGCTTACGCACACGTGTTGGGTTTGCAACTACGTGTGTCGATGCCTGGTTTAATGGAGTAATGGTCATGCCACTCACAAAGGCTTCACCGTCACGCATAAAGACGTAGCTTTCCGCGATGTTAGCTTTACCCTGACGAAGTGACTTAACTTCCCAGCCTTGTAGCTCCATACCAGCTTCAATTTCATCGTCGATAAAATATTCGTGGCGAGCTTTCTTGTTAAGAGCGATGGTATTGCTACCCGCTTTTTGTTTTGATTTTTTCTTTGCCATAATGGCTGCATTATACGGCGCATAAAGGGCTTAGCAAATCCCTTTGTTTGCGCTCAGTGCAAATAAAAGTAAAATTGTGCCACACCTGAAGTTTGTGAATCAGGATTGAGGAGTATTTATGAAGCAAGTGAGCCGTTCTGCCTTAGTCTCTTTTAGTGCAGAGCAGATGTTCAATTTAGTCAATGATGTTGCCAGTTACCCCGAGTTTCTGCCAGGGTGCTCTGGTAGTCGTGTAATTGAGTCATCTGACAGCGGTATGGTTGCTTCGGTAGATGTTTCTAAAGCCGGCATAAGCAAAACGTTTACAACGTCAAATGAGCTGGTTAGCGGTGAAGCAATTTTAATGAATTTGGTTGATGGCCCGTTTAAAACCCTAAAGGGTGGCTGGTTTTTCACGGCATTAGATGATCAGGCTTGTAAAGTTGAATTGAAGCTGGAGTTTGAGTTTTCTAGCAAGATGATTGAAATGGCGTTTGGCAAAATTTTTAACGAGTTGACGAGCAATATGGTAAACGCGTTTACAAAACGCGCAAAAATGGTATATGCATAATGACGATTGAATCGGAAATGATCCACGTTGAGGTGGTGTATGCACTTCCACAGGAACAGAGAGTATTTACTTTGGTTGTGAACAATGCAATGACAGTGGAAGAGATCATTGAACAATCAGGTGTATTGTCGCTCTACCCTGAAATCGATTTAAAGGTAAATAAAGTCGGGGTATTTAGTCGCAATGTTAAGTTAAATGCAACAGTGCGAGACAAAGATCGAATCGAGATTTATCGTCCACTGCTTGCCGATCCAAAAGAGATTCGTCGCAAACGTGCAGAGCAAGCCAAATTGTCTGGCAATGCTGACCCTGTAACAGGAGGTAAGCAAAACCCGTTACGTAAAGCTGATGATGACTGAACACTAAATATAACAAAGGCTCGCAATTGCGAGCCTTTTTCATCAATACATCACTGGGTATGGCTTAGTTGATCCCTTCAAAGAACTGCTCACTCGCAGTAAAATCCCCATTCACTTTCACGAGTTGACCTTGAGCGTTAAAGTTAACGATTAGGTTCTTTTGAATAGAGTCTTTGTGGCCTTCAGTGTGGTGATAAATGTAGTACCAAGTATCTGGGTAGCCGTTTTCAATGAGCATTGGTGAGCCCATCACGTAGCGAACTTGCTCTTTTGTCATGCCAAACTTTAGCTTGTCGACAGCGTCTTGCTCAACATAGTTACCCTGATTGATATCAATACGATAAACCAATTTTTCTAGCAGTGAGCACCCAGTTAGCATTGTCATTGCTAATGGTACTGCGATAAGCCATTTCTTTAATTGCATACTCAAATTCTTGTTACTAATAACGTCAAAACTCGGCTGATAATAAACAAGCGGGGCGATAAAGTAAAAAGTTCCCGCTGTTTTGAATTGTTTCAGACCATGATTTTTGAATTTGGTTGCAAAGTCGAGTCTAAAATCTTCATTAAGGGAACTTTCAGTTCGCTATGGATTTAGGCTGCGAACAGCAGTTCACGCGCATTGGCAAGTGTGGAGTCTGTGATCTGACTGCCTCCAAGTAACCTTGCTAATTCACTTACGCGTTGGTCATCATCAAGCTTTTTCATCTGAGTTTCAGTTTTACCCGCTTTCGTTTGTTTTGCGACAAACAACTGCTGATGACCGCAGCCAGCAACTTGTGGTAAGTGAGTTACGCACAATACTTGTGTTGATTCGCCCAGTTTTCGTAGCATTTTTCCAACGACGGCTGCTGTTGGGCCACTGATACCAACATCCACTTCATCAAAAATAAGGCTTGGTGTGTCGACTTTCTGCGCAGTGATTACTTGAATCGCTAGGGAAATACGAGAAAGTTCCCCCCCTGAAGCCACTTTGGCAATTGGCTGCATGGGTTGACCTGGGTTGGTTGAGACCAAGAAGCAAACACTATCCAATCCTAATGGCGAAGGATGCTCGCTCTGTTTCTCGACTTCAATGCAGAATTTTGCCTTTTCCATGCTCAGTTCGTGCATGCTGGCTGAGATAAGTTTGTTGAGTTCTTTCGAGTAGCGGCTGCGTGATTTATGCAGCTTATCTGCAGAAGCAATAAAGTTTTGATATTGCTTTTCAACCTCTTGTTCAAGCTCCGCTAGTCGTTCATCAGAGCAATCCAACGCTTCAATTTGCTCAAGTAGACTTTGATGGTGCTGATATAACTCATCGGGTAAGACATTATGCTTGCGAGCAATGGCCATTAGCTTTGAGAAACGTTCTTCTACGTAAACCATCCGAGCTGGATCAACATCAATGTTGTCGAGATAACTGCGCAGTTCGTTGTTGGCTTCTTCGATTTGGATAATTGCTTCTGAGAGCATATTCGGCAGCTCTGCTAGTACTGGGTCTAATTCTGCTAATTGGATTAAGGTGTGATTGGCTGATTGCAAAACACCAAGCGCATTAACTTCTTCACCTTCGTATATAAGTTCGATGGCTTGTTGACAGCTAGAGGCGAGTTCACCGCTGTTAGAGAGGCGTTTGTGTTCTTGTTCGAGTTGTTCATATTCTTCCTCGCCCAGTGACAGATCGTTGAGCTCTTTGATTTGATACTCCAGCAATTGCTTTTGCGCGAGATTGGCGGCGCTGTTTTCTTTAAGCTGCTTGAGGTTATTGTCTGCTTGTCGCCAAACCTGATAGGTGTTACGAGTGTTTTTAAGCAAATTGTTATGGCCAGCATATTGATCAAGCATGGCCATTTGGTATTCACTTTTCATCAACTGATGATGAGCATGCTGGCCATGAATATTAATTAATAACTGTCCCAACGACTTTAATTGAGAGAGAGGAACGGGACTGCCGTTAATGAAAGCTCGTGAGCGGCCTTCTTTGTTGATGATGCGACGTAAAATACAATCGTTACCATCGAGTAAGTCATTGTCTTCCAGCCAACGCGTTGCGTGAATATTGTTATCTAACAAAAATGCGGCACTGACTTCTGTTTTTTCTTCGCCTTGGCGAACCATGCTGGCTTCAGCTCTTCCTCCTAAGCACAAACCAAGAGCATCAATTGCTATCGATTTACCTGCGCCAGTTTCTCCCGTAATGGTGGTCATACCTTGTAGGAGTTCGAGTTGTAAAGACTTAACAATCGCAAAATTATTAACACTTAAATGAGCCAGCATTTTATGTACCTGTCTAAATGAACAATACTGTATAAGAAAACAGTATATACTGTTTCTTTATACAGTAAAGGTGAGTGTGAAAAATTTTGTGAGCAGAGTCAGGTTGTTTAAATATGAAGTGAATAAAAACAAAAGGGCCAGCATGGTTGCCAGCCCTTAAAGTGTCTATTGCAAGTCAGAACAGTTTGCTTGACCATCCGAGTTTATTTCGGAGCACATGATAATAACTGTAGTCTTTGGGGTGGATAAGTTTGAGCACGTTAGGGCTTTGGTAAATATGGATCTCATCACCCGGAGAGACTGGAAGGGAGACTTGTCCATCACAGCTTACTTCTTGAGTTCCGCGATTATCTGGTGAAACGATCAATTTAATTCTGCGTTTGCCGTCGACTACGATTGGTCGGCTTGAAAGCGTATGCGGGAACATAGGGACGATGGTGATCGCGTTGAGGCTTGGAGATAAAATTGGCCCACCTCCAGAAAGGGAATAAGCCGTAGAACCGGTTGGGGTTGAAACAATAATGCCATCAGAACGCTGTGAAAATGCAAAGCTATCGTCGATGTATACTTCGAACTCAATCATGTGAGCGATCTGCCCTGGGTGAAGGACGGCTTCATTCAGCGCGGCATTATGGCTTTTCACTTGGTCATGGCGGTGAATTTCTGTTTCGAGCAAAAAGCGCTCTTCTTCAAGAAAATTACCTGATAGTACGTCTAACAAAGCCGTTTGAAAGTCGTCGGGATCTAAGTCAGTTAGAAAGCCCAAGTTTCCTCGGTTGACACCGATGACCGAGATATCAAATCTTGAGAGAACTCGTGCAGCACCAAGCATATTACCGTCGCCACCAACAACGATACCAAGATCAGCACTGTGACCAAGTTCGATTAAACTTGCAAAGCGATCGGCTGGAATATCGTCGAGTATTTCTTTGAGTCGGTCATCAATAAATACTTGATAGTTTTGTTCTGTTAACCAGGCATAAAGCTCTCGATGTGTTTGAATGGCTTGCTGATCACGTGGTTTGCCAATGATAGCGATCACTTCAAAAGGTTTTTTCATAGATTTTCCACACGAAATAGGCTTGAATCGGCAGTCTTCATCCCCATAATAATGGCAAGTTAGCTAAATATGCGAATTTTTATGTATCTAGGCCCAATAAACGTGAATGGCTATAGATATGCATGGAGTTGAATTCTGGAGATATCATGAGCGAAGAAAACAAAGTTAAAGAAGAAGAGCTACAACAGCAAGCTGAAACGACAGAGCAAGATGTCGAGGCTGTCGGTAGTGAGGCTGATATCGAATGGAACGAAGGTCTTGATGTTGAAATTGATGACCAAGAAAGCAAAATTGCTCAACTAGAAGCAGCATTGCTTTCTAGTGAAGCCAAAGTAAAAGATCAACAAGACGCAGTACTTCGTGCGAAAGCGGAAGTAGAGAACATGCGTCGTCGTACCGAGCAGGAAATCGACAAGGCACGCAAATACGCTTTAAATAAGTTTGCTGAAGAATTGCTGCCAGTAATCGATAACCTAGAGCGTGCGATTCAAGCTGCTGATACAGAAGCGGAAGTGGTGAAGCCGTTACTTGAAGGTGTTGAGCTAACGCATAAAACCTTTGTCGACACAGTGGCAAAGTTTGGTCTGAAAGAGATTAATCCTGAAGGTGAAACATTTAACCCAGAATTGCATCAAGCAATGTCTATTCAAGAAAGCCCAGATCACGAATCAAACACGGTTATGTTTGTGATGCAAAAAGGCTATGAGTTGAATGGCCGTGTTATTCGCCCAGCAATGGTGATGGTAGCGAAATAATCCGCATTGCAAATGCATTGAAAGGGAGGCTTTGGCCTCCCTTTTCTTTTCTAGACAGGCAGTAGTATTACAAAGATCGACGGATTGTTCTGAAAATATGTTCCGTGGTTTATCTCGTAAGATGGGTCAGAGGTAGCGGATGTAGTTTTACAAAATCCGAAGATTAGGTAGATAACGCAGGAGCCATATCAGTAAAACCAGTACAAGCAAGTGCATAATTTGCAACTCACTCTCATTAAAAGCGAGGTTAAACGCCTCACTGGTTCTTTTCAGCGAAAAAAACACATTTTTTTTCACTTCCTCCCTTGAAAACCCATTTGCTGCCCTTATCTATGTGGCATAGATGAAGCAAACAACATTATTTTTGTTTGTGAGTAAGGGTTGAAACCCGATTCTACATCCCCACATAGGGGATATAGCAAAACGAAAATAGAAAATTATTCGGAGATAGCCTGATGGGTAAAATCATTGGTATTGACTTAGGTACTACTAACTCATGTGTTGCTGTACTAGACGGCGACAAACCACGCGTAATCGAAAACGCAGAAGGTGAGCGTACAACAGCATCGGTAATTGCATACACAGATGGTGAGACGCTAGTAGGTCAACCAGCGAAACGTCAAGCAGTTACAAACCCAACTAACACGCTATTTGCAATTAAGCGTTTAATCGGTCGTCGTTTTGAAGACGAAGAAGTACAACGCGATATCGAAATCATGCCTTTCAATATCGTGAAAGCAGACAATGGTGATGCTTGGGTTGAAGCGCAAGGCCAAAAAATGGCAGCTCCTCAGGTTTCTGCTGAGGTACTGAAGAAAATGAAGAAAACTGCTGAAGACTTCCTTGGTGAGGAAGTAACTGGCGCAGTTATCACAGTTCCTGCTTACTTTAACGATGCACAGCGTCAAGCGACTAAAGATGCTGGTCGTATTGCAGGTCTAGAAGTTAAACGTATCATCAACGAACCAACAGCGGCGGCTCTAGCATACGGTCTAGACAAGTCAGGCGGCGATCGCACTATCGCGGTATACGACCTTGGTGGTGGTACATTCGACATCTCAATCATCGAGATTGACGAAGTTGAAGGCGAAAAAACGTTCGAAGTTCTAGCAACTAACGGTGACACTCACCTAGGTGGTGAAGACTTCGATAACCGCATGATCAACTACCTAGTTGAAGAGTTTAAGAAAGAGCAAGGCATCGATCTTAAGAACGATCCTCTAGCAATGCAGCGTGTTAAAGAAGCAGCAGAAAAAGCGAAAATTGAGCTTTCTTCTACTACTCAAACAGACGTAAACCTACCTTACGTAACTGCGGATGCGACTGGTCCTAAGCACATGAACGTTAAAGTGACGCGTGCGAAACTAGAATCTCTAGTTGAAGACCTAGTACAACGTTCTCTTGAGCCACTAAAAGTTGCTCTAGCAGATGCTGACCTATCTGTAGGCGATATCACTGACGTTATCCTAGTAGGTGGTCAGACTCGTATGCCTATGGTTCAAGCGAAAGTTGCTGAGTTCTTCGGTAAAGAAGCTCGTCGCGACGTAAACCCTGACGAAGCAGTAGCAATGGGTGCCGCCGTTCAAGGTGGTGTACTAGCTGGTGATGTTAAAGACGTACTTCTACTAGACGTTACTCCACTGTCTCTAGGTATCGAGACTATGGGCGGCGTAATGACTAAACTCGTTGAGAAGAACACGACTATCCCAACGAAAGCGAACCAAGTTTTCTCTACAGCAGAAGACAACCAGAATGCGGTAACTATCCACGTTCTTCAAGGTGAGCGTAAGCAAGCGATGTACAACAAGTCTCTAGGTCAATTCAACCTAGAAGGCATCCAGCCTGCACCACGTGGCATGCCACAAATCGAAGTAACTTTCGATCTAGATGCGGACGGTATCCTACACGTATCTGCGAAAGACAAGCAGACTGGCAAAGAACAGAAGATCACTATCCAAGCTTCCGGCGGTCTAAGCGATGAAGACATCGAGAAAATGGTTCAAGAAGCAGAAGCTAACAAAGAAGCGGACAAAAAGTTTGAAGAGCTAGCAACTGCGCGTAACCAAGCTGACCAAATGATTCACGGTACTCGTAAGCAGATTGAAGAGGCGGGTGAAGCGCTTCCAGCTGACGAGAAAGAGAAGATTGAAGCCGCGATCTCTGAACTTGAAGAAGCTCGTAAGGGTGACGACAAAGAAGCGATCGACGCTAAAGTTCAAGCTTTGATGACAGCAGCTCAAAAGCTAATGGAAATCGCTCAGCAACAGGCGCAAGCACAACAAGGTGCTGAAGCTGGTGAACAACCTAAGCAAGAAGACGACGTTGTAGACGCTGAGTTTGAAGAAGTAAAAGAAGATAAGAAGTAATTCTTGATTCTTAAGCGATAGCTTATTTAGTTTGCGGGCGTTTGAGGTAACTCTTACGCCCGTATGTTTGTAATTAGGATGTCCTTCCAGATAAGCACTTTTACGTAAAGCTTTTATCTAGAATGATACAACCACCAAGCGGTATCACACACAGAGTGATTGAGCACCGTTTGCAGTACTATATTGGTGACGAAGAACATGTCAAAATGTGATTTTTACGAAGTATTAGGCGTGAGCCGCGATGCGTCTGAACGCGATATTAAGAAGGCTTATAAGCGCCTAGCGATGAAATTCCACCCAGACCGTAACCAGGGTGATGAAACTGCTGCAGATAAGTTTAAAGAAGTAAAAGAAGCGTACGAAATTCTACTCGATCCACAGAAAAAGGCGGCTTATGACCAATATGGTCACGCTGCGTTTGAACAAGGTGGTATGGGCGGCGGCGGCTTTGGTGGCGGCGGTGCAGATTTTGGTGACATCTTTGGTGACGTCTTTGGTGACATTTTCGGTGGTGGTCGCCGTGGCGGCGGCGGTGGTCATCGTGCCCAGCGTGGTGCTGATCTACGTTACAACATGGAACTAACGCTAGAAGAAGCGGTTCGTGGCATATCGAAAGAGATTGAAGTGCCAACATTGGTTCACTGTGATACGTGTGATGGCAGTGGTGCGAAGAAAGGCACTTCAGCAGAAACATGTGGTACCTGTCATGGTCATGGCCAAGTACAGATGCGTCAAGGTTTCTTTGCCGTGCAACAAACCTGTCCTACTTGTCATGGTAAAGGGAAGATCATTAAAGACCCATGTAACGTGTGTCATGGTCAAGGTCGTAAACAAAAGACCAAGACGCTTAACGTTAAGATCCCAGCAGGCGTGGATACTGGCGATCGCATTCGTTTATCTGGCGAAGGTGAAGCGGGCGAGATGGGGGCTCCAGCTGGCGATCTATACGTACAAGTTCACGTAAAAGAACACCATATCTTCGAGCGTGATGGTAATAACCTGTACTGCGAAGTACCAGTAAGCTTTGCTATGGCAGCACTGGGTGGTGAAGTTGAGGTTCCTACTCTTGATGGTCGTGTAAATCTTAAAGTCCCAACTGAAACACAAACGGGTCGTATGTTCCGCATGCGTGGCAAGGGCGTAAAAGGTGTTCGTGGCGGCGGTGTTGGCGATTTGATTGTAAAACTGGTTGTTGAAACGCCAGTGAATCTGAGTTCGCGTCAGAAAGAGCTGCTAAAAGAGTTTGAAGAGTCTTGTGGTGGCGAAGCTGCGACTAAGCACAAGCCAAAATCAGAAGGTTTCTTTAACGGTGTTAAGAAGTTTTTTGATGATCTAACCAGCTAATGCTGAGTTATTGAATTAAATAAAAGGCCTGCTAAATGCAGGCCTTTTTGCATTCGCTATGAGTTTAGTTACTTCCAGCAGTTTGCTGGTGAACCTTCGCCCACCTGATTTAAAGTGAGTGCGGTGTAAGAACTTGCACCACATTTATCATTTGTCTGTGCGCCTGCAGCGGTCGCGCTGATGGTGTACGTTGTTGCTGTTTTAGCGATAGTAATGGTATAGCGAGCACTGTCCACTTCGCAAAAAGTACATACACCACCAGATAAAACAGAGTTGGCGGCTGATATGTAATTCCCGTTGTATTGGCGTTCCATTTCGAGCTGTATTTTAGCGAGATCGGCCATGGCTGAAGAGCGATGTGCTTTCAGAACATAGTTTTGGTAACTAGGATAGGCAACCCCGGCTAAGATCCCAATCACGGCTACCGCTATCATTAATTCGATCAGTGTCATTCCAATCGCTTTCTTTTTGTAGCGATTGCAGTAATTTTTTCGAATCATTTCGAGTACTTCCTCATTGATTTTCCTCCTATTTTTCTTCGGTGATAGCATCGCTGCAAGATAAGTTGCCAGCAAACATGGCTTTACATAGGAATTTGGGAAATGTCTCGCGGCTTTACTTTGTTAGAGCTTCTACTGACCGTTGTTGTACTGAGTATTTTACTTACTGTCGCTATTCCGAATTTTGACAAGTTAACATCGAATACACAGATGACACGCTTAGCGGATGATCTGCAAGGCTTTTTAATCCAATCAAGATCTGAAGCAGTTTGGAGAAATCAAGATCTCTGGGCGCATTTTACTCTGCCTACAAACCCGACTCCTGCAGGAGATTGGAAGGTGACCCTAACAGACTCTGATATTGCAAATGCAGGGAATAAAATACTGGTCCTTGATGGTGCATTATTTAAAGACGTGGTGATCAGTTCATCTTATTCTTCGAATCGAGTGAAGCTTACCGGATCTAGAGGGCGAATTTCTGGCGGGAACCTAAAGTTCTATCGTGTTGGAAATTCGAATCAGGCTCTCCAATTGAAGACGGGCGTTGCAGCAAGCCGGATTATGATCTGTGGTGTTGGAGGAAGCTATTATGGCTACCCATCTTGTTAAAATACGTCGTCAAACAGGAGCTTCCTTGATCGAATTAATGATCGCTTCAATTATTGGAGTGATTGCCTTGGGGATCGTCGGATCTGTCTTTGTTACTGGGCAAAAGTTGGCCTCTGAAAGAGGAAAGGAGCTGTTACTCGTGCAGAACCTTTCTAGCACTATTTTGCAAATCAAAGAGGATGTTCAACGTGCTGGGTTTGATGGCATAGGTTCAATTTCAGCTAAGCTATCTGGTGCATCAAGCAGCATTCACAGTCAGGCAGACCAATTGGCTTACGCATACCGAGTCGCCTCTTCAGGAAGCTCAGCATTTCGTAATGTGGTATATAAGCGTGAAGCTTCAGGGAGCCCAAGCGTGGGGGATGCTTTAAAAATATGTGAAAAATACAGTGCAGCTCCTTTAACTATAGCTTCTGCTGCTGCGTCAATACTAGGCAACGCCTGCTATCAGATTTTCAATCCAAAACAGATATCTATTTCCCAATTGCAGCTAACAACAGCCACTGTTGCAAGCGATTCAGCGGATAACAAAATTGTCACGATTACTTTAACGGGTCATTTGTTGTCCGACCCAACAAATACTCACACCGCTGTGATCAAAACCATTCAGAGGAATTGGCAATGAAGAAGCATGCTCAGTCTGGGGCCGTTACTTTAGTTGTAACGTCTATTTTGCTTATTTGTGCTTTGGTTTTGGCATTGGGTTCTTACAAATCGGTTTTCTATCAAATTAAGCGTGCACAGAATGAGGTGAAAGCACGTCAAGATTATTGGAAAGCTGAGGGAGGGGTGGAGTGTTTATATGCCTATATTAACAACGATCCTAATGCTATTTCCTCTTTGTCATCCGCCTCAAATACTGTACTAAGCAGTACGTGTAAAAATACTTTGGGAATCAATAAACTGTATAATGAATCCCTCTCCAGTGATGTTTTTGCTATCCGCTCAGAAACGAATTATCAAAAGGTCAACAAGAACTTCTTCTATGGTTCAAAAACTGGATTAGGGGCGATTCAAACCACAGCAGACTTAAGGTTAGTTGGTTCTGTAGATATAGCTCCTGATGCACCTAGAACGGCTAAGTCAGATGGTACATATGAATGTGTGGCTGTCCGTTACAAAGGAAAGGTTACCTTCGTAAAAGCTTCATCTGCTGCAAAACTACAAACGACGGCTCCGGTGTTAAATGGCCCTTATGATGGTTTTACGGGTGATTGTAGTATGACTCATAAAACCATCATCACTGAAAGTCGAGCAACTGACACTCACCCTAGTAGTTTTAAAGAGGATTACAAACAAGACAATTCCCTCGACCCATTTAAGAACTATTTTGATATTGAAAAAACGCCAGACAATATTGCGGCGATAAAAGCAGGTTATACCGTCGTTAGTTTACCAACGGTAACGGCCGGAGAAACCTGCGCAACAGTTATGACCGATAATCTCACGACAACCAGTAACAAATTATGGATAGAAGGTCATTGTATAATTAAGACACCAATTGCTCTGTCATTCCCAAGTTCACTTGTGGTTGAAAATGGGATTTTTTCTGTATCAGGTTCAACGGTTTTCGGTGGCTCCTTTTATCATATGGTGAATATGAATTCTCCTTCATTCACTGATGTAAATATTGGGAATTACTGGGCGGATGTTGATTTTTACAGTGATATTTCATCCTTATTAGGGACTCGAACCATTTATTTCGATAGAGGAGCTTTCCACCCAAAAGGAGGAATGAATTTTGATGCAGACAGTACTTCAAGGAGAGGAGAAGTTGTTCTCAATGGTTCTTATGATCTTGATTACTCTGCTGCGAGCAATCCAGTACCAAGACCTAAAGAGTTGAAATGGGTAGCAGGAGGGTGGTATGCAAACTAAACAACAAGGCTTTAGTTTTATTGAGGTATTAATTTCTTTTCTCTTGATCGGCATTGCTTCATTGGCTTTGGTGAAGCTACAAACCTATATAGAACAACGAGCGGATTTTGCAGTAAAAAGTAGCCAAGCCCTGAATCTTGCTGAGCAAAAATTAGAATGGTTTAGAGCGCGAGGTGCTTCTGCGGCTATGTCTACGATATCTGTGCCGACGTTTGCTTCAATAAGTAGCGGAAGTGATAGTGTGGCGCACTCGCCATATACTTTAACTTGGACAGTCAGTATTCCATCGGCATCTTTATCTTCTTCGTTAAAATCTATTTCAGTAAAGACATCTTGGTCAGATCGGTTAGGGGAGGAGCAATCCATTACATTAAAAACTATGCTCTCCAGTCACAGTGAATTTTCGATGTAACGCTAAAGTCGAGCATAAACAAATTCACCATTATAGATGGCTAATCACCGAAAGGTTTACTGTATATTTTTCGTTTTGGTTTCTAAATTGTTTAAATATACCGTCAAATCCTGTGTGTTTTTTGTTACTGCTCGATTGCGATTTTGCAAAATATGTCTCCATATATGAAATTTATCATGGGATCTTGTGCTTTTATTTGGCGGATTGAATAGAATAGTCCGTTGAAAATTGACCGACATAATTATTCGAAAAGGTCAAAGGCAACAACATCACATATGGAGTTACCATGAGTAACCAAGCTGTAAACAAAGCACCGTCTCCGAAGCCGAGCGGGATGGATCGCTTTCTGAACTTTATCGAGCGAGTAGGTAATAAAATTCCTGATCCAGCGATTCTGTTTTTCTGGGCACTAATCATTACTTGGGCTGCGTCTGCACTTTTGTCGAATGTTTCTTTCGACCTTCCCAATCCTCGAACTGGCGAAGCTCTTACTATTACTAACCTGCTAACAGGCGAAGCACTAGCAAGTTTCCTTGCTAATATGGTGACAACGTTCACTGGCTTTGCGCCACTTGGTATTGTTCTCGTAGCGATGTTGGGTGTGGGTGTTGCCGATTCTTCTGGCTTCATCACAACAGGCCTTAAGAAGATGCTGAACTTCACGCCAGCGAAACTTCTTACTCCAATGCTAATTCTTGTAGCAATCGTATCGCACACTGCGGCGGATGCGGGCTACGTTCTGGTTATTCCTCTTGGTGGTATCATCTTCCACGCGGCTGGTCGTCACCCTCTAGCGGGTATCGCGGCAGCGTTTGCAGGTGTATCAGGTGGTTTCTCTGCAAACTTCATCCCTTCAGGTATCGATCCTCTATTGGCTGGTTTCACGCAAACAGCTGCACAGGTTCTGGACCCTGAGTACGTGGTTAACCCACTAGCGAACATCTTCTTTACTGGTCTATCTTCAGTAATCATTGTTGCTATCGGTTGGTACGTCACTGAGAAAATCATCGAGCCACGTCTAAAGAACACTCCAATCGACGAAGACGCAGAGAAAGCACCCGATCTAGGTTCCTTCACTGAGCTTGAGTCTAAAGCGTTCCGTTACGCAGGTTGGGCTATGATGGCGGGTATCGCACTTCTTGTTGTGGCGCTTATCCCAGAAAACTCTGCACTGCGTTCACCTGAAGGTGAGATCACTGCGTTCTCTGCGCCAATCATGAAGTCTATCGTTCCACTGATCTTCATCCTGTTTATCATTCCGGGTTACGTTTACGGTCGCGTTTCTGGCACGTTCAAGACAAGTAACGACATCATCAAAGCGATGGCGGATACCATGTCTACGATGGGCGCATACATTGTAATGTCGTTCTTCTGTGCGCAGTTCCTATCTGCATTCGCGCAATCAAACATCGGTACGATGCTGGCGCTATACGGTGCGGAAGGCCTGAAAGCGATGAACCTACCAGGTGAAGCAACTATCATCGGTATGATTCTTCTAACGGCTTCTGTAAACCTTCTAATCGGTTCTGCATCAGCGAAATGGGCTCTTATCGGTCCAATCCTAGTTCCTATGCTAATGGCTGTGGGTATCTCTCCTGAGCTATCTCAAGCGGCTTACCGTGTAGGTGACTCTGTATCGAACATCATTTCACCTCTGATGGTATTCTTCCCTCTAGTCGTGGTTTACTGTCAGCGTTACGTGAAGTCGACAGGTATCGGTACGCTAGCATCGCTAATGATGCCATTCTCGATTGCAATGCTAATTGGCTGGTCTATCTTCCTAGTGGTTTACTGGATGCTAGGCATTCCTCTAGGTATCCAAGCGCCATACACTTACACGATGTAAGTGACATAAATGATTACAAAGCCTACCCTTTCGGTAGGCTTTTTTTTATCTGCAACTCGCTTTAAACTGCAGGTGGCGGCACATGCCGTTAAACATGGAAAATAAACATTTATGAAAATTCTGCTTTTAGTAGGGTTAATTGTATTAAACGGTCTTTTTGCGATGTCTGAAATCGCATTAGTCGCAGCAAAAACAAGTCGGTTAAAGCGCCTCGCTGAAAAACACAAAGCCGCTCAAGTGGCTCTTGAACTCAAGGAAAATCCCACCCGTTTTCTTTCTACTATTCAAATTGGTATCACCGTCATTGGTCTATTAAGCGGTATTGTTGGTGAAGCCACATTATCAGGACCACTTGCACAACAAATGGAACTTTGGGGCATGACGCCTGAGCAAGCGAACGTATTTTCTACGGCGATAGTAGTTGTTGGCATTACCTACTTTGCCATCGTAGTCGGAGAGCTGGTTCCTAAACGCTTTGCTCAATCTCAAGCTGAAACAATCGCGGTTCTGGTCGCTTTACCGATTTATTGGGTGTCTAAACTGACGACACCGTTTGTGTGGTTACTATCTTGGTCAACTGAAGCATTGCTGACGTTGATGAGGCAGAAAAACCAAGAAGATAGTGTAACGGAAGATGATATCCATGCCATTGTACGTGAGGGCTCAGAATCGGGGGCGATTGAGCAAGGCGAACAAGAGATGATTCGCAATATTCTTCAGTTGGATGATCGCTTGGTGGGCTCTCTGATGACACCTCGGCGTGAGATTGATTTTTTAGATATAGACCAACCGATTGAATCAGTATTAAAGCGAATTCGAACCACCAAACACAGTGTATTTCCAATCTGCCGAGGTAGCCTTGATCAGATTGTTGGAACGGTATCAGCGAAAGCATTGCTCAATCATGCTAGTCAGATCAGTAATCAAACGATTGTGAGTTTGTCCAAGAGCCCTGTTTATATTCCTGAGTCAATGAAAGGGCTAAATCTACTGAGTTACTTTAAAAATTCGGGCAATGAAATGGCATTTATTGTCGATGAATATGGTGATATTCAAGGTTTGGTCACTCACTATGACGTATTGGAGGCCATTGCGGGAGAGCTCTCAAATAATCCCAATGATTTATGGGCAGAACCGTGTGAGTCTGGATGGATGTTGGATGCACTCATTCCATTGAGTGAGCTACAGAATCGTCTAGAACTGAGTGATGAATTGCATGCCGATGGTGCGCAAACTTTGAATGGTTTACTCACTTGGAAACTTGGCCGCTTGCCGGAGTCCGGAGAGGTCATCCATTATCAAAACTGGCAATTTACAGCCGAGGTGGTTGAGCATAATCGAATTGTGCGGGTCAAAGCGACGCCAAGTCGTGATTAACCCAACGATTATGTATTGTTATTGGTTTGATATTGAGTATGCTTCTTAGCATCTTATTCAAATATCCCCCTCTGCTTTAGAGCACGATTTTAGGAGTGTAAGTTGTCTCAACTCTTTTCCGCACAAGACGAAGTTTTCATGCGCCGAGCAATGGAACTGGCCCACCAAGCTGAATTGGAGGGGGAGGTTCCTGTTGGAGCGGTTCTGGTAAAAGATGGTCAAGTTATTGCTGAAGGATGGAACCGTTCGATTTGCGATCACGATGCCACAGCGCATGCTGAGATCCAGACATTGCGTCAAGCTGGAAAAGAGTTGCAGAATTACCGGCTGCTAGATACGACCTTGTATGTCACGCTTGAACCTTGTCCCATGTGTGCAGGCGCATTGCTACATAGCCGAGTAAAGCGAGTCGTTTATGGTGCTCCGGATCTAAAAGCGGGGGCAGCTGGAACCGTCCTCGATTTATTTGCAAGCCAAGCTGCGTATCATTACGCTCAGGTTGAGAAGGGACTACTGGAAGATGAATGTCGAGAGCAGTTGCAAGCGTTCTTCCGCCGTAGACGTAAAGAAATAAAAGCTCAAAAGCAGCTAAATAAACAAGAAGGTGAGTAAGCGAGATGCAAACATTCACCTAAGATGAATGTTTGCGATGCTTACTGTTATACCGATGCCGTACACATGAAGGCGCGGTGTCGAGCAATAATTTTCTTTTTATTATTGCTCACTTTGCGCTTGCGACGGATAGCTGCAACAGTTTTGTTCAAGCGTTTAGACTGTAACTTACGTCTGCGCATCAACAACCCCTAATGACTACGATAATTACCTCATTTGAGGCCTTTGCTACTGAACTCAGTAGCGCATTTTGGCCAAACACAATATAAAAATCAGACATGGAGTACAAGCGTCATTTAGCGTGGGTACTTCACAAATAAAAAGCGCAACTTAAATAAGTTGCGCTTTAGGTTAATTTTGTGAGCTGGCAGTAGAAGAAGCACTCGAAACTGCAGTAGTACTTGCTGAGGAAACAGGCTGCTCTGGTGGCGGGATGACGGCAAGATCATCAATGTCCACTTCACCGTTTTCAGGTGTTTGCTGCTCTACGTGACCAATAATGCTTTGATAGTAACGACGAATGTTTTCAACATAGTTTTTCGCTTCATCACCACGGGCATAACCATAACGGGTTTGGCTAAAGAACTTCTTTTGTCGAAGTAGAGGTAAACGCTCCTTAACATCTGACCAAGCGTCTGGATTTCCACCTTGTCTTTTCGTCAGCCGTCTCGCATCCATCATATGACCATAGCCAATATTATAGGAAGCCAGCGCGAACCAAATTTTTTCATGCTCATCAATACTGTCTGGGATACGTGCCACCATGCGGCGCAAATATTCTACGCCACCTTTTACCGACTGCTCGGGATCAAGTCGATCTGTTACCCCGACGCTTTTTGCCGTTGGTAGTGTCAACATCATCATTCCTCGAACACCAGTTGGTGATTTTGCCAGTGGATTCCAGTGTGATTCTTGATACGCCAGTGCGGCAATTAAACGCCAATCAAATTCATCGGAGTACTCTTGGAACAGGGGAGACCATTTAGGCAGTTTGCTGTCCAAGGCGCGAATAAAGGCGCGGGTATCAACGTAGTCAAATGTGCCAATGTGTCCAATGTATTTCTCTTCTAAGGATGCTAAGTGTCCGGACTGTTGCAAGTTACCAAAAAACTCAATCAATAGCGCATAAAGGCTTTCATCTTCAGAGCGTTGTAGAAACCAAGAAATAGGTTGATCTTCCGTTAGCTCAAATGCGAGCGCTAAATCTGGATAGATACGTTGGGAAAGCGATATTTCTACAGAATCGGCAACGGTGTACTTCAGTTCGCCTTCAGAGACTTGTTTCAGCAACTCGTTGACATCTGAATTTGGGTCAATTTTATATTCAAACTCCGGGGATTTTTGCTGGATATTGGTAAGCGTACGTTTGAAGTGTGAATCGCTGACGATGGTCACAACAGGTTCGCCGTTATTCTGCTCCATTAATTCTGATTGTTTTTTCAACAACTGTTTTAGATTGCGAGGACGCCACTGGCCTTTTTTATACACCAATTGTTGGCTGACATAATAGTAGGCTGGGCCTGGACGAAAGCGCTGTAATCGCTCTTCTGACTGACTAAGGCCAGCTGCAATAATGTCAATCTCACCATTCTCTAATGCAGGGTAGAGACTGGATATACGATAAGCTGGCTTCATTTCCAGCTGAACACCTAATTCGTTTGCAAACTCACGCGCAATTTCATAATCCAACCCGGCCGGGCCATCTGGACCAATATAGTAAGAAAGTTGATTGTTGAGTGTACCCACTCGCAACACACCGCGCTCGCGTATTTGCTCCAGCTCACTTTTAGGTTCTGATTCAATCTGGCAGCCAGAGAGAAATAGGGCTACGAGGCATAATGTTGTCAGATACTTAAAGCGCTTAAAATAATGATTCTTCATCGATAGCATTCTCATACATCTAGTGTGTCCTTTATATCAAAGGGATGAGGTCAATCAAAGCTTATGTGCAATGCATTGGTAACAACTTCATCATTTAATGAGTTTTGCTGTATTTCAAATTTGACAAAAAAAATGACGCAAACGGTTGCTATTGGTGTTACATCACAAAAATAATTGCTATATAATGCGCTCGCAATGGAGAGGTGGAATCGGCATAGGTTTTCAAACCTTCGGGAATAGCTTCGAAGTAAAACAGTATAACCCACTGAATTTATTCCAATATCACCTTAATCAATTGCATAAGAGACCTAAGTACATGAGAATTTTTCGTGGCTCCCCAGCTCTATCTGAATTTCGTGTTAACAAGCTTCTAGAGCTTTGTCGTGAACTAGGCCTACCTGTAACAGGTATTTACGCTGAGTTTGCCCACTTTGCTGATCTAACGGCAGACCTAGATGCGTCTGAAGTTGAGAAACTAGAAAAACTACTGACTTACGGTCCAACACTTTCTTTTGACGAGAATGGTGAAAAGCACGAGCCAGAAGGTCTGCTTCTACTTGCGACGCCTCGTCCTGGTACTATCTCACCTTGGTCTTCTAAGTCTACTGACATCGCGAATAACTGTGGCCTAGCTAAAGTTGCTCGTCTAGAGCGCGGTACGGCTTACTACATCGAAACATCATCTGAACTTTCTGAGCTTCAACTGGTTGAGCTTAAAGCGATTCTACATGATCGCATGATGGAAGTTATTTTCACAGACTTCGACTCAGCAGCGGCGCTTTTCCAAGTGGCACAACCTGCACCAGTAGCGGACGTTGACCTACTTGCAGGTGGTCGTGCTGCGCTTGAAAACGCAAACGTTACCCTAGGTCTAGCGCTGGCGGATGACGAAATCGAATACCTTTACGATGCGTTCGTAAACAAGCTAGATCGTAACCCAACTGACATCGAACTAATGATGTTTGCACAGGCGAACTCAGAGCACTGTCGTCACAAGATCTTTAATGCAGATTGGACTATCGACGGTGTGAAGCAAGAGAAGTCTCTGTTCAAGATGATCAAAAACACATTTGAAACCACGCCAGAAAATGTTCTATCTGCCTACAAAGATAACGCGGCGGTAATGGTGGGTTCCGATGTTGGTCGTTTCTTCCCGAACCCAGAAACTCGCCAATACGGTTACAACCAAGAGAAAGCACACATTCTAATGAAGGTGGAAACGCACAACCACCCAACTGCTATCTCTCCTTGGCCGGGTGCTTCGACTGGTTCTGGTGGTGAAATCCGTGATGAAGGCGCAACCGGTATTGGTGGTAAGCCAAAAGCGGGTCTGGTTGGTTTCACAACTTCAAACTTACGTATTCCTGGTTTTGAACAGCCATGGGAAACAGACTTCGGTAAGCCGGGTCGCATCGTTAACGCTCTAGACATTATGCTAGAAGGTCCACTTGGTGGCGCGGCGTTTAACAACGAATTTGGTCGTCCAAACCTACTTGGTTACTTCCGTACTTACGAAGAGAAAGTAAACTCTCACGCGGGTGAAGAAGTTCGTGGTTACCACAAGCCAATCATGATTGCAGGTGGTATGGGTAACATCCGTGACGAGCACGTGCAGAAGAAAGAGATTCCGGTAGGTGCAAGCCTAATTGTACTGGGTGGTCCTGCGATGAACATCGGTCTTGGTGGCGGTGCAGCTTCTTCAATGGCATCAGGTCAGTCAGCAGAAGATCTAGATTTCGCATCAGTGCAGCGTGAAAACCCAGAGATGGAACGCCGCTGTCAGGAAGTGATCGACCGTTGTTGGCAGCTAGGTGATGCGAACCCAATCGCATTCATCCATGATGTAGGCGCGGGCGGTATTTCTAACGCACTTCCTGAGCTTGTCGACGATGGCGAGCGTGGTGGTATTTTCCAACTGCGTGACGTACCAAACGACGAACCAGGCATGAGCCCACTTGAGATCTGGTGTAACGAATCTCAAGAGCGTTACGTTATGGCAGTTGCGCCAGAGAACATGGAAGTGTTCGATGCAATCTGTAAGCGTGAGCGCGCACCGTACGCAGTGGTTGGTATCGCAACGGAAGAGCGTGAACTGAAACTAGAAGATTCACATTTTGACAACACGCCAATCGACATGCCTATGGATGTGCTTCTAGGTAAGACGCCTAAGATGCACCGTGATGCGAAAACACTTAAAGCAAACAACCCAGCGGTTAACCGTGACGGTATTGAGCTCAACGAAGCGGTTGACCGTGTATTGCGCCTACCAACGGTTGCAGAAAAAACATTCCTTATCACTATCGGTGACCGTACCGTTACTGGTCTTGTTGCACGTGACCAAATGGTTGGCCCTTGGCAGGTTCCAGTAGCGAACTGCGCAGTAACAGCAGCAAGCTACGACACTTACTATGGTGAAGCGATGTCTATGGGTGAGCGTACACCAGTTGCTCTACTTGATTTCGGTGCATCGGCTCGTCTAGCGGTTGGTGAAGCAATCACTAACATTGCTGCGACAAATATCGGCGATATTAAGCATATTAAACTGTCTGCGAACTGGATGTCTCCAGCAGGCCATCCAGGTGAAGATGCAGGTCTTTACGAAGCGGTGAAAGCCGTGGGTGAAGATCTATGTCCAGCACTTGGCCTAACTATCCCAGTAGGTAAAGACTCAATGTCGATGAAGACTAAGTGGATCGATAACGGCGAGCAGAAAGAAGTAACGTCTCCGCTATCGCTAATCATTACTGCGTTTGCTCGTGTTGAAGATGTGCGTAAGACCATCACGCCTCAGCTTCGAACAGACAAAGGTGATACTTCATTAGTTCTTATCGACCTAGGTAACGGTCAGAACCGCTTGGGCGCAACAGCACTAGCACAGGTTTACAAGCAGCTTGGTGACAAGCCAGCAGACGTAGATAACGCAGCACAGCTAAAAGGTTTCTACGAAGGTGTTCAAGCTCTTGTAGCGAACGACCAAGTAGTGGCTTACCACGACAAGGGCGATGGCGGTCTATTCGTTGCTCTTGCTGAGATGGCATTCGCGGGTCACTGTGGTGTTAAAGCGGATATCGCCGACCTAGGTGATGACGCACTAGCTGTACTATTTAACGAAGAGCTGGGTGCGGTACTTCAGGTTAAGAACGATGACCTAGACGCTGTACTTTCAACGCTAGCAGCAAACGGTCTTGAGGCATGTTCTCATGTAATCGGCTCAGTAGAAGCATCTGATGAGCTAGTGATTACTTCTGGTGAGACAGTAGTTCTAGAGCGTAACCGTACTGAACTACGTACTATCTGGGCTGAGACAACGCACAAGATGCAAGGTCTGCGTGATAACCCAGCTTGTGCTGACCAAGAGCACGAAGCGAAGAAAGACAACTCTGACCCAGGTCTGAACGTTAAGCTAAGCTTCGATGTTAACGAAGACATTGCAGCACCTTACATTGCGAAAGGTGCTAAGCCGAAGATGGCAATCCTACGTGAGCAGGGTGTTAACTCTCACGTTGAAATGGCAGCAGCGTTTGACCGTGCAGGTTTTGAAGCAACAGATATTCACATGAGCGATATCCTAACGGGTCAAGCGGTGCTAGAAGAGTACCAAGGCCTAGTCGCTTGTGGCGGCTTCTCTTACGGTGACGTACTAGGTGCTGGTGAAGGTTGGGCGAAGTCTATCCTGTTCAATGAGCAAGCACGCAGCCAGTTCCAAGGATTCTTCGAGCGTGAAGATACCTTCTCACTTGGTGTGTGTAACGGCTGTCAGATGCTATCGAACCTAAAAGAGCTAATTCCGGGTGCAGACCTATGGCCACGTTTCGTACGTAACGAATCTGAGCGTTTTGAAGCTCGCTTCAGCCTAGTCGAAGTTCAGAAGTCTGATTCTGTATTCTTCAACGGTATGGAAGGTTCTCGTATGCCAATCGCCGTTTCTCACGGTGAAGGTCGAGTAGAAGTGCGTGATGCAGACCACCTAGCAGCGATTGAAGCGTCAGGTACAGTCGCAGTACGTTACGTTGATAACCACGGTAACCCAACACAGCAATACCCGAACAACCCGAACGGTTCGCCAAACGCTATTACAGGTCTAACAACGACCGATGGCCGAGTAACTATCATGATGCCGCACCCTGAGCGTGTATTCCGCACTGTAGCGAACTCATGGTCTCCTGAAGGTTGGGGTGAGAATGGTGCTTGGATGCGTATGTTCCAAAACGCACGTAAGAACGTCGGTTAATTGAGAAGACGTTAGTTTTTGCCTAGCAGCATAGTTAAAGCGCAGATCGAAAGGTCTGCGTTTTCTTTATTTAAAAACTTATAGCCAACGGCGCATTTTTGCGCTCTAATACCGCGCTTGCCAAGGGATGGCTATATCCCTCAATAATCCCTTAGGAAATGAATATGTCGAACAACAAAAAATTTGCCATTCGTGTTACAGAAAAACGTAACGGTTGGTGTGCAGAGATCACACGCCAAGTGACTTCACGTAAAACGTCAGTATCTAAGCGTGAGACTGGCTTTGAAACTGAAGCTCAAGCTCAAGAGTGGGCTGAAAAAGAGCTAGCGGGCTTTGTTCAGAATCAAGCTGCTCGTAACGAACGTAAAGGCGAAGCACGTAAGGTTCGCGTTGAACGTGAAGAGCGTTTAGCGCAAGAAGCAGCAGAAAAGAAAGCACGCCGTATCGAAGAAGCGAAACTTGCTGCGGCAGCACAAGCTGAATTGGATGATGAAGACGATTTCTTCGACGAAGAATAATCGCGATTCACTGCAAATAAAAAACCGCCGAATAGGGCGGTTTTTTTGCATCTAGTATTTGCAGGAGTCGTTAACGAAACTGACCTGCATCTGGCAAAAAGTCAAAACCAGCAGTGGCGAGTTTTGCTTCTAACGCGCTTTTATCGATATCGAAGTAAGCAACAAGTTTGTCTAAGTCACCGCCAAAATCATCACGTAGCTTCATGTTGACGATACTCATCAACATCACTGGATCCATGCTTTCAAAGTTCGCCAGATTCATTACTTATCCTCGAAGTCGGAAATTAACAGATTTGCAGCAGCAAAGGCGGCTTTCTCTCGTGCTTCTTTAGGTAGAGACTCATCCGCTGCAATATCATTCAACGCCCTTACTGCGCATGAAATTGCTTGTGGGACATACGCTTGGTCACCACTGCCAATTTGAGCGTACAGCTCACGAACCAGTTCACAACAGCCATATACTTGCATAGCTTCAACTCCAATAAATGATAACTGCTCTCAAATATACACACTCAATTTAGGAAACTCAAAGCTTAAGCTTGCTCTAGCTCAAGCCTGATAAACTGGTGCTTGCAATTTATACAATGAAACTAATTTTGCAGCTGTTGTTCTAGTTGATACGTAACTTCATTGTCTAGATGAAGCTGTTTGGCTAGCTCTTGTAAGTAGGCTTTCTCCATAAAGTTTTGTTCATCAATAATAATAAGAGAGGCTAAATAAACTTCAGATGCTTGTTGTGGCGAACGTGCTAATCGAGCCACTTCAGCAGGGTCGAGCGGCTTGTTTAATTCTACATGAACGAGCTGTTGTAGCGCGTTGTCTGCACCAGATTGTTCAAGCGTCGACTCAATGTGCGCCATCTCTTGCTGGTCTACATGGCCATCTGCTTTGGCTGCAGCAATCATTGCTTTTAGAATCAGTTCACTATGGTAGTCATCTTGAGCATTGAAGTTTTCAGTTGTGCCAGTGGACGTTTGCTTATTTTGATAGTCGTTATAGACCTTATAAGCCAGCGCACCAAGAACAGCAACACCGCCGACTTTGAGCGTGTTTTTACCTAACTTCTTGCCGAGCTTTTTGCTCTTTTTCGAGCCCATAAGCAGGCTGACTAAGCCGCCTCCAACAGCGCCAGCGCCAAGCGATTTCAAAGTATTAGAGTTTGAACTGTTTTTGATTTGAGCTTGTCCTTGTTGGACGATATCTGAATTGAGGGCTTGATTAAGTAGGCTTTTAAGATCCATAGGTTACCTCCATCATTTTTTGATAGCTTAATGGAGCAAAGATGAATAGAGGATTAATAATGGTGAAAAACAAAAAAGGCGAGCTGTACGCTCGCCTTCTACATACTGTTAGTGAGAATATTATTCTTCAGCGTAACCGTGCATACCAAGAAGATTGCCATCAAGGTAAGCTTCTTTTTCATCTTTCATCACTAAGCGTTCTTCAACCAACCACTTAACCACCATAGGGTAGATTTTGTGTTCTTGAGTTTGAACGCGTTCAGTTAGAGTATCGACCGTATCTTCGTCGAAAATTGGCACTTTAGCCTGCAAAATAACAGGGCCACCATCAAGCTGCTCAGTCACAAAGTGAACGCTAGTACCATGCTCTTCATCGCCAGCGTGGATTGCACGTTGATAAGTGTTAAGACCTGGGTACTTAGGAAGCAGAGAAGGGTGAATATTGATCATGCGGCCCATGTAGTGGCGAACGAATTCACCACTTAGAATACGCATGTAACCAGCAAGCACGATGACGTCTGGCTTATATTCATCGATCTGCTTCATCAACTCATGGTCAAAAGCATCACGGGTATCGAACGCTTTAGGATCAAGGAAGTGTGCCGCAGCACCGGATTTCTCAGCGCGCTCTAAAGCATAGACATTGGCTTTGTTGGAAAATACTGCGGTAACACGACCACCAGTAATGTCCTTGTCACATGCATCAATGATTGCCTGCAGGTTAGAACCGTTTCCTGAAACTAAAACGATGATACTTTTCATGCTTATTTGATCTCTACTTGTTCTTCGCCAGTTGCAGCGTTTGCGATCTCACCGATAACCCAAGCGTTTTCGCCTTCAGCGTTTAATAGCTCAACCGCTGCGTCTGCTTGATCTTTCGGTAGAGCAACAACAAGGCCTACACCACAGTTAAATGTGCGGTACATTTCATGAGTCGTTACGTTGCCTTTCTCTTGTAGCCATTTGAAGATGATTGGCCATTCCCAGCTGTTACCATCAACAACCGCTTTAGTACCTTCTGGAAGTACGCGTGGGATGTTTTCCCAGAAACCACCACCTGTGATGTGAGAAATCGCGTGGATGTCGTGTTTCTCAATCATTTTTAGTGCTGATTTGATGTAAATCTTTGTCGGTTCTAGTAGGTGCTCACCGATTGTGCGACCTGCTAGCTCTTCGTTTTTGTCTGCGCCAGATACTTCAAGGATCTTACGGATCAGTGAGTAACCGTTTGAGTGTGGACCGCTTGAACCTACAGCGATAAGTGCGTCACCAGCGGCTACTTTAGTGCCGTCGATTACGTCTTCTTTTTCTACAACACCAACACAGAAACCTGCAACGTCGTAGTCTTCACCTTCGTACATACCCGGCATTTCAGCAGTTTCACCGCCGATTAGCGCACAACCTGCTTGCACACAGCCGTCAGCAATGCCAGACACTACGTCTGCTGCTGTATCAACATCGAGTTTGCCTGTTGCGTAGTAGTCTAGGAAGAATAGAGGTTCAGCACCTTGAACAATAAGATCGTTCACACACATTGCTACAAGGTCAACACCGATGGTGTCGTGCTTTTTCATATCCAAAGCAAGGCGGAGTTTCGTTCCTACACCATCCGTACCTGAAACCAATACAGGTTGCTTGTATTTAGTTGGCAGTTCACATAATGCGCCAAAACCACCAATACCACCCATTACTTCAGGGCGACGCGTACGCTTAACCGCACCTTTAATACGATCTACAAGCGCGTTGCCTGCATCAATATCTACACCAGCATCTTTATAGCTAAGAGAAGAGTTGTTACCACTCACGGGGAAGTCCTCGGTTTGAAAGTTGGATATGAAAACGGCGCTATTCTAACAGTGGATAAACCTAGATAGCAAACGTTTGCGTGAGTTTTTTACGCTTAGCAGGATGATTAAACGTTGGTAGGTGATTTTGGTGTTTTTTGTTCTATTAATCTTGCCATTGAGTAAACAATCAACAAACAACCTAAATGGAGTGATTCTGGCTGACTTTAGATCAAGATATTGCGACTTAAATCGATTATAATCTGAAGGTTTATTTAAATTTTACCCAGAAGCCGGAGATGAAAATGAAAGTTGTTGAAGTGAAACACCCTCTAGTAAAGCACAAAATTGGCCTGATGCGAGAAGGTGATATCAGCACAAAGCGTTTTCGTGAGTTAGCAACAGAAGTAGGTAGCTTACTGACTTATGAAGCGACTGCAGATTTTGAAACGGAACGCGTAACGATTGATGGCTGGAATGGTCCTGTAGAAGTTGATCAAATCAAAGGTAAAAAAGTAACGGTTGTGCCAATTCTACGTGCGGGATTGGGAATGATGGACGGTGTACTAGAACATGTACCAAGCGCTCGAATCAGTGTTGTCGGTATTTACCGTGATGAAGAAACGCTAGAGCCTGTACCATATTTCAACAAGCTTGCATCAAATATAGATGAGCGTATTGCACTTGTTGTTGATCCAATGCTTGCAACTGGCGGCTCTATGATTGCAACAATTGATCTTCTTAAAGAGAAAGGTTGTCAGCACATTAAAGTGCTTGTGTTAGTTGCTGCGCCAGAAGGGATTGAAGCGCTAGAAAAAGCCCATCCAGACGTTGAGCTATACACGGCTGCAATCGATGAAAAACTGAATGATAAAGGTTACATCGTACCGGGTTTGGGTGATGCTGGTGATAAGATCTTTGGGACTAAGTAACCCAAGTTTCTTATAGAGATAAAAAAGGAGGAGCGGATGCTCCTCCTTTTTTGTGGGTTATTTTTTCAAACTTAATGTGCCACCAGTACGTGGTTTAGTTGCTACGCGTTGTGCTGGTTGATCTGATTTGGGTGTATAAACCGTTTTTCCTTTGCTGCTCGGTTTGTTTTTCGCACCATGTCGTCCTTTTTTGGAGTTCGGGGCATGGCGGAACTCATCGGCATTTCGCCCTTTAAAGGTACGTGATTTTTGGTTACGGCGAGCGGTTGAACTTTGATTCTCTTCTCGGCTATCAAATAGTTTTGCATCTGTCGCTTTGCGAATCCGTTGACCTTTATTATCAACTTTCGATGCTTCTTCTGTACCGCTAGAGCCTTCACACATGGCTAATATTTCAGCCACTTCAGCATCACTCAAGTAACGCCACTGGCCGTTTGGAATACCGTCAAGTGTGATGTTCATGATGCGTACGCGGCGTAGCTTGAAAACTTCATAACCAAGTGCTTCGCACATACGACGAATTTGGCGGTTAAGGCCCTGAGTCAATACGATACGGAAAGAAAACTTGGTTTCTTTGGTGACAGTGCACGGTAACGTCACTGTGTCGAGTATATTGACGCCAGAGCTCATTTTTCGAATGAAATCATCGGTGATCGGTTTATCGACACGGACAACGTACTCTTTCTCATGGTTATTACCAGCTCGGAGTATTTTGTTGACGATATCGCCATCATTCGTCAAAAAGATCAAACCATCAGAAGGCTTATCTAAACGACCAATAGGGAAAATCCGCTTTTTATGCCCAATAAAGTCAACGATGTTTCCTGCGACATCTAGCTCTGTGGTGCAGGTGATCCCGGTTGGTTTATTGAGTGCGAGATAAATTGGTTTTTCTTTGGCGCTGACAGGGTTGCCATCAATACAAACATCATCACCGGAAAAAACTTTTGTTCCCATCTCTGGTATCTTGCCATTAATGGTGACACGGCCTTGTTCGATCAACTTATCCGCCTCACGGCGTGAGCAATAGCCAGTTTCACTAATGTATTTGTTTAAGCGTTTTGCAGATTCTTGTGACATGTTTTACCTATACGTTTCACAACGGCTGTATGAGGAAACCACAAATGTTTGTGGTCGAAATTTGGCCGCGAGTTTAGCACCATTTACGTGCTTAGCCCATGCGTTTTTGGTGTCTTTCTCGGTTCTCAAGTTTTTTATCGCTGCTTTTTCTAAGCAAAACATAAGTGGTTCCCGTGCCACCATGAAACCGTTGTGCACTGTGAGCACATTGCACATCTTTGATCTGTTGGAGCCAGCTGGCGACAAAGCTTTTCATTAATGCTGGTGGATTCGATTTTTCTCCTCGGCCATGAACAATCATTACCGTTCGAATATCCATTGCAATACATTGTTTGAGAAAAGAGGTGACCTCAGTTCGCGCTTCTTTCAATGTTTTTCTATGCAGATCCAATCGCGCTTGAATCGGGTATTTTCCAAGCCTTAATTTACGGTAAACCCCTTCTTGGACACCATCACGTTTAAACTCGATCACATCTTCTGGCTTTATCGGCGGGGCATGGTCGATGGATAAATGATCCGGATCTTGATCGGCAAGCCACAATGCCGCTTCCCGTTTTGCGATATGGCTTTCGGTGACCTGATGTTGCTTCTTATGTTCAGCCCTGTCCTGTGTGAGTGGTTTTACGTCACCCATCATTTGTTGAAATAAGGACAAATCATCTTCTTGAGACATCACTTTATCTCGATGGAATAAATAAGACTCACGATTATAACGTTACGGCGAATGAAAGGGCAGTAGAAGCAGTGGGATAGAAACTAAAAAACCGAAGTAGACAGAAAATCTACTTCGGTGCATAGCGTTTTACCATTCTCGGAATAGTCGCTAAGCGATCTAGTGAGGAGATTTGTCGTTCATGACTTTGTAGATAATGAAACCGCCATAAAAAAGCATCAGACCTAAAGCGCCAAAGATTACTATCATGGAAGATAGTCCCACTGCATTTCCGAATAGGAGATCAAGCCAAAAGTCCATCGTTTCCTCCAAAGTCAAAGAAGACAAGGGTTAAACTAAAGCCTGTTAACAGTTATGGTAATGATCTGGATCAATTGTGTTCTATTGGTTGCATTAATGTTTCTCGTGGTGTGTATTTGCTCACATTTTGTAGCCCGCTGATGATGTTTTAGCCGAACGCATTTTTTTAGCAAAGAAAAACAGAAAATGGCTTGCGTTCAACGTGATAATCCGTATTATACGCATCCGTTGCAGGGCATTGAGCCCGACAATGTCTCGGTGAATAGCGCAGCTTGGTAGCGCATCTGGTTTGGGACCAGAGGGTCGGGGGTTCGAATCCCTCTTCACCGACCATCTTTTAAAAAAGGCGCTACAGAAATGTAGCGCCTTTTTTGCATTTTAGGCAATGATAGCTGGAGCTAGCTAATCGAATTTGCATAGCGACGTTTCACTGTTAGAGAGCTGCTTAGTTTCAAAGCCACGTTGCTTTAAAAGTGAAATAAGATTATCTCGTCCCACCAAATGTAGTGTACCGACCACGACCAAATACTTTCCTTTGCTCGACTGAGATGTGATCCCTTTATCCAATTTCACCGCCCAATCTTTATTCCTCTGGTAAATGAATTGGTCTTCAAACTCTGGGGAGATAGCGGCCAGTTTGGCAAACTTCTCTAAGTGTTTGATGTCTCCTTTGAGCCAACTGTCGATCAAACAATGTGTTGCTTGTTCCGTTTTATCAAATTCCTCAATGGTGCTGATGAGTAACTCTTTTCCCCCTTCTGCTTGTTTGGTTAACAGATCAATTTGAAATTGAAAGGTTTCCAGACTGAGTACAGGGATTTGGTTTAATCCCGCTTGGCGAAGTAGCTGGATGTCGACCCCTTTATCTGCTGAATAACCTAAGTATTCAAACTGACGCATCTGGACTTGTAGTGCGGTAGCCCATGGAGGGAGGGATAGAAGTTCCTGTGTATTTAAGTTGAGTAGTTTTGCTATTCCAACTAATTCATTTTGTTGAGTTTCATTCAGTAACGCTTGGCTGCGAATACGAAGTGGAGGGTACTGTACTTCTCCCGGGTTTTGAATGTCTGTTTCTACAATCAAACCATCACTGTTTAACAGGTAATCCGTTACTGTGTTTGGGAGAGGATAGAAGCGTTCATCTCCAACATGAACGGAACCGAAAATGACCAGCTCAAGCTTTCCTTTTTTCGCTGACCAGAAAAGAGGTTCTGAATAGCTAGGAAAAGCAAAGATGATAATGAGTAACGCATAGAAATATCTTTTCATAGAAACAGTCCATTTTCCGCGACGGTAAATTTGTTAAATCTGAAATTTTTGACGTTATTTAACGTGATATAAATGCGAAAAAAATCACATTTCCTCAATCATGTTCACGATTTCGAACAGTGCTACTTTATCAGCTTAGTGATCGAGATCGTCAAAAGGAAAGCTTTAAGCCTTATGTTTCGTGATGTGCTTCTCAGTAAACCCGTTAAATTAACTCTGTAGATTTTAACGTGATTTATAAGTTTATGTTTTACAAAGATAACTTGAATAGTGTTTTTATAAAATTTGAAGATGATCACTTTAAGAGCGGAATAATTTTACGCATAGAAAAAACTCCTTGTATGTTGAAGATATTGGTAGGCAATAGCGTTTTTTTGCTGATTAATTTTTTCGTTTTAGGGTAAGTAAGATGTTGAAACATAGTTTAATTGCTACTTCTGTCATTGCGACATTAGCTGGATGTTCTTCGCTACAAAGTTCTGAGCAACAAGTGGTCAACACGTTAGCGGACAATCTTGATATTCAATACCAAGTTCTGACAAATCATGGTGCAAATGATGGTTTAGCTTGTCAGGACTTAGGGGCTGAATGGGCTTCTTGTAACAAAGTGAACATGACTTTGGTGAATCAAGGTGAAGCTGTAAATGCGAAAGATTGGGCGATCTATTTCCACAGTATTCGCCTCATTCTTGATGTTGAAAATGAGCAGTTCAAGATCACTCGTGTCACGGGTGATCTACATAAGCTAGAGCCTACCGATAAGTTTGATGGTTTTGCTGCGGGTGAAGAAGTCGTTCTTCCCCTTGTTGCTGAGTACTGGCAGCTGTTTGAAACAGACTTTATGCCAGGCGCGTTTGTCGCAGCACCTAACACAGAGCCTAAGCTCATTGCATCATTGAATACAGAAGAAGTTGATTCATTCGTTTCAGGCCTTGAGGGAGATAACCTAAAGCGTACTCCTGATGATAATAATGTCATGGCCAATGCACTGTCTCGCTTTGAAAAGAATGCTGACTTAGCGACTCAAGATGTGTCTAGAACACTATTACCAAGCCCAATGTTTGTAGAAAACGGTGAGGGTGAGGTCGATATTTCAAATGGTATCGCGTTACCAAGTCATGCATTTGATAAAGCACAATTTGCAGCGATTAAAGATCGTGCAGGAGTGGTAGGTGTGGATGTGAGTGGTAAGCTACCTGTTAGCGTTACTGTTGTTCCTGCTGGCTTCACGGGTGACTTAGCGAAGTCTGGTGCTTATGCACTTAACATTGATTCAAATGGCATTGAAATTAAAGCGTTTGATAAAGTGGGTGCATTTTATGCGGTTCAGTCTATCTTTGGCCTGATAGACAGCCAGAATGTTAAGTCTCTACCACAACTGTCTATTAAGGATGCACCGCGCTTTGATTATCGTGGTGTGATGGTGGATGTTGCACGTAACTTCCACTCAAAAGACGCTATTTTGGCAACACTCGACCAAATGGCTGCGTATAAAATGAACAAACTACACCTTCACCTTACGGATGATGAAGGCTGGCGTTTGGAAATACCAGGGTTACCTGAACTCACTGACATTGGTGGTCAGCGTTGCTTCGATTTAGAAGAGAAAACGTGTTTGCTTCCGCAGCTAGGTTCTGGCCCGACATCAGATAATTTTGGTAGTGGTTACTTTAGTAAGCGTGATTATGTTGAGATCCTCAAATACGCAAAAGCTCGTAATATTGAGGTGATTCCTGAAATTGATATGCCAGCTCATGCGCGCGCGGCAGTTGTGTCAATGGAAGCCCGTTATGATCGTTTAATGGCGAAAGGTAAAACGGCTGAAGCCAATGAATATCGACTAATGGATCCACAAGATACATCAAACGTCACAACGGTTCAGTTCTACGACAAGCAAAGTTTCATCAACCCATGTATGGAATCTTCAACTCGCTTTGTGGATAAAGTGATTTCTGAAGTGGCAGCCATGCACATCGAGGCTGGCGCACCGCTTACAACATGGCATTTTGGTGGTGATGAAGCGAAGAACATCAAGCTAGGTGCTGGTTTCCAAGATGTGAGTGCTGAAGAGAAGGTTGGCTGGAAAGGTACGATTGACCTATCGAAGCAAGACAAGCCATTCGCGCAATCTCCACAATGTCAGACGCTGATAGCTGACGGCACAGTAAGCGACTTTGGTCACTTGCCAAGTCACTTTGCAGAGCAAGTGTCTAAGATTGTGGCGGAGAAAGGCATTCCTAATTTCCAAGCTTGGCAAGACGGTCTGAAGTACAGTGATGGTGCTAAAGCATTTGCGACAGAGAATAAACGAGTAAACTTCTGGGATACCTTATATTGGGGTGGTACCGCATCAGTTTATGAGTGGGCAAAGAAAGGTTATGACGTTGTAGTTTCAAACCCAGACTACGTGTACATGGACATGCCATACGAAGTTGACCCGAAAGAGCGCGGTTACTACTGGGCAACACGTGCTACCGATACACGTAAGATGTTTGGTTTTGCACCAGAGAATATGCCTCAAAACGCAGAAACTTCCGTTGACCGTGATGGTAATGGGTTTACCGGAAAAGGGGACATTACTACGAAACCTTTCTATGGCTTGTCAGCACAGTTGTGGTCTGAAACCGTCCGCAATGACGAGCAATATGAATACATGGTCTTTCCTCGTGTTCTTGCAGCCGCTGAGCGTGCATGGCATCGCGCGGATTGGGAAAACGACTACAAAGCTGGCGTAGAGTATTCTCAAGCAACTAACTTAGTTGATAAGGCTCGCTTAAACCAAGACTTTAACCGTTTTGCTAACCTTCTTGGTCAGCGCGAGTTAGCAAAGCTTGAAAAAGCTGGCATTGACTATCGTTTACCTGTACCGGGAGCGAAAATTGACAATGGTGAGTTGTCAATGAATGTCCAATTCCCAGGAGTAGAACTGCAATACTCGCTAGATGGTAAGCAGTGGAAAACGTATTCTGACGAAGCTAAGCCAAAGGTCGCTGGTGAAGTCTTTATTCGTTCAGTATCGGTAACTGGTGAAAAAGCTAGCCGTGTTACTTCGGTTAAGTAATTACAATCATCAACGAAAAAGCCCGGCAATTAGTCGGGCTTTTTTATTCTATGAACGAATAGAATGTGTTTAAGCAACTTGTGTTTGCTGCTCTTCAATTTGCTGTTCTGTGCTTACTGGGCTTTCTGCACCATGCATCCAACGAACAAGGGTATTTGAGAATAGCAGTAGTATCACACCACTTACTGTTGCCGAAATAGCTATGCCGCCAAAAATTGGTAGAGCACCCAGCTCGCCAACATGGGAACCAATTAGACCGGCAACGTAGTTGGCAATAGCATTAAAGCCAAACCAAGCCCCCATCATGAGAGAAGCCAAACGCAGAGGAGCCAGTTTAGTAACCAATGATAAGCCAATTGGAGATAAGCAAAGTTCACCAAGTGTGTGGAAGAAGAAGGCGCCAACCAGCCATAACATAGAAGTTTTTACCGTTGTATCACCACCTTGTTCCATTACTGCACCCACCATGCATAGGAAGCCAAGGGCTAAGAAAAAGAGTGCAAAAGCAAATTTAGTCGGTGAATTTGGCTCTTTTGGACCCAGTTTCACCCAAAATGCAGCCAGAATCGGGGCTAGGGTGATAATAAAGAATGGGTTCAAAGACTGGAACCATGCTGCTGGTACTTCAAAGCTGCCCAACATTCTGTCGGTATATTGCTGTGTATAGATGTTCATTAGGCCGCCAGCTTGCTCAAAGCCTGCCCAGAACACAATTACAAAGAGGCCCATCACAAGAATTACTTTTAAGCGATCCATTTCTTGTTTCGTTAATGGCTCTTTTTGTGATGATTTTTTCTTTTGCAGATCTCGTGCCGCTGCTGGTACGGTGCCAATATCACCAAGCCAGCTTTTCGCCAGTGTCATTTGCATGATAAGGCTAATGATCATGCCAACTCCCGCAGCGATAAAGCCCGCTTTCCAGCCGAAGCTATTTGTTACAGAGCCAGAAACAACACCTGCAATCAAAGCACCTAAGTTAATCCCCATGTAGAAGATGGTAAAAGCGCCATCACGACGGTTATCACCTTCTTCATAAAGATCGCCAACCATTGTTGAAATATTCGGTTTGAACAAGCCATTACCACAAATCAACAGCGCTAAGCCAAGGTAAAATCCATGTACGGCATCGAGTCCGATCATGTCCGCTGGCATCGCTAGTGTGAATTGGCCAATTGCCATCAAAGCACCACCGATTAAAATTGAGCGACGCTGACCTAAATAGTTGTCCGCTAACCAACCGCCAATCATTGGGGTAATGTAAACCAGACCTGTATAGATTCCGTAAAGATCGAGCGCGTCTTTTGTGGTCCATCCTAAACCACCATTGATGGTTGTATCTGTCAGATAGAGAACTAAAATCGCGCGCATTGCGTAATAAGAGAAACGTTCCCAAAGTTCGGTACCGAACAAGAGGAACAAGCCACGAGGGTGGCCTAGGATTTGATGTTGGTTTGGCATGAGATTTTCTGTTTGTAGTTATTAAAAAATTTAATTCCAAACCACATATACATCTGAGGCAGATAAACTGCAATTACCAAATTTCATACAGTTTAGAGTGAAATTATCTAACCTTATGAATTTTAGCGATTTCTAAAAAAGAAAGTTATAAAAAGACGTGCTACAAACTAAGTTTCCATATTTATCGCAAGAATTGACGCAGAGTTGTCAAAGAGGCTGCTGGTTAGCTTCAGCTGTGGCTATCACAAAATTCCCAGTACGTTTTCCAGATGTTAGAATAGCGCAAACTTCCAAGCGATATCTGAAATGAAACAGTGGTATTTGCTTTACTGCAAGCGTGGTGAGCAACAAAGAGCTAAGCAGCATCTAGAAAACCAAGGGGTTGAGTGTTACTACCCTGAGGTGGACGTTGAGAAAATTCTCCGTGGTAAAAAACAGTTAAAGAAAGAACCACTTTTTCCTTCCTATATTTTTATTCGATTTGATTATCAACAAGGGCCATCATTTACAGCCGTACGCTCCACTCGAGGTGTGGTAGATTTTGTTCGTCAGGGCGCGCATCCTCATCAGTTGCAAGAAGGTTTGGTTGTTTCTCTCAAAGAAATGGAAAGCTATTGTTTGCAAGAGCCGTATAAAACGTTGCCTAAGAAAGGACAGCGCTTAAGAGTGACAAGCGGTCAATTTGCAGGTGTTGAGGCAATCTATCAAGAGCCTGATGGAGAGAGGCGTTCCATATTACTGGTGAAGATGAACACCCAAATAGTCCCAATAAGCTTAGATAATAAAGAGATTGATTTATAAGAAAAAAGCACTCCGAAGAGTGCTTTTTTTCTTATTAGTAAGCGTCGTTGTGGATGGTTTGAACCGCACGGCCTGATGGGTCGACACAGTTTTGGAAAGACTCATCCCATTCAATCGCTTTAGCAGATGAACATGCTACCGAAGGACCACCTGGAACACACTCTGCAGCTGATGGAAGTGGGAACAACTCTTCAAAGATCTCACGATATACGTAACCCTCTTTGGTTGTTGGCGTGTTGTATGGGAAGCGGAATGCTGCCGTTTCCATTTGCTGGTCGGTAACTTTAGCTTCAGCTACTTCTTTTAGCGTATCAATCCAGCTGTAGCCAACACCATCAGAAAACTGTTCTTTCTGGCGCCATGCGATTGCTTCTGGCAGGTAGTGTTCGAAACACTCACGTAGGATATGTTTCTCCATCTTGCCGTTGCCACACATCTTATCTTCTGGGTTTAGGCGCATTGCTACATCGATAAATTCTTTATCGAGGAAAGGTACACGACCTTCAACACCCCATGCCGCAAGCGATTTGTTTGCACGAGCACAGTCAAACATGTTCAGAGCAAGCAGTTTACGTACCGTTTCTTCGTGGAACTCTTTTGCGTTTGGCGCTTTGTGGAAGTATAGGTAACCGCCAAAGATTTCGTCTGCGCCTTCGCCTGAAAGTACCATCTTGATGCCCATCGCTTTGATCTTACGTCCCATTAGGAACATTGGGGTAGATGCACGAATCGTCGTTACATCATACGTTTCAATGTGGTAGATAACGTCACGAATCGCATCAAGACCTTCTTGAATGGTGTAGGTCATTTCGTGGTGAACGGTACCGATTTGGTCTGCGACTTCACGCGCGGCTTTTAAATCAGGGGCTCCTTCTAAACCTACTGCAAAGGAGTGGAGTTGTGGCCACCATGCCTCGGATTTTTCATCATCTTCAATACGCATTGCTGCAAAGCGTTTGGCAACCGCAGAGGTAATTGAAGAGTCCAAGCCACCAGAAAGTAACACGCCATATGGCACATCAGTCATCAGTTGACGCTTCACCGCCGCTTCTAGAGCTTCGGTCAATTCTTCTTTACTAGTGGAGTTACCTTGAACAGCAGCATACTCGTTCCAATCTCGGATGTAGTAGCGAACAGGGCCTGCATCTGTTGAACCATAGTAGCAGCCTGGGGGGAACTCACTTACTGTTTTGCATACAGGTACAAGGGCTTTCATTTCAGATGCTACGTAGTAGTTTCCGTGTTCGTCATAGCCTTGGTAAAGCGGGATGATACCGATGTGGTCACGGCTGACGAGATACTGATCTTTCTCTTCGTCGTAAAGAACAAAGGCAAAAATACCGTTGAGCTCTTCGAGTAGATCCGCGCCCATTTCTTGATAAAGGGCCAAAATAACTTCACAGTCGGAGTCCGTTTGGAAGTCGTATTTGCCTTCGTAGCGTGCTCGAATTTCTTTGTGGTTATAAATTTCACCGTTCACCGCTAAGATCAGCTTTTTATCTGGGCTATATAATGGTTGAGCGCCACTATTTAAACCAACAATTGCTAAACGTTCATGAGCCAGAATAGCTTTATCTGATGCGTAAATACCTGACCAATCTGGGCCTCGGTGACGAAGTTTCTTAGACATTTCTAACGCAATTGGGCGCAGCGCCGCAGCATCACTTTTAATGTCCAAGATTCCAAATACAGAACACATACAACTTCCTTTTAGATATTTTTTAAACTTGCTGTGTTCAATGTGCCATTCTGATTAAAAAAAGCAACAGTGTTTGATGATCAAAATTACAAAAATGGCTTTGAGTTAAAAAATATTTAATCAATAACAAGATATGAAAGATAAATTCTAATCATCGTTGCTTTTTTGTGCGATTGGGGAAAGGAGCGCAGCATTTAAGCTGCGCTTTTAAAGAAAAGTATCAGGTAACCTTGCTAAATTTAGGTTGAAGTTGGTCGCAAACGTGTCTGGCGAAACCACTCCCTGCTTCACTATAAATATTGAATGCAGCGTCTACTCCACCGTCGGTTAACGATTCAAGTTGATCAGGATACTCTGCGATGGCGGCAATTTGTCCTTGGAAATCACGTGCTTTTAACTGCTCTAGTGCAATTTGGTTTCCTTGGTGGTGAGGCATCGCCAATAAAACTAACTTTACGTTCGCCGTGTCGAGAATTCGTTCCCAGAAGTCAGGGTCCGTCGCATCGCCTAAGATCACGTTTCGCCCATGCATAATATGTTTGTGGGCCGCATCTTCTCTGACTTCAATACCAAGGCTGATTTTGCCGTAGCGAGCTCGCAGTTCATCATAAGCTCCGGTACCTATGCGGCCCATCCCTAGAATAAGAATTTGAGCATGACCAGGATTGATAAGCTGATCGCGTAGGTTCAGTTTTTCGGCAGCATGCTCTTTTAACCACTTTCCGGAACGTAAGTAAAGCTCATGTCCTTTGCGGTTAATTGGTGCGGCAATGATGAAGGAAATAGATACGGCAAGAGCGAGTGCGACCAGCGTATCGCCGCTAAGCCAACCCATTTTGAATGCTAATCCACCGACGATTAAACCAAATTCACTGAAGTTGAATAAACACAATGAAGCCAATAAAGAAGTACGAACTCGGAACTTGAAGCCATTTAGAACGAGGAAATAAAGGATGCCTTTAAGCGGTAGAAGTAATAAGAATAAGATCGCGACACCAAATCCTTCTAATGTTGGCTGTTCCGACAAGCCAATATTGAGAAAGAAGCAGACTAAAAAGAGCTCTTTTAGGTTGAATAAAGATTTCGATAGCTCAGATGCTTTGGTATGACCCGCGAGTAACATGCCAAGTACGAGTGCGCCGAGATCGGGTTTCATTCCTACAAGACTAAAGAGACCTGCACCAACAACTAATGCAAAGAAAATACCAAATAGGACAAGCATTTCACCATGTCCTACCCAATCAAGCAATTTATAAAAAGCAGGTCTCAAAGCGGGTAATGCAAATAAGGCGATGGCGTACCACTCGGGCAGTTTGCCAGTCGAGGCTGTGAGAAAGACAACCGCGAAAATATCTTGCATAACCAGAATGCCGATAGCAATGGTGCCATAAGTTGCATTCATTTCGCCTTTTTCTTGCAGTGATTTAACCGCGAATACCGTACTGGAAAAGGAGAGAGCAAAACCGAGTAGTAATAATTGCTCCAAACCAAGGTTTGCAAGAGAAGAAACACCCAAATACTTAAAAAGCATTAGAAGCAAACAAAATAAACCAGTCGAAAGTAAATTGTGGACGGTTGCTCCAGCCCAAATCTCTTTTGAAAGTAATGTTTTGATATCAAGCTTTAAGCCGATAGTGAAGAGTAATAGTGTGACCCCTAAATCCGCTAAAGTGATAATGGTATCGTTTGATTCGAATCCTGCTGCGTGTAGAGAAAAACCTGCGAGCAAGAAGCCAACTAAAGGGGGAAGGTTGCATTTTAAGGCAATAAATCCTGCAATAAATGCAGTTGTAATTAGAATTAGTTCCATTTTATTAGTGTCATTCCTACAAAAAAGGCTATGTTGAGCAACATAGCCTAATATTCTAACTCAATTAATTGCGTAAGGGCTTAGTCTTCGAGTAATTTTTGTAACAAAACGCCGTTCAGCATCGCACGTTTAATCATCGCGAAGGCTCCCATCGTCGGCTGTTTGTCTATTTCCGAAGCAACAATAGGTAAGCCACTGTGGAATGTTGTGAGTGATTGGTTTTCGACATTACGACGAATCGCAGGGAAAAGAACCTCTTTGCTGCGTGTAATATCACCTGCAATCACAATTTTTTGTGGGTTAAATAAGTTAATGGTAATCGCAATGGCTTTACCTAGTTTATTTCCAACTCGCACTAAGCTTTGTTTAGCCAGTTCATCACCTTGATTAGCATGTTCGCAGACATCATGGATATTAATACTTTCCAAGCTTGATAAACTTGATTCGTAACCTTGGCTGATTAGCTTTTTGCAACGTTCTACAATAGCTGGGTTTGCAGCAACCGTTTCTAAACAACCAAAGTTGCCGCATTGGCATTGCTCGCCTAATGGATCGATCTGGATGTGACCTATTTCACCGACGTTTCGGTTAAAGCCTAAAAATACTTGCCCATTTACGATAATACCAGCGCCAGTCCCTCGGTGGACACTCACCAATATTGAATCTTGGCTATCACGGCTAGCGCCAAAATAGTGCTCAGCAAGGGCCATACCACGAACATCATTCCCAACAAAACATTCCACGTGAAATATATCGCGAATGATGTCTGCTAAAGCAAGATTATTCACGGTAATGTTTGGCATGTATTCGACTACCCCTGTTTCAGGGTTTACGAGGCCAGGCAATGCAACACCAATAGCAATAAGTTGATTGAGTGCAGATTGCTGAGATTGAATGAAGGATTTGAGGTGGCTGGTTAAGCCATCTAGAAGTTCGTCTTCTGTGGCATAGAAAAATTCATGATATTCAGAAGCGAGCTCTTTGCCACCTAAGTTGTACAGGCTAAATTGGATGTAGTCACGGCCTAATCGTACCGCGACAGAGTGAAAAGGTTCAACCTCTGTTGTCAGAGAAATAGCGCGTCTACCTCCGGTAGACGCTTGTTGCGCGACCTCTTTGATTAGGCCGCGCTCAAGAAGTTGGCGGGTAATTTTTGTAACACTTGCTGGTGCAAGCTGACTGACATCTGCCACTTGAATCCTAGAAATAGGTCCCTGTTGATCGATGAGTCGATATACTGCTGCACTATTTAGCTGCTTTACTAAATCTACGTTACCTATTTGTCCGCCATTCATTCTTATTTTTGCTCGTATTGTCCGTTAACAACAGTCGCTTTGACGTTGAAGTCACGGTCAAATACAGTCAGGTTGGCAACCATGCCTTTCTTAACTCGGCCTAGTTTGCTGTCAACTCCGATTGCTTTTGCAGGGTATAGCGTTGCCATACGCAGTGCTTCGTCTAAAGCGATACCGACGTGCTCGACTGTGTTTTGTACTGCTTCAATCATAGTCAGTGCTGAGCCGCCTAGTGTGCCATTTTCATCAACACACTTACCATCACGGTAATATACTTTCTTACCTACAAAAATAAAGTAATCCATGTTAGCGCCTGCAGGAGCTGTGGCATCGGTCACTAATACTAATTTCTCACCTTTAATTTTGTGAGCAATACGGATGTTTGCGTAATCCACATGGAACCCGTCGGCGATGATACCTGCGTATACGTCTGGAGTATCATAAATTGCGCCAACAACACCAGGTTCACGACCAACCATCGGTGTCATAGCATTGAATAGGTGAGTAGCAAATGTAATACCTGCATCGAAGCCATGACGAGCTTCTGCATATGTCGCATTAGTATGGCCAATCGAAACAACAATACCCGCCGCTTTTAGACGTTCAATGTGAGCTGGTTCGTTGTGTTCTGGAGCTAGGGTTACTTTTGCGATTAGGTCTGCGTTTTCACACATGAAATCGATCATGCTGTCATCGGAAGGACGAATGTAATCAACGCTGTGGATGCCTTTTTTAGCGACGTTGAGATATGGACCTTCAAGGTGCAAACCTAGTGATTGGTTTTGGTACTTTGCGTGGTAGTCACGTGCAGCAGCAACCGCTTGGCGCATATCTTCATCAGAAGAGGTGATAAGCGTTGGTAAGAAGCTTGTACAACCTGACTTTAGGTTAGCTTCGTGCATGATTTGCATCGTTTCCGCTGTGATCTCATCGTTTAGCATGACACCACCACAACCGTTAAGCTGTAGGTCGATAAAACCAGGGCTTAGGTTTGCGCCGTCTAGGTCACGAGTTTCAATGCCTGTAGGAAGCTCAGATACTGGGCAAACATTTTCAATGATGTCGTTGTTAACGATCACAGCATGGTCAACGAGGACATCGCTGCCAGTATAGATTTTACAATTAGTTAGCGCATACATGGTTAGCTAATCCTTCTCAGTAGAGTTCTTAATATCTTTGATATAGCAAGTTGAAATTAGCGGCATTAATTAACTTAATTTGAGCGCTTCAATTTCATCACAAAATATCTTTAGCAAACGATCACAAATTCTATACCAGATCTAGTTCAAAACTCTGTCTCGGTGTTGTGACAAAGTGGTTTATATGGATACCTATCTATCACTGCAGCCCTTTCATATAGGCTTTTTTAATGAACTTGTTTCGTTAGAGAATACCTTGAATTCAATCCACAGATATTCATTTTTTTGTATTGTAAAATAAGTTTTATGATCTCGCTAGCAAAAACCTTACTCTTGCCGGGTTTCTGGTGATTATGATCACAAATGATGAGGTTTTAATTTGCGGGGCAAAATTAATGACATAAACTGACCGTGACTAAATTGAGCAACCAAAAAAAGTGGCTCAACCAAATACAAAAATCCTATAGGGGGAACTTAAGGTGAATATTCTTGGATATGCGCAAAAGTTAGGTAAAGCTCTTATGCTACCTATCGCAACGCTTCCAGTTGCGGCGCTTTTACTACGTTTAGGTCAAGGCGACCTGTTAGATATCCCATTCATGGCGCAAGCTGGTGGTGCTATCTTTGGTCAACTACCTCTTCTATTCGGTCTAGGTATCGCGATTGGTCTTTCTAAAGACGGTCAAGGTGCTGCTGGCCTAGCTGGTGCAGTTGCATACTTCGTACTGACAGCAACAGCAACAACAATCAACGCTGACGTTAACATGTCATTCTTCGGTGGTATCATCGCTGGTATCATTGCTGGTCACTCTTACAACGCTTTCCATGCTACACGTCTTCCTGAGTGGTTGGCATTCTTCTCTGGCAAACGTCTAGTACCAATCATGGCTGGTCTATTCGCGCTAGTAGCGGGTGCGGTTTCTGGTGTTGTATGGCCAACTATCCAAGGTGGTCTTGACGCTCTAGCACACGCTGTTTCTACTTCAGGTGCAATTGGTCAGTTTGTTTACGGTACTCTTAACCGTGCACTTATCCCTGTAGGTCTTCACCACGTTCTTAACTCTTACTTCTGGTTCGGTATGGGTACGTGTCAAGAAGTTCTAGTTACTGGTGCGCAAGCGGCTGGTCAGGCGCTTCCTGCTCTACAACAGCTTTGTGTAGACCCAGCTCTAGCTAAGACTCTTGTTGCTGGTCAATCACACACATTCGAATTCGCTAACTCTGTAACTCCAGAAATCACAGCAACTGTTAAAGAAGTAACTGAAACAGTTAAATCTGGTGACCTACACCGTTACTTCGGCGGCGACAAATCTGCTGGTGTATTCATGAACGGTTTCTTCCCTGTAATGATGTTCGGTCTACCTGGTGCAGCTCTAGCAATGTACCTAGCAGCTCCAGCTGAAAAACGTAGCCAAGTTGGTGGTGCACTATTCTCAGTAGGTTTCTGTTCATTCCTAACGGGTATCACAGAGCCACTAGAATTCATGTTCGTATTCCTAGCTCCAGCTCTATACGCAATGCACGCTGTATTCACTGGTCTATCTCTAGTAGTTGCTAACATGTTTGGTACGCTACACGGCTTTGGTTTCTCTGCTGGTCTAATCGACTTCGTACTGAACTGGGGTCTAGCTACTAAGCCAGTTGTTCTACTACTAATCGGTCTAGGTTTTGGTGCTCTATACTTCTTCACTTTCACGTTCGCTATCCGCGCATTCAACCTGAAATCACCAGGTCGTGAAGATGATGATGAAGCTTCTGAAGGCGCACCAGCTGGTGAAGCTAAAAATGGTGACCTAGCTCGTCAATACCTAAAAGCTCTAGGTGGTCACGATAACCTAACGTCAATCGACGCTTGTATTACTCGTCTACGTCTTACTCTAAAAGACCGCTCTGTAGCTGACGAAGTTGTACTTAAGAAGCTTGGTGCGAAGGGTGTCGTTAAACTAGGTGAGAACAACCTTCAAGTTATCCTTGGTCCTCTAGCTGAAATCGTTGCTGGTGAAATGAAAGCAATCGGTGCTAACGAAGACCTATCAGATGTAAAACTTCCTTAATAACGACTTGTTAATAAGTGAATGATGAAAGCCTCCTTTGGGAGGCTTTCTTGTTTCTGCTGTCTTGATAAATTGATTCGATGAAAAGCTGACCATTGTTTTAGTTATCAGACAGAGAAATCAGCCATTATTTGCGAATTAGCGCTCAGTTGTAGTTGTGTAATGGGTAAGAATTGTGGATCATTAGACGTTATATGCTTTGAGCTTCTATACATGGCTTAAAGCGCACGATTTCTCTGAACAATACTACAACAATTGAGGTGCTATAGATGAGTGAAGCTGAAGCTCGTCCATCGAATTTCATTCGCCAAATCATTGATAAAGATTTAGCGGATGGTACACACACAAGCGTGCATACCCGTTTTCCGCCAGAGCCTAACGGTTATCTGCATATCGGTCACGCTAAGTCAATTTGCTTGAACTTCGGTATTGCTCAGGACTACCAGGGCCAGTGTAATCTACGTTTTGATGACACGAACCCAGAAAAAGAAGACGTTGAATACGTTGAGTCAATTAAGAATGATGTGAGCTGGTTAGGCTTTAAGTGGAGTGGGGATGTATGTTATTCATCAAACTACTTCGACAAGCTATACGGCTACGCAGTGGAATTAATTAACAAAGGCTTAGCGTACGTTGAAGAGCTAAGTCCTGAGCAGATCCGCGAGTACCGAGGTACTCTGACTCAACCTGGTAAGCCAAGCCCGTACCGTGACCGCACGCCTGAAGAGAACCTAGCGTTATTTGAAAAAATGCGTGATGGTGGCTTTGAAGAAGGTAAAGCGTGTTTACGCGCGAAGATTGACCTTGCGTCTTCTTTCATCGTACTGCGCGATCCAGTTCTTTACCGTGTTCGTTTTGCAGAGCATCACCAAACGGGCGACAAATGGTGCATTTACCCAATGTACGATTTCACGCACTGTATTTCTGATGCGTTAGAGGGCATTACGCACTCTATCTGTACGCTTGAATTCCAAGACAACCGTCGTCTATACGACTGGGTGCTAGACAACATCACGATTGATTGTCAGCCTCGTCAGTACGAGTTCAGCCGTCTGAACCTAGAGTACACGGTAATGTCTAAGCGTAAGCTAAACCAGCTTGTGACAGAGAAACTGGTTGATGGTTGGGACGACCCGCGTATGCCAACGATTTCTGGCCTACGTCGTCGCGGCTTCACACCGGCATCGATTCGTGAGTTCTGTAAGCGTATTGGTGTAACTAAGCAAGACAACATGATTGAAATGGGCTCACTAGAGTCTTGTATTCGTGATGACTTAAACGAAAACGCACCGCGTGCAATGGCTGTTCTTGATCCTGTTAAGATTGTGATTGAAAACTTCGATGCTGATAAAGTGGAAACTCTGACCGTTGCTAACCACCCGAACAAGCCTGAAATGGGTGAGCGTGAAGTACCATTTACGCGTGAAGTGTGGATTGAGCGTGAAGATTTCCGTGAAGAAGCGAACAAGAAGTACAAGCGTTTAGTGCTTGGTAAAGAAGTTCGTCTACGTGGTGCTTATGTGATCAAAGCTGAGCGTATTGAGAAAGATGCTGAAGGTAATATCACTACTATCTTCTGTACTTATGATGACGAAACGCTAGGTAAGAACCCAGCAGACGGCCGTAAAGTAAAAGGTGTAATCCATTGGGTATCAGCGGATAAAGGCTTACCAGCAGAAATTCGTTTGTACGATCGTCTATTTACGGTAGCAAACCCAGCAGCGGCAGATAATTTTGCAGAGACACTGAATCCAGACTCGCTTGTTAAGCTAAACGGTTTTGTTGAACCAAGCCTAGCGAAAGCTGAAGCGGAGAAAGGTTTCCAGTTTGAGCGTATGGGTTACTTCTGTGCGGATGCTAAAGATTCAAAACCAGAAGCATTAGTGTTCAACCGTACTGTAGGCTTGCGAGATACTTGGGCTAAAATCGAAGCTAAGTAGTCAACCGCTCTAAATAAAAAAGCCAGTCTTGATGACTGGCTTTTTTGTATTTGCTTTGATTGTTTGGGTATAAAAAACGCCAGCTGAGGCTGGCGCTTGATTGCTAATATTGAGATTAGACTACTTCTTGGATTTGTGCGCGTTTGGATCGTCTTTGCAGCTACCGTCACCACATTTACCATAAAGGTATAAGCTGTGGTTGGTTAGTGTCACATTGTATTGTGCTGCGATTTCTTTTTGTCGTTGCTCAATAACGTCATCTGAAAATTCGATCACTTCACCACAATCTAAACATACAAGGTGATCGTGGTGATGCTGTGTTGAAAGTTCAAATACGGATTTACCACCTTCAAAGTGGTGGCGTGTAACAATTCCTGCATCGTCGAACTGGTTCAAAACACGGTAAACGGTAGCCAGACCAATTTCTTCGCCGAGATCGATCAGCTTTTTATACAATTCTTCAGCACTGATATGTTGGCAATCAGGGTGCTGCAATACTTCTAAAATCTTAAGTCTAGGTAGGGTAACTTTAAGACCAGCATCCTTAAGCGCTTGGTTATTATCTGACATATACTTTCCTGTTGATGATCTGCAGCTATTTAACAGAATTCAATATTCCCATCATTATAGGGCACTATCAGATAACAATAAACCACGAACTTCAAAGGGTTACTAGACTTTTTTTGTAAAGTCGTGTGATGTCACTGATATATCTCGTCTGACCAGTTACAATTATGTAACAACTCTTATTGATAATCTAGTGAGAATACAAGGATGGATGGATTCATTTCAAGGATTTATAAGCCGAGTATTGTAAAGTTTGCACTGAATAGCTGGCCGCCATTTTGGGGAGCAGGTATTAAAATATTATCCATCAGTGATGACTTTCGAGAAGTTAAAATGAAGTTGAAATTGCGCTGGTGGAATAAGAATGCAAACCGAACTCAGTATGGTGGCAGCATTTTTTCCCTTACCGATCCTGTCTATTCACTGATGTTGATGGGGATTCTAGGGGAGCAATATTTTGTATGGGATAAAGAAGCGAGTATCAATTTTATTAAGCCCGGTCAGAGTGACCTTTTTGCTGACTTTTGTGTGGGTGAGGCTCAATTGCAGGAGTTGCTGAATAAGACCGCAAATGGAGACAAGTGTTTTCCTGAATTTATCACTTACGTAAAGGATAAAAACGGTACGGTAGTGTCTGAAGTCCAACGAAAGCTTTATGTACGCAAAAAACCAAAATACCGAGAAGAGAGTGAGAAGTAACTAATTTTGAGTGATAAAGGTATTAAATCAGATACAAAAAAACCTCCCAATGGGAGGTTTTTAAATTGGCTTGGTAGAAGGAATTAGTCTTCTAGTTCCGCTAAGCACATCTCTTCGTGGATTTGCTTACACCAGTTGTTAACGCGTTCTTCAGTTAGCTCTGGTTGGCGATCTTCATCGATACACAAGCCAACAAATAGACTATCGTCGCCTTCAACAAGACCTTTTGAAGCTTCAAATTCGTAGCCTTCGGTTGAAGTGTAGCCTAGGATAGTACCGCCTTTTGCTTCAACGATATCTCGAACTGTTCCCATCGCATCACAGAAGTATTCCGCGTAGTCTTCCTGATCACCGCAACCAAAAATTGCAACCAGCTTGGTAGAGAAGTCGATTTGTTCAAGTTCTGGGAAAAAGTCGTCCCAGTCACATTGGGCTTCACCGTAATACCAAGTAGGGATGCCTAATAATAGTAGATCAAAGTTATCAATGTCTTCTTTGCTACTTTTTGCAATATCTTGAACGTGAACCAGTTGTTTACCTAGTTGCTTTTGAATCATCTTTGCAACAGCTTCAGTGTTACCTGTGTCACTACCAAAGAAGATACCTACACTTGCCATAGATTCGTTACCTTTAACATTGTGATTTGTTAGCTTTTCGGGATAGCTTAACCTAATCCGGTGCCTTCCCAGCTGATTTGGATTATACCTTTCGCAATAAAACCCGCGCAGCCCAGAAATAAGACAAGCCACACAATACGACGCCCGAATGGCGGAACGTTCCCCGCTTTAAGTACATCTTTTATTGCCATACCAATGAGGAAAAAAATAGCAGCAAAAAGCAGGTCGAGTCCAATAGACTCGAGGACATTCATATAGTCGTAAAGCATGGGATCCCTTTATGCCAATTTACTTGCGCGCACTATACCATTGTTAACATCTAAAGTTAATGAATGTGGTGTAGATACTTCTTATTCTCGTCAAAACTCGTTTAGAAGCTTAAGTGAAAAACTTTGTGATCGCCCTTAGTACTTCTGCTGGTTTTTCTGCGTGAAGCCAATGACCAGTATTTGAGATCACATGCGCCTTTGCATTAACAAATTGTTTTTTTACCAACGGCTGATGTTCAGCAGTCAAGTAATCAGACTCTCCGCCTTTAATAAAGAGGGTGGGGACTTTGACTGGTGGAACTGTCTCCCAATCAAGAATATCCCAATAGTTCTTTTGTAAACTGTCGACATTGAAACGCCAACTAAAATGATCATGGTTCTTATATAAGGATTTACCGAGGAACTGTCTTACACCTTCCATTTCGATGTGTTGGGCTAAGATCTCTAACGCCTCTTTTCGGTGAGCAGGTTGGGCTTGTTGAACTGCTTTTAGCCCTTGAATAACGTTATCATGTCTTGCAACGTGATAAGCGACTGGCGCCATATCTAATACCACCAACTTATCGACCATGTGTTGAGCCATGGCAGTGACTTTCATTGCCACTTTTCCACCCATAGAGTGGCCGATAATAGAACATTGTTGGATGTTTAGATGTTGCAATAGCGAGAGAACATCTTCCGCTTGCTGCTGATATGTGTGACTGTCAGAGTGGAAAGAAAGCCCGTGATTGCGCAAATCAATGCTAAGTACTTGAAAGCGTTTTTTTAATTCACGCGCCAAAAGCCCTAGATTGTCTAGATTGCCAAATAGACCATGGATCAATACGACGGTGTGACCCTCACCTTCAAGTTTATAGTTGAGAAGCTGCGACATTTTATCTTATTAGTGACTGGTTTATCGTAGAGTATCAGAAAAGATCTCGCTATAATCCCCATGAGTTTAAACATAGAGATTGTGAAAAGCGAATGAAAACAATTGAGGTTGATGAGGATTTATACCGTTACATCGCAAGTCAAACCCAACATATCGGAGAGAGTGCTTCAGATATTCTGCGTCGTTTATTGAACGTTGATGGTGATGTTCAAGTTATGGAACCGGTAAAAAATGTTGAGCCACAAGGTATTGTGGTTAGCAAAGATGCTGGGGAAAGAATGTCGGTTGATGCCGTTAAAGAAATGCGTTCGATGCTAATTTCAGATGAATTTGCTGGACTGAAAAAAGCAATTGATCGTTTTATGTTGGTGCTTTCAACGTTATACCGAATTGATCCAGCCGGTTTTGCTGAAGCAACTCAAGTTAAAGGGCGTAAGCGCGTTTATTTTGCTGAAAATGAGCAGACGTTACTAGAAAGTGGGAATACGACCAAGCCGAAGTCGATTCCTAACACGCCTTTCTGGGTTATTACCAACAATAACACCAGTCGAAAAAGACAGATGGTAGAACAATTGATGGGCCGAATGAGTTTGCCTGCTGACCTCGCCGAAAAGGTCATCAATGCCATTTAAGCCGAACTAATTTAAACCTCATAACAGGTAAGAAACAGTGTTATGAGGTTTTTTATTTTTCTAATCTTAATTTTAAGAAAGGTGTCGACATGGCTATGCACCCAAGAGCGGGACAGAAAGCGCAGCAGCAAGATCTGCATAACATCCCAGCTTTGGTTTCTAATTATTTTCTTCTTCAACCAGAACCTTCAAACCCTGCTCATAAAGTAGAGTTTGGTACCTCAGGACATCGTGGTACGGCAGATAAAGCAACATTTAATGAGAATCATATCTTAGCTATTGCTCAAGCGGTTGCTGAAGTTCGTGCAGAGCAAGGTACGACAGGTCCTTTATTTGTTGGTAAGGATACGCATGCGTTGTCTGAGCCTGCATTCTCAAGCGTAATTGAAGTATTGATTGCAAATGGTGTAAAGGTCATCGTTCAACAAGATAATGGCTACACTCCAACACCAGGTATTTCACACGCGATCCTGACTTATAACATCAAGCATGATGATAAAGCTGATGGCATTGTAATTACGCCATCACACAACCCACCTCAAGACGGCGGTATTAAATACAACCCAACTCACGGTGGTCCAGCAGAAGCAGAACTGACTCAAGCTATCGAAGATCGTGCAAATACGCTAATTGCTGAAGGTTTGCAGGGTGTTAAGCGTCTTCCACTAGCAGAAGCTAAAGCATCAGAGTTGTTTGTTGAAATGGATTTAGTGAAGCCATACATAGATGACCTAGTAAACGTTATCGACATGGAAGCTATCCAAAAAGCGAATCTGAAGATTGGTGTTGACCCATTGGGTGGCAGCGGCATCGATTACTGGCGTCAAATTGGCCAGGCATACAACCTAGATCTGACACTAGTGAGTGAAGCGATTGATCCTTCTTTCCAATTCATGTCTCTAGACAAAGATGGCGTTGTACGTATGGACTGTTCTTCTCCTTACGCAATGGCAGGTCTATTGGCTCTGAAAGACGAATACGATTTAGCATTTGGTAATGACCCGGATTATGACCGTCACGGTATCGTAACGCCAAAAGGTTTAATGAACCCTAACCACTTTTTAGCGGTTTGTATCGACTACCTATACCGTCATCGTGACGTGTGGGGTAAAGAGGTTGCTGTTGGTAAAACGCTTGTATCAAGTGCACTGATTGACCGTGTTGTTGCGGATCTAGGTCGTGAGCTTTGCGAAGTGCCTGTAGGCTTCAAATGGTTTGTTGATGGCCTTTACACTGGTAAGTTTGGCTTCGGTGGTGAAGAAAGTGCAGGTGCATCTTTCCTTCGTAAAGATGGTACGCCTTGGTCAACTGACAAAGATGGTATTTTACTATGTCTTCTAGCGGCTGAAATCACTGCAGTTACAGGCAAGAACCCACAAGAGTACTACGAAGAGCTTGCGGCGAAGCATGGCGAATCTAAGTACAACCGCATTCAAGCTGTAGCGAATGGCCCTCAAAAAGACGTATTGAAGAAGCTGTCTGCTGAAATGGTTGCGGCTGAAACACTGGCCGGCGATGCAATTACGGCTCGCCTGACGCACGCTCCAGGTAACGGTGCTGCAATCGGTGGTCTAAAAGTAACGACAGCTAATGGTTGGTTCGCTGCTCGTCCATCTGGAACAGAAGACATCTACAAAATTTACTGTGAAAGCTTCAAAGGTGAAGAACACCTAAAACAAATCGAAGCAGAAGCACAAGAAATCGTTAATCAAGTGTTTGCAGCCGCTGGTCTGTAATTCGAACGATTAAGGTTTTAAAAAGGGCTGACCGAGTGTCGGCCCTTTTTTTATGGAAACCCAAACAGAGCGCATTTTTTAGGATTACAGAGCGTTGTACTCCGCTTTTAATTCGGCCAAGTATCCGGTACAACAAACCAAAATTGACCACTCTTTGTCTGAGCATGAATGAACCGGTTTGATGGCTTATCTATGGGTTCCAAGAACTCGCCATTGCCTATTGCCCAAAGAGGTTTCGAAAGGGCGTAAAGCGGCTCGGTAATTAGATCCCATTGACTTTGATAGCACCAATAACCAGATATTTGGTTAGAGTCTAACTCGTAACCCAGGCAGCTTGTCGGTAACGGATCCGTTGAGAAAGGGTTGATGTAAAGGCGTCCTTGCATCAATAAATGTTCGCTCGGCACGCTCCCCAAAGACAGTTGTTGACGGAATTCATCTCTCTGGCTCATTTTTAGTTGGTGGGTCAGCATGCGATCGAGCTTTTTATGTAGCTGATCGTGAGCATTCGGTCCATACCAAATGCCTTTATGGAATAAGTAGAACTTAATTGCCACTTCCCAGTGTTCGTATTGATTGCTTTCCAGATTTTTCAGGATCAAGTCGACAGCACCAATTGTGCGTCCAGTCGCGTCATTGAGTTGAATTTCTTCAGCAATCAATTCATATCGAGGCGAGCTAGTTAGCAGCTTAGTGCAAAGGTGTTGGTATAGAAAACCAAGTCGAGGGTTACCATTATAATTTTCATCTTCTGGTAAGGGGTGATTGGGAATATCTTCAACAGTGGCAAAAGGAGATTTGAGTTTAAATAGTGGAGGCGTGTTTGCAATCCATTGGTAGAAACGTTGTAGCGAATTCATCCATTATCCTTGTTATCACTCTGAAAGCCTTTTTATTGTATCGAAATTTATTCGAGTTGGGGATGTGACAACTGGCATCCTGATTACGGTTCGATATACACTTTGGTCAAGCCACAAGTATTGGAAGTAATAATGAACAATTTACAGCTGGAAAAGATCCTCAACGAGAAACTGTCGCCGCAACTTATCAAAGACTACGCTCCAAATGGTATGCAAGTTGAGGGTAAGTCAGAAATCAAACGTATTATTACGGGTGTAACCGCTTCGCAAGCATTGATCGATAAAGCTATCGAGTTGGAAGCAGATGCATTGCTTGTTCATCATGGCTATTTTTGGAAAGGTGAACCAGAGCCAATTCGTGGTATGAAAGGAAAGCGTATCCGTAGTTTGATTAAGAATGATATCAACCTGTACGGGTACCACTTACCGTTAGACATTCACCCAGAACTTGGTAATAACGCAGAACTTGCACGTTTATTGGAAATTGAAGTGGAAGGCGGGCTTGAAGGCCACCCTCAATCAGTTGCTATGTTTGGTCGTTTAAAGCAAGCGATGACAGGTGCTGAGTTTGCTAACAAAATCAATCTAATATTAAACCGTGAACCTCTACATATTGCACCTGAAAATGCGGATAAAATGATAGAGGCAGTCGGTTGGTGCACTGGCGGAGGTCAGGATTTCATTGAGCTTGCTACTCAGCATGGATTAGATGCGTTTATTTCGGGAGAGATCTCAGAACGTACGACTTACACCGCTCGTGAGTTGGATATTCATTATTTTTCAGCTGGTCACCACGCAACGGAACGTTACGGTATTAAAGCTCTGGGAGAATGGTTAGCAAGAGAGCATGGTCTTGAAGTTGAGTTTATTGATATCGATAACCCAGTATAAGCAAGTTGGACTTTGCGCAATAAAAAAGGGTTGAGACGCGAGTCTCAACCCTTTTTTCATACTGTTAGCTGCTTATTCACGCTCGTGAAGTGGTGAAAACTCACGCTGTGTTTCACCCGTATAAAGCTGACGAGGGCGGCCAATTCGGTTGCCTGGATCGCTATGCATTTCATTCCAGTGAGCGATCCATCCAATTGTACGAGACATAGCAAAGATCACTGTGAACATAGAGACAGGAATACCAATAGCTTTTAAAATGATTCCCGAGTAGAAATCAACATTCGGGTATAGCTTCTTCTCTACGAAATATTCATCAGAGAGTGCAATTCGCTCAAGCTCCATTGCCACATCTAAAAGTGGATCTTGGATATTAAGTTCCTTAAGCACTTCGTGACAAGCTTCCCGCATTACTGTTGCACGAGGGTCGTAGTTCTTGTAAACACGGTGCCCGAAGCCCATTAGACGGAATGGGTCATCTTTGTCTTTCGCTCGCTCTACGTACTCAGGAATGTTATCTACACTGCCGATCTCTTCAAGCATCTTCAGACACGCTTCATTAGCACCACCGTGTGCAGGACCCCACAGAGACGCAATACCAGCAGCAATACATGCAAATGGGTTTGCACCAGAAGATCCAGCTAATCGAACCGTTGAAGTGGAAGCATTTTGCTCGTGGTCTGCGTGAAGCGTGAAAATCTTATCCATAGCACGTGCAACCACAGGATTCACTTCGTATTCCTCACAAGGGTTTGCAAACATCATGTGAAGGAAGTTTTCTGCGTAACTTAGGTCATTACGTGGATAAATGAATGGTTGGCCGATAGAGTATTTGTAACACATCGCAGCCAAGGTAGGCATCTTTGATAGTAAACGATAAGCAGCGATTTCACGGTGCGTATCGTTATGGATATCTAGGGAATCATGGTAAAACGCGGCTAGAGCACCAACAACACCACACATTACAGCCATTGGGTGCGCATCACGGCGGAATCCGTGGAAGAAGCTAGCAATTTGCTCATGGACCATTGTGTGGCGGGTAACCGTCGTTTTAAATTTTTCGTATTGCTCACGAGTAGGGGCTTCACCGTAAAGAAGAATGTAACAAACTTCTAAGTAGTCAGCGTTATTTGCTAACTGATCGATTGGAAAGCCTCGGTGCAGTAACACGCCCTTAGCGCCATCGATGTAGGTGATTTGAGATTCACAAGATGCAGTGGCAAGAAAACCAGGGTCAAAAGTAAAGAATCCATTTGCTCCCAGTTTTCGAACATCGATTACTTGCGGGCCAATAGTCCCGTCCATAATCGGCAGTTCGATTGGCGCTTTACCTTCAATATGAAGGGTCGCTTTCTTATCTGCCATAACAATCTCCTTTGTTTATTATTTAATCCGTCCAGGATGTTTATGTGCCATTTTTGTACGTTGGTTCGTTAACAAAGTCAATTTTTCTCCGCTGATGTGTGCACTTGTTTTGATTTTTTATGCGCATAAAGTTAAAAATCTGTTCTGTGTAGCAAAAAATGTTACATCAATTGTATTAGAATGTTGCTAGTCTTATAGTGACGCTGTAAATTTTGGGGGAAACCTTATAAATTCAAGGCTTGAAACAAATGTGAGGTGACGTTTCTTTCCTTGTTTGTTAACAAGTGTTTTACAATTAACCGGCCCGATTTGAGGGTTTTCTTGTTAAATAAATGTTAACTTTTGTAAGTTTGCAGCCAAATTTCGTTTATAACAATAAATGCTCAATGGAGCTGAGTGAGCAAGCCCGTGAAAGAAAGAAAGTCAAGACCTGTAAATCTAGATCTACAGACCATTCGCTTTCCTATCACTGCAATCGCATCAATATTACACCGGGTATCTGGTGTAATCACGTTTGTAGCGGTAGGTATTTTGTTATGGTTGCTGTCCATTTCTCTGTCATCCCCTGTTGGGTTCATGGAAGCCAGCGATATTGTCGATGGTTTTTTTGTGAAGCTAATTCTTTGGGGAATACTAACTGCTTTGGCCTATCATATTGCGGGTGGTATTCGCCACTTGCTAATGGATCTCGGTCATTTTGAAGAACTTGAGTCAGGAGCATTGAGTGCCAAAGTGGCATTTGGTGCGACGGCAGTTTTATCGTTATTGGCGGGGATTATGGTATGGTAAAACACGTTTCCTCTTTTGGTCGTAATGGTGTGCATGATTTCCTATTGATCCGTGCAACAGCCATCATTATGACGTTATACACTATCTATTTAGTGAGCTTCTGTGCGTTCACTGATATCTCTTACGCATCTTGGACCCAATTCTTTGGTGGTACTTTTACTAAAGTATTTACCATGCTTGCTTTGGCTTCCGTTTTAATTCATGCCTGGATTGGCTTGTGGCAAGTGCTAACTGATTACATCAAGTGCACCAAGCTACGAGGTGCACTTCAATTAAGTGTGATAGCCGTGCTATTGGGTTATTTCTTCTCTGGTCTGTTTATTTTGTGGGGTGCGTAAGTGACTATTCCAGTTCGTGAATTTGATGCCGTGGTTATCGGCGCTGGTGGTGCAGGTATGCGCGCTGCACTACAAATATCAGAGCAAGGCTTATCTTGTGCTTTGCTATCTAAAGTTTTTCCAACTCGTTCTCATACTGTTTCTGCGCAGGGTGGTATCACCGTTGCGCTTGGTAATTCGCATCAGGATAATTGGCAATGGCACATGTACGACACTGTAAAAGGTTCGGACTACATTGGTGATCAAAATGCAATCGAGTACATGTGTAAAAACGGTCCTGAGTCTGTTATCGAACTCGAGAAAATGGGTCTTCCATTCTCTCGCTTTGATAACGGTACAATTTACCAACGTCCGTTTGGTGGTCAGTCAAAAGAGTTTGGTGGTGAGCAAGCGGCTCGTACAGCAGCTGCGGCAGACCGTACAGGTCACGCACTTCTTCATACGCTTTACCAACAAAATGTAAAACACAAGACAACTATTTTCTCTGAATGGTACGCACTAGACTTGGTGAAAAACCAAGATGGCGCGATCATGGGTTGTACCGCTATCTGTATGGAAACGGGCGAGATTTGTTACTTCAAATCGAAAGCAACCATTCTAGCAACAGGTGGTGCAGGTCGTATCTACGCGTCAACAACGAACGCACACATCAATACTGGTGATGGTGTTGGTATGGCACTTCGTGCTGGCGTTCCAATGCAAGACATGGAAATGTGGCAGTTCCATCCAACTGGTATCGCTGGTGCAGGTGTTCTTGTTACAGAAGGTTGTCGTGGTGAAGGTGGTTACCTTCTAAATAAAGACGGTGAGCGCTTCATGGAACGTTACGCACCAAACGCGAAAGACCTTGCAGGTCGTGACGTAGTAGCGCGTTCAATGATGATTGAAATCCGTGAAGGTCGTGGTTGTGACGGTCCTTGGGGTCCGCACATCAAGCTGAAACTGGATCATCTAGGTAAAGACGTTCTTGAATCTCGTTTACCAGGTATCTGTGAGCTTTCACGTACATTCGCGCATGTGGACCCAGTGAAAGAGCCAATTCCAGTAATCCCAACCTGTCACTACATGATGGGCGGTGTTCCAACACAAGTTTCAGGTCAAGCAATCAAGCAGACTGCTGACGGCAATGACGTTGAAGTTCAAGGTCTATACGCGTGTGGTGAAATCGCTTCGGTATCAGTACACGGTGCAAACCGTCTGGGTGGTAACTCACTGCTTGACCTTGTGGTATTTGGTCGCGCGACAGGTCTACACCTTGGCGAAACATTGGCTGCACAAGCTGAAGCTCGCCCTGCGACAGAATCTGATATTGAAGCATCTCTAGCGCGTACTATGCGTTGGGAAAACAGCACTGGTGGTGAAGACCCAGTTCAAATTCGCAAAGATCTGCAATCTTGCATGCAAAACAGCTTCTCGGTATTCCGTGAAGGCGATGCAATGGCAACAGGTCTAGAAGAACTAAAAGTGATTCGTGAGCGTCTACAGGATGCACATCTTGCTGATAAGTCTTCTGAATTCAACACGCAACGCATTGAATGTCTAGAGTTAGATAACTTGATGGAAACTGCGTTCTCAACAGCAGTGGCGGCTAACTACCGTACTGAAAGCCGTGGTGCACATGCTCGCTTCGACTTCCCAGAGCGTGATGATGAAAACTGGCTATGCCACTCTATCTACAATCCGGAAACGGAAGCGATGACTAAGCGTGATGTAAACATGACGCCAGTTCATCGTGAAGCTTTCCCGCCGAAAGTACGTACTTACTAAAGGGAGGATATGACCATGAAATTGAACTTCTCTTTATACCGCTACAATCCGGATGTGGACACTAAACCTTACATGAAGGATTACATTCTTGAAGTGGAAGAAGGCTCAGACATGATGGTTCTGGATGCGCTGATTCTACTAAAAGAGCAAGATCCGAGCATCTCGTTCCGTCGTTCCTGCCGTGAAGGCGTATGTGGTTCTGACGGCCTAAATATGAATGGTAAAAACGGCCTAGCGTGTATCACACCGCTATCTGCACTGCAGGGTGATAAGATTGTCATTCGCCCATTACCGGGTTTACCTGTGGTACGTGACCTCATCGTTGATATGACTCAGTTTTACGATAATTACGCGAAAGTAAAACCGTTCCTAATTGATGATGACAAATTGCCACCATCGCGAGAAAACCTGCAGACGCCAGATGAGCGTGCCCATTTAGATGGTTTATACGAATGTATCATGTGTGCGTGCTGCACCACATCGTGTCCTTCATTCTGGTGGAATCCTGATAAGTTTATTGGGCCTGCGGGCTTGCTAGCTGCTTACCGATGGCTAATTGATAGTCGAGATACGGCTACGGATGAACGTTTGTCAGATTTAGACGATGCATTTAGCGTTTTTCGTTGCCATAGCATCATGAATTGTGTAAGTGTTTGTCCTAAGGGACTAAATCCGACGAAAGCTATTGGTCATATTAAGAGTATGCTGGTTAATCGTTCGATTTAATTTAATAAAACAAATTGCCGATCCAGAGGGTCGGCTCTTTATAGCTCGGCGTAGACCGACGCAAACGTGAAAACTACTGGTTAAGGGAAAATATGCACAACGGCGTGATGAAGGCATGGCTCGAGTCTTCACACTTGGCTGGCGCCAATGCAACCTACGTAGAAGAACTCTACGAACTGTATCTAAGTGACCCCGATCAGGTAAGTGAGGAGTGGAGACGTGTATTTGATGGTTTGCCTGTGCAAGCCTCTGAGGTGGTGGAACAGCCACATTCACGTGTCCGTGATTACTTCCGACGACTCGCTCAAGAAACAAAGCATTACAATGTCCAAGTTAGTGATCCTGATGTCGATGCTAAACAAGTAAAAGTTCTACAGCTTATCAATGCTTATCGTTTTCGTGGGCATCAAGCTGCAAACCTAGACCCCCTAGGTCTATGGAAAAGAGATGCGGTTCAAGATCTTGATCCTTCCTTCCATACTCTTACCGAAGACGACTTCCAAGAAACGTTTAATGTAGGTTCTTTTGCTATTGGTCAAGAGACCATGGTGCTTAAAGATCTCTACGATGCACTGAAGAAAACTTACTGCGGTTCTATCGGTGCTGAGTATATGCACATGACAAACACTGAGCAAAAGCGTTGGATTCAACAGCGTTTAGAATCAGTGGTAGGTCAACCATCATTTAATGACGAAGAAAAGCGTGCATTCTTAGAAGAGCTTACAGCTGCTGAAGGCCTTGAGCGTTATTTAGGGGCTAAATTCCCTGGGGCTAAACGTTTCTCGTTAGAAGGTGGTGATGCCCTGATCCCAATGACGAAAGAGATTATTCGTCATGCCGGTGGTCAAGGGATGCGTGAAGTTGTAGTTGGTATGGCTCACCGTGGACGTTTGAACATGCTGGTCAACGTTCTTGGTAAAAAGCCTCAAGACCTGTTCGACGAGTTTGCTGGTAAGCATGATGAAACATGGGGAACGGGTGACGTTAAATATCACCAAGGTTTTTCTGCTGATTTTGCAACGCCAGGTGGCGATGTACATTTAGCGCTAGCCTTCAACCCATCCCACCTTGAAATTGTTAACCCAGTGGTTATTGGTTCAGTACGTGCTCGTCAAGACCGCTTGAATGATAAGAATGGTGATGCTGTTCTTCCTATCACTATCCACGGTGACTCTGCCATTGCGGGTCAAGGTGTAGTTCAAGAAACATTCAATATGTCTCAGGCTCGCGGTTTCTGTGTCGGTGGTACAGTTCGAATCGTGGTGAATAACCAAGTGGGTTTCACGACATCTAATCCTCGTGATACGCGTTCAACCATGTACTGTACTGATATCGCTAAAATGGTACAGGCACCTATATTCCACGTGAATGCTGATGATCCTGAAGCGGTTGCTTTTGTTGCCCGCCTGGCTCTGGATTATCGCAATACATTTAAGCGTGATGTTGTGATTGATCTAGTTTGTTATCGCCGCCATGGTCATAACGAAGCAGATGAGCCAAATGCAACTCAGCCTTTGATGTACCAGAAAATCAAAAAACACCCAACGCCTCGCAAACTGTATGCAGATGTATTGATCGACCGTGGTGAGTTCGATATTGAAACGGCAACCCAGTTGGTTAATGAATACCGTGATGCATTAGATCATGGTGAAGTCGTTGTTAAAGAATGGCGTCCGATGGCATTGCACTCTGTTGATTGGTCACCTTATCTTGGACACGATTGGAACATTGATTGGGACAGTCAAGTTGATGTTGAACGCTTGAAAGAGTTAGGCAATAAGGTATGTCAGTTCCCTGAAAGTCATAAGCTTCAAAGTCGAGTGAATAAGCTGTACAACGATCGTTTATCTATGATGAATGGTGAGAAGCAGATCGATTGGGGTATGGCTGAAACGCTTGCCTATGCAACATTGGTTGATGATGGGAAACGCATTCGAATTTCTGGACAAGACTCAGGACGTGGCACATTCTTCCATCGTCACTCAGTTCTGCATAACCAAACAGACGCCAGCACATTTATTCCACTAGCGAATATTCATGACAAACAAGGGCCATTCCAAGTGTTTGACTCGGTATTGTCTGAGGAAGCTGTACTTGCATTTGAATACGGCTATGCGACGGCAGAGCCAAGTGGTTTAACGTTATGGGAAGCGCAGTTTGGTGATTTCGCTAACGGTGCCCAAGTTGTTATTGACCAATTTATCTCATCAGGTGAGCAAAAGTGGGCGCGTTTATGTGGTCTAACGATGTTACTACCTCATGGTTATGAAGGTCAGGGGCCAGAGCACTCATCCGCTCGTCTTGAACGATACCTACAGTTATGTGCTGAGCAAAATATGCAAGTTGTTGTGCCATCAACACCTGCTCAGGTTTACCACATGCTGCGTCGTCAGGTCGTTCGTCCAATGCGACGTCCTTTGATTGTAATGTCTCCTAAATCATTGCTTCGTCATCCGTTGTGTACGTCTTCGATCGAAGAGCTCGCCAATGGTACGTTCCAGCCTGCTATTGGTGAAATTGACAATATTGCTCCAGAAAAAGTGAAACGTGTTGTTTTTTGTTCTGGCAAGGTCTACTTCGATCTACTTGAACAGCGCCGAAATAATGAGCAAGATGATGTTGCTATTGTACGTATCGAGCAACTGTACCCATTCCCACTTGAGGAAGTACAAGCCTCGATCGCCGAGTACAAAAATGTTGTCGATTTTGTGTGGTGTCAGGAAGAGCCTCAGAACCAAGGTGCTTGGTACTGTAGTCAACATAATTTCCGTGCTGCGATACCTACAGGAGCTGACCTTAAATATGCAGGACGACCTGCTTCAGCGTCCCCTGCGGTTGGTTATATGTCAGTACACTTGAAACAGCAAAAAGCGTTAGTTGAAGACGCTTTAAACGTGAATGCAAAAACTTCGGATTAAGAACTAGAAGTAAAAGGAAGAAACAGATATGACTATTGAAATTCTGGTTCCAGATTTACCTGAATCAGTGGCCGACGCAACTGTTGCAACATGGCACAAACAACCAGGCGACGCCGTTGAGCGTGATGAAGTTCTGGTTGATATTGAAACTGATAAAGTTGTGCTCGAAGTGCCAGCTCCTGAAGCCGGTGTTTTAGAAGCCATTATTGAAGAAGAAGGTGCAACCGTACTTTCTAAACAATTAATTGCTAAGCTTAAGCCTGGTGCTGTTGCTGGAGAGCCTACGACAGATACTACGGAAGAAACAGAAGCGTCTCCAGATAAGCGTCATAAAGCTGCGCTTATTGAAGAAAGCAATGATGCACTTAGCCCTGCCGTTCGTCGACTGCTTGCTGAACATAGCTTGGAAGCATCTCAAGTGAAAGGTACAGGTGTCGGTGGTCGTATTACTCGAGAAGACATTGACTCTCACCTAGCTAACGCGAAGGCTGCACCGAAAGCAGAAGCCTCTGCAGTGGTTGAAGCGCCAGCAGCAGCCCGCAGCCAAAAACGTGTACCAATGACGCGTCTACGTAAGACAGTGGCAAACCGTCTTCTAGAAGCTAAGAACAATACGGCGATGCTAACAACGTTTAACGAAGTGAATATGAAACCAATCATGGATCTTCGTAAGCAATATAAAGATCAGTTCGAAGAGCGTCACGGTACTCGTCTTGGTTTCATGTCTTTCTACGTAAAAGCAGTAACAGAAGCGCTGAAACGTTACCCAGAAGTGAACGCATCTATCGATGGTGATGACATCGTTTATCACAACTACTTCGATATTAGTATGGCGGTTTCTACGCCACGTGGTCTGGTCACTCCAGTTCTAAAAGACTGTGACACACTAGGTTTTGCTGACATCGAAAAAGGCATTAAAGAGTTAGCTATTAAAGGCCGTGACGGTAAGCTAACCGTTGATGAACTGATGGGTGGTAATTTCACTATCACAAATGGCGGGGTATTTGGCTCATTGATGTCGACGCCAATCATCAACCCACCACAATCGGCAATCTTGGGTATGCACAAAATCCAAGAGCGTCCAATGGCAGTTGATGGCAAAGTAGAAATTTTGCCAATGATGTACCTAGCACTCTCTTATGACCACCGTTTGATTGATGGTCGTGAGTCAGTAGGATTCCTTGTCACCATTAAGGAGCTACTGGAAGATCCAGCGCGTCTGCTATTAGACGTTTAATATCGCTAAAACGTCGAGTTATCTCTGATAGCTCGACGTTTTTTGCACCTAAGGCTAGACTTGCTCAGCGTCTGGCCTTCATTTGAGTCGTATAGGCACTCTGAATATATGGCTTACTTGAGAAGACCCTACAGACGCATCGTAAAAGCGGTGTTATGGAAATAATAAATCCCTTAAGGGAATAACAAACGGAATATCAAAATGAATTTGCATGAATATCAAGCCAAACAGCTGTTTGCAGAATTCGGTTTGCCAGTGCCGGAAGGCTACGCATGCGATACGCCTCAAGAAGCCTTTGAAGCGGCTGGCCGTATCAGCACTCAAAAGAAAGTAGTGAAATGTCAGGTCCATGCGGGTGGACGTGGTAAAGCTGGTGGCGTTGAGCTACACGATACGAAAGACGGCGTTAAAGAGTTTGCACAAAAGTGGCTAGGTAAAAACCTAGTAACTTACCAAACAGATGCAAATGGTCAGCCTGTCACTAAGATTCTAGTTGAAGAAGCATCGAACATTGCTAACGAACTTTACCTAGGCGCAGTTGTTGACCGTGCAACTCGTAAAGTTGTATTCATGGCATCTACTGAAGGTGGTGTTGAAATCGAGAAAGTTGCAGAAGAGACTCCAGAGTTGATTCACAAAGCGGCTATCGACCCATTAGTAGGTCCTCAAGCTTACCAAGGCCGTGAACTAGCATTCAAGCTAGGTCTTGAAGGTGACCAAATCAAACAATTTGTTAAGATCTTCATGGGTCTTGGCAACATGTTCTCTCAGTACGATCTAGCTCTACTAGAGATCAACCCTCTTGTGATTACTGGTGAAGGCAATCTGTTATGTCTTGATGGTAAGATCAACATCGACTCTAACGCAATGTACCGTCAGCCTAAGCTACGTGAAATGCATGATCCTTCGCAAGAAGATGAGCGTGAAGCACACGCAGCTCAATGGGAACTGAACTACGTAGCACTAGACGGTAACGTCGGCTGTATGGTTAACGGCGCAGGTCTAGCAATGGGTACGATGGATATCGTAAATCTACACGGTGGTAAGCCAGCTAACTTCCTAGATGTCGGTGGCGGCGCAACGAAAGAACGTGTAGCAGAAGCATTCAAGATCATCCTATCTGACGACAATGTAAAAGCAGTACTAGTAAATATCTTCGGTGGTATCGTGCGCTGTGACATGATCGCTGAAGGTATTATCGGTGCAGTTAAAGAGGTAGGTGTAAGCGTACCAGTAGTTGTTCGTCTAGAAGGTACTAATGCAGACCTAGGTCGCGAAGTTCTTGCTAATTCTGATGTTGATATCATTGCAGCTGAGTCGCTAACTGACGCAGCTAAGAAAGTTGTTGCTGCTGCGGAGGGCAAATAATGTCTGTACTAATTAATAAAGACACCAAAGTAATCTGTCAGGGTTTCACTGGTGGTCAAGGTACTTTCCACTCTGAGCAAGCTATCGCATACGGTACACAGATGGTTGGTGGTGTTTCTCCGGGTAAAGGCGGTCAAACTCATCTAGGCCTTCCTGTATTCAATACAGTACGTGAAGCAGTAGAAGCAACTGGCGCAACAGCAACAGTTATCTACGTACCAGCACCTTTCTGTAAAGATGCAATCCTAGAAGCGATTGATGCGGGTATCGAGCTAATCGTGACCATCACTGAAGGCATCCCTACAACCGATATGATCGACGTGAAGGTGAAGCTAGAAGAAACTGGCGTTCGCATGATTGGTCCTAACTGTCCGGGTCTAATCACTCCAGATGAGTGTAAGATTGGTATCATGCCTGGTCATATCCACAAGAAAGGTAAAGTGGGTATCGTATCTCGCAGCGGTACACTAACTTACGAAGCAGTTAAGCAGACTACAGACGAAGGTTTTGGTCAGTCTACTTGTGTAGGTATCGGTGGTGACCCAATCCCAGGTTCAAACTTTATCGACATTCTGAAGCTGTTCCAAGAAGACCCTGAAACTGAAGCAATTGTAATGATTGGTGAAATCGGTGGTACTGCAGAAGAAGAAGCTGCTGCGTTCATTAAAGAGAACGTCACTAAGCCAGTGGTTTCTTACATTGCAGGTGTAACAGCTCCTCCGGGTAAGCGTATGGGTCACGCAGGTGCAATCATTTCTGGTGGTAAAGGTACTGCGGAAGACAAGTTTGCAGCTCTAGAAGCGGCAGGTGTTAAGACTGTGAAGTCTCTAGCTGACATCGGTAAAGGTTTACGCGAAATCACGGGTTGGTAATTGAACCAATTTGGAAAAGGAAAGGCTTGGTTTACCAAGCCTTTTTTAATTGATCACATATAGCTTATTTATCCAGTTTCTTTTCTAATGCAATCAACCTCGATGTCAGATCCGCGACTTTCTTTTCAAGTTCTTCGATTCTGTTGTTTTCATTTGATTCAGTTGCAGCAATTTCGACTTTAGGTACTCGATTAGCATTTTTCCATGTTTTGATAGTCGTAATAAGGGCTGGAATAGGCACATTACTACTTAATCTTGCTTTGACCAAAGCTACAGTTGGTTCTTTTCCCTGATTTTGTAGTTGCTGCATTATCCCATGCAATTCTTCGGTTACATCTTTAGTTAACATCCTCTATTCCTGTGTCAAATCGGTGATACAACCATATTATAACCTTTCTATTGAGAAGATATGCTTGCTTATTGAGTTGCTTTGCACAATGTTATTAAAACACGAGTAGCCCAATAGCCTGATGCTTTGTGAGAGATCGCTTACTTGAATGTGAGAAGAGTCTTTTAAACGAAAGAGTTTTTATATTTAATTCATCCTAACTTATTGATCTTTTGGTGTTTTTTGTTCTTTGGTTATGGTTTTCTCTATTGATATAAGTGGAAGGATATTGTTGGGAAAAGCAATATTGGTACAGTAGAACCTGTTGGTTGGAAGCTGACATGGAAGGACAGGCAAAGGATAGTGTAGCCACGGCAGGAAACCGTGTTGATTTTTATTAGGAAGAAGTAAAGGACAATACTTCGCCACTATTTTGAAGGAATAAGTAGTGCTCTAGACAGCAAAAGGTGTTGGTGCTAGAGGGGGAGGGACACCGCTTGGGATGGCGTAGACATATACAGATTACTGTAATGTAGTAAGGAATATATGGAGTAAAACTAGCAGGATGCCATGCGATAAGCTACTAGCCCCATACTTCTATGTTGGGGCTTTTCTTTACCCAAGACTTTCTGGGGTATGAGAATAATTACAATTACATAAATAAACTCATACTCAGATCAATATATACAATAGTGAGTTGGTTTAACGTTTCGACCTTCACTTAGTCAGTCGATTTGATTTACAAAACCAAGGGTATGGTGATGACGATTGTAACTCGAAGAACGCTTTTAGTGCCTTATAGTGAGTCACTACAATCAGATTTTTTGATGCTTAACTGCTGCGCGAAAAATCGTGCGGAAATGAATGGACCTCATACCGTTGCCAGCGCAAAACAACTGTTTCAGCGTATTCTTAATGACCCAAGTATTTACGCGATGGCAGTGCTAGATATTCAAACTCGTGAATATATGGGGCATGTGTTTATATCAGAGATAGACAGTGCGCCAGAGCTTGGTTATCTCTTTGACAAAACCTATTGGGGAAAGGGGCTTGGTACTGAGGCTGTCAAAGCTTTCTTTTCAAGAGCATGTTGGGAACTGAACTTAGAAACAGTCAAAGCGACTGCAAATACTCATCACACCGCGTCGCTCTCAATCCTTAATAAACTGGGCTTTGTTTTGGTTGGTGAGCATGAAGACACGTTCGGGCCTTTTTTGGAGTTTGTTTTCACATCCGATGTGGAGGCAGATGAAAATTGCCAGCTTGAAAGCCATACATAGTGAGTTCTCCGACGTAGCAATCGTCTCCAAGCGAAGAAAACTCAAATTGATACACAGTATGCCAACGCCAGATGCCGTCTAGCGTTTTTATTTTATGGGCTTTAAGAGCGATACTGATCATTTGCAGTTCAAGCTGTTCACATTTACGGTTTACAATGTTTTTCGCAATTTCAGCCTGACGCCGTTGCTGCCAAAACAAAAAACAAACCATTGATAGCGCTAATATAGCAAATAAATCAGTCATCATTGTTTACCCCTTAGTTGCTTGCTGGAGTTTAATTAGAGCTTGGGAAAGCTCTGGTGATGGGCTGCTATGTAGCAAGGGTAGCAATACTAACCGTAACTGAGGCAACATCACTAAGTCGGCAAATAGCTGATTAAATAATGGCTGATTTCCTGTTTGTGCTAAGCGTAACAAGAATGTCTCAGCAAGGGTGCTGTCTGCCAGTAAATGCCAACTTCTTCCTGCGATACCTATCAACACTTCTTGATGGCTTAACCGAGGGGAGGTGAGTACCTGCTCTAGAATTGGCTGAGCTAGGCTCTTATCAGCACCCGATAAAGCGCGGGCTAATGCTCCAAGCAAAAAAAGATCAGGGTCTGAGCTGGATATTTGTTGCTGCGCCATCTCAGCGAGGCGTATGGCGAGCTTTTCCGGTAGCGGAGTATGTTCTAAAGCCCCAAGTAATGCATAGAGAGGCTCAGCTGGTAAATGAGGCAGTGCTTTACGAAGGTTTACACCATTTTGCTCTTGTCCTAGGCGTGCACACATGTCGGTGACACCTTGCAATCCGACTGTTTGCCACTTCTCCCACCCTAAACCACCAGAAAAGTAGTGCTGTGCATGTTCGTAGTATTGGCTGCAGGGTAGAGTTAAGAGAGCGCGTACCTGACTATGAAATACTGCCATCTTGTCTTCGGCAGGTTTAAACGTATATGGGTTATTTGCGAGTTTTTGCTGTTGCTCTTCGGACATATTATCTTGTAAGCGACTTCCCATCGCTTCAACAACAAATTTGATGAAATTACCCACATCGGACTGCTTTAACAACCCTCTTTCATCCAGTTCAAATTTAAGAAACCATATCCACGGTTGGTTATGTTCATTCCAGTATGCAATGGCTAGATGCGCTTTACGCTGCATTGGATAAGGGTAGGGTTGTTGGCCTTGCTCAACCTTTTCAAAGACATGGTTATCGATAGGACTGATGCGTCGTCCTAGATCGAAAATCTGGTACTGGCAGTGACTATTGATCAATAGCTGAGTAAGAGTATGAATCGTTTCCATGGAAGAATTGTCCTAACTTTCTTTCCCTTATAAATGGTACTCTATTGCTGATTTTCAAGGTCTTGAAGAAGATAATGAAGAAAGAAGAACAAATATTAATGTTACTCAAGCAACTGCAAGTCACTATGATGCGGTTAGAGCTTTGGCAGGAGGCTTCCCCTGCCAAAGATGCGCTTGAAAGCACCGAACCTTTTGCTATTGATGTATTAGCACCTCATGAGTGGCTGCAGTGGGTATTTATTCCCAAGATGGAGTCGATATTGCTTCACCGAGAAAAACTCCCTGCTGGTTTTAGAATGTCGCCTTATTTTGAAGAAAGCTGGAAAGATGAAACACACCTAGAGTCATTGATTGTAATTATTCGACAAATTGAAGAGGCATGTGCTTGATGTTAGAAATTGTCTATCAAGATGAATATTTTGTCGCCGTCAATAAGCCAGCAGGAATGTTAGTTCACCGAAGTTGGTTAGATAAGCATGAAACCCAATTTGTGATGCAGACGTTGCGTGATCAGATTGGTCAGCATGTTTTTCCACTACACCGTTTAGATAGACCAACTTCCGGAGTGTTGATGTTTGCGCTTTCGAGTGAAGTCGCATCACAAGTGATGCCGATGTTTGCGAATCATGAAATGGAAAAGACCTATCATGCGATTGTACGCGGATGGATTGTTGAAGAAGGACGCTTAGATTACCCGCTAAAAATTGAGTTAGATAAGATAGCGGATAAACATGCAAGTCAGGAGAAAGAGGCCCAAGATGCGATTACTGATTATTGTCCTCTTGCTCAGGTAGAAATCCCCTATTCGACAGGAAAGTTTCCAACAACACGATATTGTTTGATGGAGTTAAAGCCTCTGACAGGACGAAAGCATCAGCTGAGACGTCATATGGCGCACTTACGTCATCCAATCGTTGGTGACACGACGCATGGTGATGGAAAACACAATAAGCTATTTCGAGAGGTTTATGACTCTCATCGCTTGTTGTTGCATGCATCGAAGTTGGTGTTTACTCATCCGTTTAGTCAGCAAACAGTGGTGATTAAAGCGGGAGTTGATGATACTTGGAAAAAACTGTGTTCTGAGTTTAACTGGATTTTACCGCAATAAAAAAGCCCTCATCAGAGGGCTTTTTTACAATGATAAATGATCATTTTTCAAGGTAGTTGCGAATTGATTGTTCAATTCCCTTAGCATCCAATCCTAGTTCTTCATGAAGTTCTTCTTGAGTACCTTGAGCGATGAACTTATCGGGTAAACCAAGGTTCAAAACTGGTTTCAATAGCTTTTCTTTCATCATGAACTCAATCACGCCAGCACCAGCGCCGCCAGCGATGGCATTTTCTTCAAGAGTGATGAGGACATCATGCTCATTGGCCAACTGCTTAATTAATGCTTCATCAAGTGGTTTGACAAAACGCATATCTGCAACTGTTGCATTCAACGCTTCTGCCGCTTTAAGTGCGTTGTCTAAGAACGTGCCGAAACTAAGAATTGCGACTTTCTCACCTTGACGAACGAGGCGACCTTTACCGATTTCGAGTGCGGTAAATTCTTTTTCGATCTCAATGCCCCGACCTGTACCGCGAGGGTAACGAACAGCAGAAGGTCCGGTATGCTTATGACCAGTATAAAGCATCTGACGACACTCATTTTCATCACTTGGCGCCATGATCACCATATTAGGAATACAGCGCATAAAGCTAAGGTCGAAAGCCCCTTGGTGGGTTTGACCATCGGCGCCGACTAAACCCGCTCGATCAATCGCAAACATTACAGGCAAGTCCATGATAGCAACGTCATGAATCAACTGATCGTAGCCACGCTGTAGGAAGGTTGAATAGATGGCAACAATTGGGCTATCACCCGCAATAGCCATACCTGTTGCTAATGTTACAGCGTGCTGCTCTGCAATCGCCACATCGAAGTACTGATTCGGGTACTCTTTCGAGAATCGAACCATGCCAGAGCCTTCACGCATTGCAGGCGTTATGGCCATAAGCTTGGGATCTTGGGCCGCCATATCACAGAGGAAATCACCAAAAATCTTCGAGAAAGATGGCTTGCCACCGTTACTCTTAGGTAGTGAGTTATGGCTAGGATCAAATTTAGGTACACCGTGATAACCGATTGGATCTTTCTCGGCAGGTGCGTAGCCTTTACCTTTTTTGGTCATAATGTGTAAGAACTGAGGGCCTTTTAACTCACGCATATTGCGGAGTGTTTTGACCAGTTCAATGACATCATGACCATCCACTGGGCCAATGTAGTTAAAACCAAGCTCTTCGAAAAGAGTGCCTGGAACTACCATTCCTTTTAAATGCTCTTCAGTACGACGCACTAGCTCTTTAATTGGTGGGATACCAGAAAGGACCTTTTTTCCACCTTCACGAATGGAAGTGTACAAACTGCCTGACAATACTTGTGCTAAGTGGTTATTGAGCGCGCCAACATTTTCTGAAATCGACATTTCGTTGTCATTTAGAACCACCAGCATGTCAGGATGAATATCACCTGCGTGGTTCATTGCTTCAAAAGCCATACCAGCAGTGATGGCACCATCGCCAATAACACTTACTACTTTACGATTTTGGCCTTCTTTGTCTGCACTGATTGCCATTCCTAAAGCCGCACTAATTGAAGTGGATGAGTGACCGACAGACAAAGTGTCGTATTCACTTTCTTCTCTCCACGGGAAAGGGTGCAGCCCATTTTTTTGGCGAATGGTTGGCATTTGTTCGCGACGGCCAGTTAAGATCTTATGTGGGTATGCTTGGTGGCCCACATCCCAAATTAACTGATCAAAAGGGGTGTTGTAGACATAGTGAAGTGCTACCGTCAGCTCAACCGTGCCCAAACCAGATGCTAGGTGACCACTAGACTGGCTAACTGAATTTAATAAATATGTGCGTAGTTCCTCACACAGCTCCGGCAGCGTCTCTTTGGGTAAGCTGCGTAGCTCATCAGGTGTATTTGCCAGTGCCAGTGTTGGATACTTTGAAATATTAAGAGTCATATAGTTGCGCGCTTTTAGTTTAGTTCTTGCGCTCGATGACGTATCGGGCGAACTCTTCGAGTAACTCTGTATTGTATGGGATTGCTTCTAACGCTTGAAGTGCCTCTTGCAACAGAGTATGAGCTTTGTTTACTGCGCCTTCCAAGCCAAGTAAAGCTGGGTAGGTGCTTTTATTCAATTCTTGATCGGAACCTTGGGGCTTGCCTAAGGTTTCGGTGTCACTAATGATATCTAAAATGTCGTCTTGAACCTGAAACGCCAGACCAATTGCATCCGCAAATTGATCCAGTTGCGGCAATATGGCTTTGCCTTTTTCGCCAGCGGCCAATGCGCCAAGGCGAATGGCACATTTAATTAATGCACCTGTTTTGTTTCTGTGGATCTCTTCTAACTCAGCTATCGATATCGCTTTATTTTCTGCCGCTAAATCCAATGCTTGACCCATACACATACCTTGTGCGCCAGATGCCTCAGCTAAGACCTGCACCATACGAATTCGGTTGGTTTCAGCTTGTGGCGCAAGTTGGCCTTCGGCCAAAATGGTAAATGCCAATGTTTGCAGCGCGTCGCCTGTCAGAATCGCCGTTGCCTCGTCAAATTTTATGTGGCATGTCGGCTGACCTCTGCGCAGCGCATCATCGTCCATTGCAGGTAAGTCATCATGGATCAGCGAATAGGCATGAATACATTCGACAGCAGACGCTGGCGTATCGAGATCTGAAAGTTCAATACCGAGCATCTCGCCAGTAATATAGACTAAGAAAGGACGTGCGCGTTTGCCTCCCAATAAAAGGCCATAACGCATTGCCTCAATTAAGGCTTGGTTCTGATGTGGAAGTTGAGTCAGCCAGTTTTCTAGCTGCTGATTATTTCTTTGTTGGTAAGAGGGTAGAGCCTCAAGCATAAAGCGATCTTCTTTGGTACGGTTATTCAGACTGAGAATCAAATTCACTCAATGGAGCATCATCGTTATCTTGCAACAAGATACTGACACGCTGCTCGGCATCACTCAGTTTGGTTTGACCAGCTCGGGCTAGAGCAATACCACGTTCGAATTTTTTCAAAGCGTCGTCTAAAGACAGGTCACCATTTTCAAGCTGATCAACCAGTGTGTCCAACTCGTCAATTGTGGCTTCAAAAGTCATATTTTCAGGTTTTTTGCTCGCCATAACTTATCTACGTTTTGAAAGATGCACGAAAGTTACCTTAGCAGGTAATGATGGTCAAATTTAACCGAGTAAAATTGTCAGAAAAATAGATTTTACACATGCATGCCCACAAAAGGAAAAAGGTCATCAACAGCGGCGTATTTATAGTCTAGTATGACAAATAAGCAGGCTAAGCCTAATTTGTGTGAGTGTGATACCAATAAAACATTAAAGATCTGAGCATGTTGCCGATATAATTTGGTAGAAGCTTTAAAGATAGCATGAGGAGTGCTTTGTGGATTTAGCAACGCTGATAGGACTCATTGGCGGCTTTGCTTTCGTGATCATGGCAATGATTTTAGGCGGAAGCATCATGATGTTCATCGACGTGACGTCGATTTTGATCGTTGTGGGCGGCTCAACTTTCGTTGTGTTAATGAAATTTACCATGGGGCAATTCTTTGGTGCCACGAAAATCGCTGGTAAAGCATTCATGTTTAAAGCCGATGAGCCAGAGGATTTGATCGCGAAAGTGGTTGAAATGGCTGATGCGGCACGTAAAGGCGGTTTCTTAGCTCTAGAAGAGATGGAAATCACTAACAGCTTCATGCAAAAAGGCATCGACTTATTAGTGGATGGTCATGATGCCGATGTCGTCCGCGCAGCATTACAAAAAGATATCGCGTTAACTGATGAGCGTCACGAGCAAGGTGCTGGTGTATTTCGTGCGTTTGGCGACGTAGCACCAGCCATGGGGATGATAGGTACGCTGGTGGGTCTGGTTGCTATGCTATCAAACATGGATGACCCCAAGGCAATTGGTCCTGCGATGGCAGTTGCACTTCTTACAACGCTCTATGGTGCGATTCTTTCCAACATGGTTTTCTTCCCAATCGCAGACAAACTTTCACTTCGTCGTGAGCAAGAAAAACTTAACCGTCGTTTGATCATGGATGGGGTGCTCGCGATTCAAGATGGTCAAAACCCTCGTGTTATTGATAGTTATCTGAAGAATTACCTCAATGAAGGTAAACGTGCGCTTGATGTAGATAACGAGTAAGGAAGCACAATGGATGATGATAACGAATGCAAATGTCCGCCACCCGGCCTTCCATTATGGATGGGAACATTTGCGGACCTGATGTCACTGCTGATGTGCTTCTTCGTACTTCTGCTTTCGTTTTCAGAAATGGACGTGCTGAAGTTCAAACAGATTGCAGGTTCAATGAAGTTTGCCTTTGGTGTACAAAACCGTTTAGAAGTGAAAGATATCCCTAAAGGGACCAGCATTATTGCGCAAGAATTTAGGCCTGGTCGGCCAGAGCCAACGCCCATTGATGTCATCATGCAGCAAACCATAGACATTACGCAGCAGACGCTTGAATTCCATGAAGGGGAATCGGATAGAGCAGGTGGAACTCAGCGCGATCAAGGTAAGATGACGGGGGGACAATCACCCGAAACATCGACCAAGAACAATCAGAATTCCGAATCGGATCAAACTCAGCAACAATCTGAGGCGATGTCTGAAGAGATGGAAACCGTTATGGAAGCCATCAAAAAAGCGCTGGAACGTGAAATCGAACAAGGGGCGATTGAAGTTGAAAACCTTGGCCAACAAATTGTGATTCGGATTCGAGAGAAGGGAGCGTTCCCAGAAGGTTCGGCATTCTTGCAACCGAAATTCCGTCCTCTAGTTCGCCAAATTGCAGAGCTAGTCAAAGATGTTCCGGGCATTGTGCGGATCTCTGGCCACACTGATAACCAACGAGTCGATTCCGAGTTGTATCGTTCCAACTGGGATTTATCTGCGCAGCGTGCAGTATCGGTTGCTCAAGAAATGGAAAAAGTACGCGGCTTTTCTCATCAACGTCTGCGAGTTCGCGGTATGGCAGATACGGCTCCTCTAGGGCCAAATGATACGGAAGCTCAACGCTCAAGAAACCGACGAGTGGAAATCAGTATTATGCAGGGTGAGCCTTTGTATAGTGATGAAGTGCCATCCACACCGCAATAAGCCAAACAAGAGGCGAGCTGAAAAGCTCGTCTTTTTTATGGTCATTTCATCATGTATAATCTTGCGCCCTTAGAGAGTGATGATCTTGTCATCACTACCGTAGATTGCGAACTAAACCGCGAAAGCTGCTAACTAGTGAAGTGAAGTATGAAATTTATCGTAAAGCCCCATCCAGAAATTTTTGTTAAAAGTGAATCTGTGCGTAAGCGCTTCACGAAGATCCTAGAATGCAACATTCGCAACATCATTCAGAGTCGCACTGAGTCGGTAGCGGTATTTAACCGTCGAGACCACATTGAAGTCACTTCTGAAAGTGATCAGTATTTCAATGAAGTACTTCAAGTACTTACTCATACTCCGGGTATTCATCATGTACTGGAAGTTCAGCAATCTGAATTCAAAGATTTGCACGACATCTACGAGCAAGTACTGGAACTGAATCGTCCAAACATTGAAAACAAAACGTTTGTGGTGCGTGCAAAACGTCGTGGTAAACATGATTTCACCTCCATTGAACTAGAGCGTTATGTCGGTGGTGGCCTTAACCAAGCGGTAGAGAGTGCCAAAGTTAAACTGCAAAACCCAGATGTCACCGTGAAGATTGAAGTGGCGGGTGAGAAGTTAAACCAAATCATTGCTCGCCATAAAGGATTAGGTGGTTTCCCTCTTGGAACTCAAGAAGACGTATTGAGCCTGATCTCCGGTGGTTTTGACTCTGGCGTATCAAGCTACTTACACATCAAACGTGGCTCAAAGGTTCATTACTGCTTCTTTAACCTTGGTGGTCCAGCGCATGAGATTGGTGTAAAGCAAGTCTCTCACTACCTATGGAACAAGTATGGTTCTTCCGCGAAAGTTCGCTTTATCTCGGTTGACTTTGAACCTGTTGTGGCTGAGATCTTAGAGAAAGTCGATGACGGTCAGATGGGTGTTGTCTTAAAACGCATGTTCATGCGTGCCGCAGGCATGATTGCTGAGAAGTTTGGTATTCAGGCTTTGGTGACGGGTGAAGCGTTAGGTCAGGTTTCTAGTCAGACGTTGACCAACTTACGTCATATTGATGGTGTAACTGACTCACTTATCCTTCGTCCTCTAATCAACTGGGACAAAGAAGACATTATTAACTTAGCTCGCCAAATTGGCACTGAAGACTTCGCGAAAACAATGCCTGAGTATTGTGGTGTGATTTCGAAGAAGCCAACAGTGAAAGCCGTGAAGGCGAAACTCGAAGCGGAAGAAGAGAAGTTTGACTTCGATATTCTAGAACAAGTGGTTCGAGATGCTCGCCAAATGGACATTCGTGACATTGCGAAAGAGTCTGAGCAAGCTGCGCCAGAAGTCGAGCAAGTGAAAGCGGTTGAAGAGCATGCAATTGTTTTGGATATTCGCAGCCCTGAAGAAGAAGACGACAATCCATTAGAAATTGATGGCGTGGAAGTAAAGCACCTTCCATTTTACAAGCTCGGTACCCAGTTTGGTGATTTAGACCAGTCTAAAACGTACTTGTTGTACTGTGACCGAGGTGTGATGAGCCGCCTACAAGCATTGTATTTGCAAGAGCAAGGTTTTAATAACGTTAAGGTATATCGCCCTTAATTATCTTTGCTCATAAGAGTATAGAAGCGCAAATCGTGAAAGCGGTTTGCGTTTTTTTTGTATCTGAAAGGTGGGGTAGCACTGAATCGGCATAAAAAAACACCGCCAAAGAGGCGGTGCTAAAAATTTGACAGACAGGTCAAAATAAATACAGGAAGTATATGTTCTATTTCGGTGTGAAACAGAACGGTGGTAGAAACCTACCTAACTCGAAATTCGAGTTTGCAAACACAACATCGCAACAACAAAGCCAATTGATTCTAAATAAGAATCAAGCCGTTCAGGCTTGCGTTGCGGGATGAAATATAGAATTTCTCTGGTCGAGAGGCAACGGACAATTTATAATGTTTCAGATTAAAAAAACTAATCTTTAACGTTGAGAGCTAGCATGTCCAGAAGATTGCCTCCCCTAAACTCGTTAAAAGTTTTTGAAGCGGCTGCACGTCACTTAAGTTTTACCCGCGCCGCTGAAGAACTCTTTGTTACTCAAGCCGCTGTCAGCCACCAAATTAAAGCTCTAGAGGAGTTTTTAGGGCTGAAACTTTTTCGTCGTCGCAACCGTTCTTTATTGCTTACGGAAGAGGGGCAAAGTTACTTTCTTGATATAAAAGACATCTTTACCTCGCTTTCTGAAGCGACGGATAAAGTGCTGGAACGCAGTGAGAAAGGGGCTTTAACCATTAGTCTGCCACCGAGCTTTGCTATCCAGTGGTTGGTTCCTAGGTTATCTGACTTCAACCAACAAGAGCCGGATATTGATGTTCGTATCAAAGCGGTGGATATGGATGAAGGTTCACTGACTGATGATGTCGATGTCGCGATCTATTACGGCCGTGGAAATTGGCCGGGTTTACGTGCAGATAAACTCTATCAAGAATATTTAATTCCACTGTGCTCACCGTCACTATTGCTTGGGCCTAAACCATTAGAATCACTAACCGATTTGAAACAGCATACGTTACTTCATGACACATCTAGAAAGGATTGGAAACAATTTTCTAAGCAGCATGGTCTTGATGGCGTTAACGTTAACCATGGTCCTATCTTCAGTCACTCAACCATGGTGCTTCAAGCGGCAGCTCATGGACAAGGGGTTGCGCTCGGGAATAACGTGCTGGCACAGCCAGAGCTAGAAGCCGGGCGTCTCATCGCTCCGTTTGATGAGCTGCTTGTTTCAAAAAATGCCTTTTACGTTGTGTGTCATGAAAAGCAGGCAGACATGGGACGGATTGCAACGTTCCGAGATTGGATGTTAGCGAAGGCACAAAGTGAGCAAGAGGATCTATTAGATGAGTGATGTGATTGTTCAAGGTGACAGTGAGCATCCACTATTTATTTTTGCTCATGGGGCTGGCGCCGGCATGGAGCATGCGTTTATGGAGCAAGTGGCAATGGGGTTAGTTAATACTGGCATTCAAGTTATTCGGTTTAATTTTCCTTATATGGTTAAACGAGCTGAGGACGGCAAGAAGCGTCCACCGGATCGCGCCCCAAAACTGCTCGAGGCTTTTCAGGACGTCATCGCGAAATATGCGGCCAAACCAGTGGTTATTGGTGGAAAATCGATGGGTGGAAGAATGGCAAGCTTATTAGCACAGGAGGAGAATGTCGCTGCGGTCGCCTGTTTAGGGTTCCCATTTCACCCACCGGGAAAACCGGAGAAGTACAAAGCCGAACACCTTGCAACGTTGGAAAAACCTTGTTTGATCTTGCAGGGTGAGCGTGACACCTTTGGTAAAAAAGAAGAGTTTGTCGATTTTGAGCTTTCCCCAAAGATTCAGGTTCATTTTCTGCCAGATGGGGATCATAGTTTTAAACCTCGGAAACGTTCAGGTTATACCGAGGCCGAAAATATCGAACAAACAATCGCACAACTGAGTCAATTTATTAAAGAGGCTTATCATGAAGCATAAGTACTTACTGGCTTTTGGTGGAATCTTGATGGGTGTTGCTGTTGCGCTGGGTGCATTTGCGGCCCACGGTTTAAAGCAGCAGGTTTCTGCATATCTATTGGATGTCTTTCAAACTGGAGTGCAATATCAATTGATTCACGCATTGGCGATTTTATTGTGTGGGGTGTTGCTTAGTCTTCCAATTTCCGTAAAAGCGCAAAAATATTTTTTCATCGCATCAATTTGCTTTATCATCGGCATCTTTTGTTTTAGTGGCAGCCTCTACGCATTGACTCTGACTGGAATAAAGTGGTTTGGGCCAATCACACCATTTGGTGGAGTAACGTTTATGTTAGGGTGGGGGATGTTCGTATTCGCAGCACTGCAGATAAAAGAGGTTAGCAAGTGAAACAAGTAATGCTTTATTGCCGTTCGGGCTTTGAAAAAGAGTGTGCGGGAGAGATCCAAGATCGCGCCGCCGAACTGGAAGTTTATGGTTTCCCACGCCTTAAAAAGAATTCTGGTTATGTGCTGTTTGAATGTTACCAAGCGGGTGATGCAGAAAAGCTGGTTAAAAAACTGGACTTCCAATCATTGATTTTTGCACGTCAAATGTTTGCAGTAGCCGTTGAGTTCGAAGAGTTGCCACGTGAAGATCGTATTTCCCCAATTCTGCAGGAATTGAGTGACATTGAAGCTTTCCCTCGCTGTGGTGACATCCGGATTGAAACCCCGGACACGAATGAAGCAAAAGAGTTATTGAAGTTTTGTCGCAAGTTTACCGTGCCTATGCGTCAGGCGCTGCGTGGCAAGGGGATTTTGCTCAATAAAGAGAATCCAAAAAAGCCGGTTCTGCATATCTGTTTTGTGGCTCCTGGTCACTGCTTTATTGGCTACTCGGTATCGGGTAACAACTCTCAGTTCTTTATGGGGATCCCCCGTCTTAAGTTCCCAACCGATGCGCCAAGCCGCTCGACATTAAAGTTAGAAGAAGCGTTTCATGTATTTATTCCGCGTGAAGAGTGGGATGAACGTTTAGCGTCTGGTATGTGGGGCGTGGATTTAGGTGCTTGCCCGGGGGGCTGGACTTACCAATTGGTGAAGCGTTCAATGTTTGTCCACTCTGTGGACAATGGCATGATGGCGGATAGCCTGATGGAGACAGGGCAAGTTAAACACCACCAAGAAGATGGGTTTAAGTTTGAGCCAGCACGTAAGAACGTTACATGGCTGGTCTGCGATATGATAGAGAAGCCGTCTCGTGTTGCTCAGTTAATGGGTGAGTGGATCATCCGTGGTTGGGCAAAAGAAACCATCTTCAACCTGAAATTGCCGATGAAAGGCCGTTATGATGAAGTTCTGGAAGATATTGAAAACCTTAAGATCTTCCTAAAAGAAAACGGGGTGAAGTTTAAGCTGCAAGCAAAGCATCTTTACCATGACCGTGAAGAGATCACGGTACATATCCAAAGCCTATCAAATATCTCACCGCACTAATCAAACAAAACGAGCCCCAGTTCAGGGGCTCGTTTTTTATAGCTATCTTTTGTTTCTTTTGGCTTTAGAGCACCATCGCTGCAATCCAGCCGAAGACAATTAAAGGAATGTTGTAGTGAACAAAGGTTGGAACCACTGTTTCCCATATGTGTTCATGTTGACCATCGGCATTTAGGCCAGATGTTGGGCCTAATGTAGAGTCAGATGCCGGTGAACCTGCATCACCCAATGCCGCTGCGGTACCCACCAAAGCGATGGTTGCCATGGGTGAAAAACCAAATGCAGCAGCCAGAGGCACATAAATTGTCGCGATAATTGGGATGGTTGAGAATGATGAACCAATGCCCATGGTGACTAAAAGACCAACAACCAGCATTAATAGAGCAGCCAGCGGTTTGTTATCGCCAATGCTGGTGGATAGTGATTGCACTAAGGTTTCAACGCCTCCAGTGGCTTTCATGACAGCAGCGAAACCAGCTGCAGAGATCATGATAAAGCCAATCATTGCCATCATGTGAACGCCTTTAGTAAATACATCATGGGTTTCTTTCCACGCGATCACGCCACCAAAGGTAAATACCATAAAGCCAGCCAATGCACCGATGATCATTGAGCCGGTAAAGAGCTGTACAGCGAGTGCTGCGATAATACCGGCAACGGCAACCATAATGTTCTTTTTACACACGGTCTGAGGTGACTCTTCCACATGAGTGAGTTCGGTTTCAGGGTACTCACGTGGTTTTCTATAGCTGAAGAAGATAGCGGTCAAGAGGCCAAAAATCATCCCAGCGGCAGGCAGCAACATGGCTGTTGGTACTTGGCTCGCCACCACATTGTCTAAACCGTTGTCGTGCAGGTTTTTTAGCAAGATATTGTTAAGGAAGATCCCACCAAAACCAATTGGCAGAATCATGTAAGGGGTGATCAAGCCAAAAGTCAGAACACAGGCGACCATACGGCGATCAAGTTTTAGTCGGGCAAAAACGCTCAGTAAAGGTGGAATTAAGATGGGGATGAAGGCGATATGAACCGGAATAACGTTTTGTGATGACATAGTAACGGCAATTAGAGCCACCAAAACGCCATATTTTAGTCCGGTTGTGGCGGCACCATCTTCTTTACCGTTTAAACGCTTGATTACGCTGCGGGCTAAGATGTCAGTAATGCCAGATTTCGAAATCGCCACCGCAAAAGTACCAAGCATGGCGTAGCTTAGCGCAATGGTCGCACCGCCACCTAAACCACTTTCAAATGCCGAAACCGCTTCTTTGAGATCCATACCGGAAACCACGCCTCCAACGATGGCACTGAATGTCAGAGCGACAACGACATTCACCCGCATCAAGGCGAGGATCAGCATGATACATACTGAAATAACTACAGGATTCATATTTAACTCGTATTGTTGTGTTTGTTATTTTTCTTCAGCATCAATCAATGGCCAGCCACCGAGAGCTTTCCATTTGTTAACGATGCCGCAGAATAGCTCTGCTGTTTTTTGTGTGTCATAGAGTGCAGAGTGGGCTTCTTTGTTGTCAAAATCCATCCCGGCAGTTTTACAAGCTTTGGCTAATACGGTTTGGCCATAGGCTAGACCAGCAAGCGTTGCGGTATCAAACGTAGCGAAGGGATGGAAAGGGACTCGTTTTAATTTACAGCGCTCAGTCGCAGCTGTAACAAAACTATGATCGAAGGTGGCGTTGTGCGCCACGATAATGGCACGGCTGCAATCGACCGATTTTTGCTCTTTGCGGATCTGTTTAAAGATTTCTTTTAGTGCTTCGGCTTCGCTAACTGCGCCCCGTAATGGGCTGAAAGGGTCGCGGATGCCATTAAATTCAAGCGCTTCTTTTTCAAGGTTTGCGCCTTCAAATGGCTCGACATGAAAATGCATAGTGGTGGCTGGATGCAAATCACCATTTTCATCCATTTTTAAAGTGATGGCACATATTTCTAGAAGTGCGTCAGTTTTTGCATTAAATCCAGCGGTTTCTACGTCGATAACCACCGGGAAATAGCCACGAAAACGTTTTTTTAACGTCAATGCTTCGTTTTCTACAGTCATGTCGTTCTACAATTGTGTGATGAAGCTGGCATTATTGCAGATTCTTGTTGTAAGAAAAACCAGCGAGCTGAATAAAAAGCGGTGAACATGACACGCAGTGTGGCGAGCTTTTTGCATTATTTAGTGAGAATAAATACGGATGGCAATGTGTTGCCTCCTCAAGCTGTACCTATTGAGATAACGTCACTATGAAAAAGCTGTTAGCAATCAGTCTTCTGTTTTCCTGTTCTATTGCGTCATACGCCTCTAACGCAATAGAAAAGCGCTATGTAGCTAAACCGCAGCAGTCGACTTGGCAAATGGTGTCCAATACGCCGCTTGAATGCCGTTTAGTGCACCCGATCCCTAATTTTGGCGATGCGGTTTTTTCGTCTCATGCGAGCAAAAAAATTAACCTCGATTTCGAATTGAAAATGAAGCGTCCGATGGGGGAAACCCGTGACGTGAATTTGGTTTCTATGCCGCCAGTATGGCGCCCTGGCGATGGTGCTGAGCGCATTACCAATTTACGTTTTTTCAAGCAGTTTGACGGTTACGTCGGTGGGCAAACCGCTTGGAGTTTATTGGATGAACTCGAAAAGGGGCGTTATCCAACGTTTAGTTATCAAGAGTGGCAAAGCCGCGATCAACGAGTGGAAGTTGCACTGTCTTCAGTACTTTTCCAGCAGCAATACAATGTTTTTAGTAGCTGTATTGCTAATTTATTACCTTACAGTTTTGAAGATATATCGTTCACTATTCTTCATTACGACCGTACGAGTGTTGATCTTAACAAAGCGTCACAAAAGCGCTTAGCTCAGATCGCAGAGTACATTCGCTATAACCAAGATATTGATCTGGTGTTGGTTTCGACCTATACCGATGCAGAGGACAGTAAAAGTGCCAGTCAAAACCTATCTGAGCGCCGTGCTGAAGTGTTAAGAAACTACTTTAAGTCTCTGGGGTTGCCGGAAGATAGGATTCAGGTTCAAGGTTACGGTAAACGCCGACCAATCGATGACAATGCTTCTCCAATCGGTAAAGACCGAAATCGACGTGTGGTAATATCTCTGGGTCGGACACAAGTCTAATGAACAAAAAAGCCAGCATCAGCTGGCTTTTTTAATTTAGGCGGAATTTGGCGATTAGATTGCAGTTAGTTGCGGTATCAATATCTTGCACTTGCTTCGCAATTTCAGGATTTGGGTGACGCTTCATAAATTCAATCAGCGCTTTTTTGCAGCACCCCATCGAATCAATAAACGCATTGCAATCTGTATTTGGGCACTGTGGTACGAGCGTTAACACTTTCTCGGATGCCAGTTGTAGATATTTAAGTTCGTAGGTGGTATCGCCAACAGTACGCCAGAAAGAAGCGAGGTTATGGCATGAAATCACCGAAATCATTAAGCGATCTTCGACATCAATGTCTTCTGAATCACCAATTTGCTCACTGAGCGTCAATGCTTGCTGATAATGAAGAATACTTCTCAACTGATCGTCTTCCTTCATTGCTATGTCAGCAAGTAGAGTATGCTTCTCCCAATCTGCGATGCCCATTTTATTATCTCCAACACACGAGGTATCGAAAGATTAAATGATAACAATTATCATGTAAAGTTAAAAAATAAGGCAGCGAAGTGCTACCTTATGAATATTTTGTATCTATTTGATATGTATTGCTTATTTGAAACAGGGTTAGCCTTCTAGTCCAGCACTGGCTTGCTTATTTTGGATAAGCTCAATCATATAGCCATCAGGGTCTTTTACGAATGCGATGTGGGTTGTTCCGCCTTTGACGGGGCCTGGCTCACGTGTAATGTTGCCTCCAGCTGCTTTAATGGTGTCACAAGTGGTGTAAATATCATCGACCCCAATCGCAATGTGGCCAAATGCTGAGCCTAAATCATACTCACTGGTTCCCCAGTTGTAAGTCAGCTCAATCACTGCTCCTTGAGATTCATCACCGTAGCCAAGAAATGCAAGGGTATACTTGTATTCCGTATTTTCGTTGGTACGCAGAAGCTGCATACCCATAACTTGGGTGTAAAACTCGATAGACTTATCTAAGTCACCGACACGTAGCATTGTGTGAAGAATACGACCATTTGACATAGCTTGCTCCTAGCTCTCTGGATAGACTTTTTCTTTGAACTCACAAAGATCTTCAATAATACAGCTGCCGCAACGTGGCTTTCTGGCGACACAGGTATAGCGACCGTGAAGAATTAACCAATGATGAACGTCTAATTTAAACTCTTTAGGGACCACTTTTAGTAGCTTTTCTTCGACTTCATCCACATTTTTCCCCATTGCGAACTTAGTTCGGTTGGAGACACGAAATATGTGAGTATCAACCGCAATCGTGGGCCAACCAAATGCGGTGTTAAGGACAACATTGGCTGTTTTTCGGCCGACACCAGGTAGCGCTTCGAGTGCTTCACGGTTTTCTGGTACTTCACCATTGTGTTTGTCTAACAAAATACGGCACGTTTTGATAACGTTCTCTGCTTTAGAGTTAAATAAGCCAATGGTCTTGATGTACTCTTTAACACCGTCGACACCCAGATCGAATAAGGCTTGTGGTGTGTTAGCTACAGGGTAAAGTTTATCTGTGGCTTTGTTCACACTGACATCGGTCGCTTGCGCAGAAAGCAGCACTGCAATCAAGAGCTCAAATGGAGAGCTCCAGTTAAGCTCGGTTTGTGGGTTGGGATTGTCATCCCTCAGTCGTTGCAAGATCTCGATGCGTTTTGTTTTGTTCATTGGTAGGCTGCTTCCTGTGTATTCTTATTGGTTGGTGACTCGCACGCGCTCTATCGTCGCTTTTTCTTGTTTTGGTTGGCGAGACTCCATTTGCTTATCGATAACGTTTTTGAGGGCGATCAGTAAGCCAACGCCAATAAATGCGCCTGGCGGTAGTAATGCAAGTAAGAAGCTACTGTCGAAATGAAAGACTTCAATACGAAGCACTTTTGCCCAATCTCCGAGCAGAAGATCTGCACCATCAAATAGTGTCCCATTGCCAATGATTTCACGCATGGCTCCTAATAAAACGAGTACGCTGGTCATTCCCATGCCCATCCAGAAACCATCTTGCGCGGCGGGCAATACATCATTTTTAGACGCAAAGGCTTCCGCACGGCCAATAATGATACAGTTGGTAACAATAAGGGGGATGAAAATGCCCAGTGATAAGTACAGGCCATAAGCGTAAGCATTCATGAGCAGCTGTACGCAAGTAACCAATGCAGCAATGATCATCACAAACACAGGAATACGCACTTCTTTAGGGACAAAATTTCGTACCAGTGAAACGGTTACATTAGATCCAACCAGAACCAGTAAGGTTGCAATGCCGAGCCCTAGAGCATTGGTCACTGTAGATGAGACCGCAAGCAAAGGGCACAGGCCTAGCAGTTGGACAAGTGCGGGGTTGTTGTCCCACATGCCATTTTTAATCAGAGTTTTATGCTCAGCCATGATTGTCTCCACAATCCATTGGTTGCTTAAGTAGCTGTTCGCGATTTTGGTTGACGTAGTTTACGGTATTTTTGACCGCTTTGACGACCGCACGAGGGGTAATTGTGGCGCCTGTAAATTGGTCAAACTGGCCACCGTCTTTGCGCACTTTCCAAGTGTTGATATTTTGCTCTGTCACCTGTTTGCCACTAAAACCCAAGACCCAATCGGTAATACGTAAATCAATTTTATCACCTAGTCCCGGTGTTTCTTGGTGAGACAGAATTCGAGTGCCAGTAATGGTGCCATCTTGCTTGATACCAACGATAAGTTTAATTGCGCCGTTATAGCCATCTGGGGCGATGGCTTCGATAGCCAGTGCGCTTGGCTTACCATTTAACGTGGCGAAATAGGCTGGCATCGGCGTTGTTGTGCCCAGAGCGGGGTCACTGACCAAAGTGCATGAACGATAAAGTTCGTTATCGTGTAAATCGTGGGGAATAACTTGATTTAGCACGGAAAGCAATTGTTTCTGTTCTTGCAGTTTAATTTGATCTTGAGTGAGATATTGCGTCAATGCCACAAGGCCTGTCGAAGCGCAGGCAAAAATGGCAAGTGTGACGCCGTTTTTACGAATAGCGTTTAACATATTGCTCCTTAATGCCCGTAAGTTCGTGGTTTAGTGTAGTAATCGATCAGCGGAACACACATATTAGCGAGTAATACGGCAAAAGCTACGCCATCGGGGAAACCACCCCAACTACGAATGATGAATACCATGATCCCAATAAAGGCACCGTAAATCAGGCGTCCTTTGACGGTTGTTGATGCAGAAACGGGATCTGTCGCGATAAAAAATGCACCGAGCATTGTTGCGCCAGATAACAAGTGGAGTAATGGTGACGCTGTTGAATCAGGGGCGAACAGCATAAATAGGCTACTGATGACCAATAAGCTCATAAGGAAGCTCACGGGAATATGCCAACTGATAACTCGCATTTTCAGCAGCAGTAATCCGCCGATCAAGTACGCGAGGTTTACCCACTCCCAACCGATACCAGCTAAGGAAGAAAATTGAGGTTGGCTTAGGGCTTCAGCTGTTGTATGGCCTGAGTGTAGTGATGTTTTAAATGCATCCAGAGGGGTTGCCATGGTCACCCCATCAATGCCAGTCCTGATTTGTTGTAAGGATAGCCCTTCATTATTCAATCCACTGAATACTAACGAGAAAGCATCTCCCATAGAGATATGAGTCGTTTGTAGTTCAGCTGGAGAAATCCAACTAGTCATTTGAACAGGGAAAGAGATCAGTAGGACCACATAAGCAACCATCGCTGGGTTGAATGGATTTTGCCCGATCCCGCCGTATAGATGTTTGGCAATTAAAATAGCAAACACCAAACCAATTGTAATGAGCCACCAAGGAGAGAGTGGTGGTATCGCAACCGCAAGTAGCCAAGCGGTGACTAGGGCACTATTGTCCCTGAGTGCTGACATAGGGGGACGCTTGCGAGCGAGCATCACGCCTGCTTCTAAAACCAATGCAATAACAATGGCCATGATCAGCTGAATAATGGTACCCCAACCAAAGAAATACGTCTGTGTTGCTAAACCAGGTAACGCACATAAGGCGACCCATTTCATCAGATCAGGAGTACTTTTGCGACTGTGCGCGTGTGGTGAGCTGGCAATGAAGAAGGCCATTACTCTTCCTCCTCAGGTTGTTGGCTTGGTTTTGATGGTTGGTCTTTTGCGGCTTTGCGCGCTTTAGCACGTGCAATAGCGGCAGCAACGGCTGCTTTTTTCGGATCGTCTTCTTGTTCTGGAGCTGGTGAAGCTTCCGGCTCAGCAATCGGTTTGCTTTCTTGCTTCGCTTTGCGTGCTTTAGCACGTGCAATAGCGGCAGCAACGGCTGCTTTTTTCGGATCGTCTTCTTGTTCTGGAGCTGGTGAAGCTTC